>JAGQPR010000190.1 GCA_020426625.1 Planctomycetales bacterium
TGTATTACCGACGGTTCCGAATGATGTGCTCCTGTAGCGAATTACGCCAAATAATGAAGACTCGATGAAGAAGATCATTTCTAATGACAGGCTGTTGCTCGGTCTAGATTGAAATTTAGGGTTCAAAATAGCCAGTGGCGTCTGCTTCCAGCTTGCGTTGGGGTTGCTGAAATTGCATCGACAGGCAGATGCCTATCCCACTTTTCAATCTGGTCAGAGCACTAGCCACCAAAGTCGGAGCTGAATTCATGAAGAGCTATGCAATTCTCGGTACCGGTGCGCTGGGCGGATTGTATGGCGGATTGCTAGCCAAGAGCGGCTGCGAAGTTCACTTCCTGGCACGAAGCGATTTTCAACATATCCGTAGATCTGGACTCAGAGTCGACTCACCCTTAGGTGATTTCCATCTACCACATCCCAGTGTTTTCGACGACCCGCAGGATATGCCGAAAGTCGATGTTGCCGTCGTTGCTTGGAAGGCAACGTGCAATGACTCGCTCGGGGAAGTCCTGCGAGCTGTGTGCGATCAGAAAAGTCTCGTGCTGGTGCTGCAAAATGGTTATGACATTGAACGCGATGCGGCAGATGTCGCAGGCGAAAATCAAGTGCTCGGAGGCTGCTGCTTTCTGTGCAGCAACAAGATCGGCCCCGGACATATCAAACATCTGGACTACGGACGCATCGCCTTCGGAGAGTACAGCCCCTCGTGGCGAGGCCGCATTTCGCCTCGGATGTTGGAGATCGCAGAGGATTTTCAGCGCGCAGGCATCGATATGCAGCCCGCAGAGGATTTGCAATCGGTGCGGTGGCGCAAGCTGGTGTGGAATGTGCCTTTCAATGGATTATCCGTAGTACTGCGCGCGAACACTCAGCAGATCATGAGCGATCCTTCAGCGCGAATGCTGGCGGAGTCATTGATGATTGACATTTGCCGGGCGTCAAAACAATGTGGCACAGAAATCGAAAGGGCTCACATCGACAAAATGCTGATTGACACTGAAAAAATGGTCCCCTACGACAGCAGTATGTCCTTGGATTACCTAGCCAAACGCCCCATGGAAGTGGAAGCAATCTTTGGGAATCCGTGGCGAGCGGCTCTGTCGGCTGGCTACCGGGCAACGTATGTCGAAACGCTCTATCGTCAGCTGCTTTTCCTAGACGCCCATAATCAGTCGAACTAGTCAGCAGTCAGCAGTCAGCAGTCAGCAGTCAGCAGTCAGCAGTCAGCAGTCAGCAGTCAGCAGTCAGCAGTCAGCAGTCAGCAGTCAGAAAGAACCGGCCGCTTACGAGTCACGGCTCACATAAATTGTTGCACAAAAATCAGGGTCGATTGCGGCCTGCTACAATCGATGACTGTTTCCCAACGCAACCTACCTTCTCCGAATCGTGAAACCGAATCATGCCCCGCCAACGCAGACAGTGTCCAATCCACATTCTCACCGCGATAACGGTCTTTATCTTGCAACCTTGGCTGCGTTGCAGCGGGCAGGAATTGGGGCAACAGCCGAATGTTGTGTTCTTGCTAGCGGATGATTTGGGCTGGCGAGATCTATCTTGCTATGGAAGTCCATTCTGCGAGACGCCGAACATCGATGCCCTGGCCGCAAATGGCATGCGATTCACGAGGGCCTACACAGCTGCGTCGATTTGTTCCCCCACACGGGCGAGCTTGATGACGGGCAAACACCCAGTTCGCACGGGGATAACGGACTACATTCCAGGGTTGAAATCGACCGCAGATCAGATGCGTACACCACGGACGGCCACTCAGCTGGGTTTGGAAGAGGTGACTGTTGGCGAAATGTTTTCTCAGCATGGCTACGGCACTTTTTATGCAGGCAAGTGGCACCTGGGAAATAAGGGGTTCGAACCTAAGGATCAGGGCTTTGATGTATACGTGAGCGATGCCCAGTTGGGCAACCATGGGCGGGATTGGGCTGTCGGCACCCGCATTACCGACGCATTCGATCGTTATGTCGCGGAACGAGAATCAAACAAACCGTTTTTTGCCTACTTGGCCTTTCACGAACCGCATATTCCAATTCTCAAGTATCCCGCGCACATAGACTCGTTCGAGGACAAGGCACGGCAACTGGGCGCATCGCCGAGTCCTCGACCGGAGCACTATGGGCTGACGCGAGCTCGTCAAGATTTTGCAGACTACGGCAGCGAGGTAGCCGGACTGGATGAGCTAGTCGGCAATGTTCGGAAATCTCTTGAAAAAGCCGGAGCTGCTGAGAACACCATTATCGTGTTCATGTCAGACAATGGCGGATTGTCGACCAAGGCCGCACCCGGTCCAACCAACAACGATCCGCTGCGAGCTGGCAAGGGCTGGCTCTACGAAGGGGGAATTCGCGTGCCGCTAATCGTTTCCATGCCTGGAAAAATTGCCGCGAATACCGTTTCAACCCAAATGGTGCAGAGCTTTGATCTGGTACCGACACTGCTGGAATTAGCGGGCTTGCCCTTGCAACCGCAGTCACACGTGGATGGTCGAAGCGTGACTCCCGTGCTGCTTGGCCAGGTCAACGAGTTGCCGCCACGCACAGAGTTTTGGCATTACCCGCACTATCATGGATCGACTTGGTGCCCCGGGGCAGCCATCCGAGAAGGCGACTGGAAGTTGATTCAGTTTGATCACTTTGCGACGGTTGAATTGTACAACTTGGCCGATGATCCGTCCGAATCCAATGATTTGTCCGCCGCTGAGCCAGATCGTGTCGCAGAAATGCAATCGCAACTGGCTGCCTGGCAAGCAGAACGTGGAGTGACCTTTGCCACAGCCAAGAACATGGAGCCCAGTGAGTTGATAGCTTGGTGCCTGGTACCCTTTGACGCCAGCAAACGCAATCCAGAGGAGCGGGCTGCGATGCTGCATGAGCTTGGGTTTCGCCATTTTGCCTATGACTGGCGTGACGAGCACATCCCAACTTGGGATCAAGAATTGGATGCTCTACAACGGCATGGCATAGAGCTCACCGCATTCTGGTGCTCGAGCAGCTTGGATCCAATTCACGATCCAAAGACGCAGCAAATCGTCGATTTTCTCCGGCGACGCCGGGTTGCCACTCAATTGTGGATTATGCTTCCCGACCAACAATTGATGCGGACCGAAAACGTCGACCAGAGGATGGATCAAGCGGCCGAAGCTTTACGAACCTTAGCGCAACAGGTTGAACCCTTGGGATGTCGCGTTGGCCTCTACAATCATGGTGGATGGGTTGGACAGCCCGCAACGATGGTTGGCATCATGGAGCGACTCCATGACTTGCCAAACGTCGGAATCGTCTACAATTTCCACCACAGCCATGAAGATCTGGCCGACTTCCCCGGTGCATTGCGAGCGATGAAGCCGTACTTGATGTGCCTAAACCTGAACGGCACCTCGCCGGAAGGTCCCAAGATTCAGACCATCGGCGAAGGTAGTCTGGACAGGCAGATTTTGAGTTGGATTCGGCAAGCGCAGTACACGGGACCGATAGGCATCCTTGATCACCGCGAGCAAATGGATGCGCGCGAGAGTCTCCAACTGAATCTACAAGGACTGAGTCGATTGCTTGGTCCGACCGAGTGATCTTCAGTTGCGACGAAACCACGGTAGCGTTTAGCGAGAAGTGTCGATATTTGCCACTATCAAAATAGTCCAATACACGGCTTTCTCCGATGCAATTGAGGGAAAACTCAAATCTCGATCTCGAATCCTGGGCGCGGCTGTCGGGCAAGCATCTGTTGCGCCAAATCATCGCCTAGAACCATCTCTTGATTGGGATCCCACCGCAGCTTGCGACCCAAGCGAGCTGCAATTCCTGCTAGATGGCATGTGGTCAACCCACGGTGGTGGCTGTAGACATCGGAAATCGGTTCGACGCGATCGGTCGCCGACTCGAAAAAATTGCGAAAATGGTCGACCAATGAGCGGTTCTTGTAGACAGCCTCGAGTGCTCCCTCTGGCAATGGTCGATCCTGCAGTTCCTCAACGGCTTTGCCAGTCAAACGACCACGGTTGACAAAGATACGACCTTCAGCCCCTTCAAACAGTATGCCGTTGTCACCGTCATGTCGAATCACGATTTCAACGTCGTCCGCAAAAGTTGCGCGAATGAGGAACTCCGTCGCGGTATTGTACTGCGTATCGTCGGTAGGTTGTCCATCAACAAACGGCACGGGATGCTTGACCATCTCCGGATCGACCGTGGCAGGTCCGGTATCCGTCTTACCCAGCCCCCAAGTGGCGATGTCCACATGATGGGCGCCCCAGTCCGTCAACTTTCCACCCGAATACTCGTACCACCAGCGAAATTCATAGTGCGCGCGGGACCAACTCTTGGTCTCGCCATTGTCGCCTGACAGGTAACGAAAAGGCACGTTGGACGCGGGGCCCAACCACTGATTCCAGTTCAAGTTGCCGGGAGGCTCAATGGTCGGCAATTGAGGACTGGTAGGCGCGCCACCGATGCTGCACGTCGCTCGATGCACTTTCCCAATTCGACCGTCTCGTATCAGAGCGATCGCGCGAATGAAGTTTGGATTACTCCTTTGTTGCGTCCCAATCTGCACGATTCTGCCGGTCTGACGACAGACGCGGCACAGTTGTTTACCCTCGTCGATGGTCAGCGTCATGGGCTTTTCGCAGTAGACATCCTTGCCGGCCAACATGGCTTCGATGGCAATCTTGGCGTGCCAATGATCGGGAGTCGAAATATGCACAATGTCGACGTCGGAACGATCGAGAATACTTCGATAGTCTACATAGCTGCGAACTGTTTTTCCTGACCATTGCTCGGCCAAGTCGCGTGCGCGCTCAACACGATCATAATCAGCGTCACACACTGCGATGTAGTCGCCGTAGTTGCGCATGTCGAGCGCAGAACCATAGGAACTGTCGATCCCTGTCGCTTTCTGACACCAGCGGCTGCCAGTACCAATCGCAGCCATCTGCGGACGAGCATTCGGGCTCAAGAAACCCGCCGCCGGTTGCATGTCGGCCGTGCAAGCCAACGCGCCAGCGGCCAATAGTCCTCGGTTAAACGAACGTCGATCCGCCAAGAATCCCACCGCTGTTGGTTTCATCATTTAGTCCTATATTTTTGAGCCACTGCCCTTTGTGAGCGCCATAAACGCCGACTCCAAATTAGTTTCCTTTTCCGAGAACCGCTTCAGAGCAAATCCAGCCTGTACTAACTCGCTCGCCAGAGGGCTGTAGTCTTCAATCCCTGGCAATAAAGTCACTTCCAGTACGCCGTGCGTGTCCGCGATCGACTCGACCATAGCCGACGACTCCAAGAACTTGGCTGCTTCCGACAAACGGGTCTTGGGTGACACTTCGACGTGCAAGATCGTTTGCGGGCGGACTGTCTGAATGAGTTCCTTGATGGAATCATTGAACCCCATCTCCCCACGGTTGATGATGCCAACCTTATTACAAATGTCTGCCAGTTCGGGCAGAATGTGGCTACTGACGATAATTGTCTTTCCCAATTCACCAAGCTTGCGCAGTAGATTGCGCATCTCAATGCGGGCGCGTGGATCCAGACCGCTAAGAGGTTCGTCGAGCAGCAGGACTTGCGGATCGTGCAGCAGCACACGGGCCAGCCCCAGACGTTGAGTCTGCCCACGCGAAAGTGTGTTGGCGTAGGCGTCGCGTTTGAAGTCCAAGTCCACGACCTCTAACATTTCGTCGCATCGCTTGCGCCGCGCAGGCCCTTGGATTCGGTAGGCTGCCGCAAAGAACTCCAGATACTCAATCACCGTCATATCATCATACACGCCGAAGAAATCGGGCATGTAGCCCACCAGACGACGAATCTCTTTGGGTTCGGTGTAGATCGAATTCCCGCAGACGTAGGCTTCGCCGTAGGTGGGCGTCAGCAGCGTGGCGATAATTCGCATCGTCGTCGTCTTGCCAGCACCGTTAGGCCCGATGAAGCCGAATAGATCGCCCTCTTCCAGATCAAGGTTGATGCCGCGAATCGCATACATGTCACCATACTTCTTGGTTAGATTCGTCGTCTTGATCACTGCGGGCAACCTTTGATGGATTTGGCTTTGATGGATTTGGAATGCGATCTTCGATTGGGAGAACAGGGAACTAAAAAGCTGGCGATGTCGCACGGTTACAATAAATATGGCGGGCTAGAACTTTGGCAGACAGGGAACAAGCCCTAAATTTGCGCAACCGCCAAGCACCTTTCAAGGCTATTCTTCTTTGGCAACAGGAATCGCAATGCGGCACCAAACACGATCTTTGTCCTGGGAAAGGGCTAGCCCTTTTGCGGCTTCGGCTTCATTCAAGGAAATCTCAACGGCTGCCCAAGGCTTTTCCAAGCGGCCCACCAAGATCGCTCGATCCGTGCGCATCATATTGCTTTGGTCCAGAATGGGCTGATATCGATGGAACAACGAAGTGTATGCGCGACCGGAGGCCGCGCGATGAAACATCATCAATTCCAATAAACGGTCGATCGACAGGCGGTCCGATGGATCCCAAGGCGTGACGGTATCACTTCCCTCCAACGTCCGCCGTCGATTCAACCGTCGCGACATATCGCGCGGTATCGTATCGTAAGCGATCGTCACAAGCTCACCAGGCTGTATCCGGCTGTTCAGGCTGTAGAACCAACCATGGTAGAAAAGTGTGGGCTCCAGCAGGTCGACGTCGAGCGGATTCACCAGTTCGCCAGCCAATTGATTCACGCCGGGAATCTCGACCAATCGGGACTGAGGGTTCAAATCGAGCGAGTCAGTCCAGGTTCCGACGATACACTTTGTTCCCGCGGCGGGAATGCCGACATTTTCAAGCGTGGATGTGTTTTGGTCACTGATCGATATGGAATAGGCGGGCATACCACGGTCGGTATTCAGCTGAGACAGCAGCCCTCCCAAGCCACGTCCCGGCAAACCCTGCCAATCTAGGCAAATCGGTGCATCAGAGTTGGTAGCGGTGGCGCTGAGGGTCGCTCTGCGCGCCTTGCCACTGTAGACATGACTCCAGAGACGACCATTGACCCGCTGGCTTGGCACATCAATGTCGATGATTTGGGCAGTGTTGATGATCAACTGATCGGGTCGAATCGAATGGTAGTACCAGGCCAAACCCGCGCAAGCTAACAACAGACTGAACCCCGCGAAATACCAGCTGACCTGGGGCCTGCGCAACCATCGCACGGAAACCAAGTAATCGATAGGGCCGACGACCAACAGGATGCCAATCAATGTGGCAGCCAATTGTCCGAAAGAAATTACCGTGACGCCCGAAAATACATCCAGCGACGCTCGCAGCTGGCCGACCAAGTCGCTGTAGCCGAGGTACGAAGAGTCTCGGCTGGCATTCTCATTTTTTCCTTCCAACACTTCGCGATCGACGTACGGATCGACCAGCCGTTCCCACAACAGCTTGCGGTCCTTCCAATCGGCAAATGCCGGACCGTCCAGCGACGACGCTAATAGTTGTACGAATCCATGACCATGGGCGTAACTGATCCACCATGGCACCGTACGGCCCACGGTATCCGTCAATGACACTTCCACTTGACCTCGACCAGGCTCGAGCAAACTTACGTCAAACGGCTGCAGTGGCTCATCGGTGGAAACCAAAGATTCGACCGTGCCGGGATTGAGGATTCTACCGACTCCCAAAACTCGACCGGGCAGCAAATCCAGCAGAGGTTGGGGCAGGCCCACAGAGCCATCAGCTTGGGAATTGTCCACTCCGCCCAAGGCAATCACGCAGCCGCCTCCACGCCGCACCCAACTATCTAGCGCAGCCCATTGTTCTGCAGAAATCTGGTTTATGAGCGCTCTGTCCGTCGTGGAAATAACGATCAGATCGCACATCGAATAATGCCGCCAATCGTTCGGCAAGCTGCCAGCCGTGTCCAGGAGAGCCGTTGAAAACGTCTCACTGGAACCATCGACACTAGCACGACTGAGCTGTTCCACCCCCATAGTCGAGCCGATGGCTACGATCAGCGGCTGATCCGAAGGCAAGGCACTGGTCGCGGGTGAGGTCTGCACGGATTGCTCCGCTACGACTTCGTCGCCAGCAATCACCCGCACGATCAGCGGGGCGGACGCTCGCCCGACGCGAATGGGAATGTGCAATTGGCGTTGGTTCTGCGAGCGGTCTAGCGGCCTGCGGTAATTCACTTCCACGCCATCGCCGTCGACAGTCGTCACGGAAACCTCAGTGGCCTTCTCCTGCAACTCCGCCCCTAGCGAAACGCTAACCGGAGTAACGTGTCCCAATTTCCAGATGCCGCCCAGTCCGACTTCGACGCGCAGTGCGTCCGTCGGATCCGCTTGTGCGATAATTTGAGTCTGCCAAGAAAGAACAACGCACAGCAGCAAGCTGACCCTTGCCCCAGCCGATACCAGTGACCTCATTAAGAAGGACCTTATACAGGTCGCGTCCAGTTGTGATGCTCTGGTCAAGTAGGCCATTGTTGCGCAAGCCTCATTCTGTACCGGGCAAAGAATAACTTTGGACAAGAAGGTTACTAGGAAAAAAGGGGCTGGTCGCATGGAATTGGCTTTGTCGGGTTAGCGTGTTATCCGTAAAACCGATCCAATGTTGCCATTTGACATCATGGGCACTGATAAGCATCCACACAGAGATTTTGCCGCACATTTAGCTGCTTTGGCGTTAGCCACGGTTGTTCAAGCGTCAGAAAACCTGTGCCTTGGTACTTATCAGGGCAATCGCTTGATTTGCAAATTCCTAAAGTACACCAAGCTATTTGGATCATGAGCTTGCAAGGCAATGGTGCCTTCGCCCAGGCGACGCTCGAAGCTGTCTGAAAAGGGTTTTGCTCCAGCAGGCTCGTCATAATCTACCAAGATTTTTCCATTTAGAATCAGTTTCACGTTGCGATCGGAAACAATAATCTCTTGCGTGTACCATTCGCCATCCTTGGCAGGTGGATCCGCCACATCACGAACTGCGTAGAGTCCGCCCGATTTCTTCGGGTCGGTATGTGAGATATTGACCTGGCACTCGAAGCCGTACTTGGGCCAGCCTGACTCTTGGAATTTGGTGTGGAAATAGATGCCTGCATTGCTGCCCGGAGTTGTTTTCACTTCGGCCTTGAAGTGAAAATTCTTGAACGGCTCTTTCTCGGCAACGTAGAACAAGTGTGACCGCTCTCCTTTGCAAACCAGCATGCCGTCTTGGACCTGCCAACTCTCGGGGTGCTCGTTGATTTTCCAGCCGTCGAGCGTCTTGCCGTCAAACATGCTAACCCATTCGCCATCTGCGGCGACCAACGCATTGGATTGCAGCCGGGTTCCCAACAGGACAACCATCAGCGCAAGGACTCGCCAAAATTGGTTTGTATTCATGGATTTACTTTCTCGATTGAGGAGAGAAGGACGAGGCAGGTAATGAAACAATGCAGGATACCGGGGGCCCATCAAGGGCCCTAACAAAAACTCGTGAAGCCGCCAGCGCTGGTTGCCGTCGCACCAAAAACGGAGAAGAACGAGCGGATTGATTAAAGTTGGATTTGATGGCTTGCAGGATGCTAAAAAAAAAGGCAAGTGAACACCCAAGCGGATGGACACTTGCCCACGATTCCTTCAATCCTGTGGCGTACCGCTATTCGTCCTTCTTACCCTTGATGTTTCCACCGGGTAGCAGTTTAGCCTTTATACGATCGCCAAACGTCTTGTGTTCTTCGTCGCCGCTCTTTTCAGCTTCTACCTTTTTGAAGATTTCCTTGAGCCGATCAGCATACTTGGCTGGGTCTTTCTTGTACTCGGCCATGGGAAACTTGTCCTTTTCCAGCATTTCGTGCAGCGACTTGCCGTAAGGATTGCGGACCTTTTTCTTGTCTTCTCCGTCAACGTGGCAAACCCAGCAGCCAGCCTTCTTTACCAAATCGACAAACTCTTTGTCTGCCTTCTCGTCGGCATAGATTTTCGCAAAGTCCGCCTTCAGCTTCGAATTTGCCCGAGCCGGTGCGCTGACGAGCGCCAAACTAGCCATCAAGAGACCCATCAAAACCTTTTTCATTCGCATTCTCTCCTCGAAATCAAATCTCAAGCTTGAATACCACGTTTGGGGGAATCCTCCATTTTCATGGAACTCCTCTGAAGTAACTGAACTAGTGTGAACGCCAACGACCACAAAATCAAGGCTTGATCGCTCTGGTGCTAGTGCGGTAATTCTTCACATGGAAGGCACACATGGTACGCAACGGGAACGCTTGCCGAAGTCGCACGGTCAAATGTGACCCGCAGAACCGTGTCGCCATTTAGAGGGATGGCGTAGAAACTTTAGTAACTCCAGGCTCGAACAATCCACCTACAGCTACTAATACATCATCGACGTTGATTTCGCTCAGTGGCAGCTTGGGGACTACAGCATTTTGCCAGAAGACTTGGTACTCGTTGCCACGCTCAGCAAACCAACCACCAGCGTCGGTGAATCCGTAAGCGGTGGTTCGATCGTCGTCTGCGACAGTGACGCATAGATTTCTAATGCGACTATCGTAGGCATTCTCCTGCCCTTGCAAAAGGAGAAAACTGAAACCGCTCAAGTCCTGTGACCTGGCAAGTCCATGTACGGTGAGATGCGGCTCACCGTCTTTAGACCAGTAGACGCAGTCTTGGCTGTTGCGCACAAACCCCAGCGTCGGAACACCGTCTCGCGGGTATTGCACAGATGCAAACCCCTGTTCATTGATAAACGTCGAATGCTTGCAGTTCAGTCGCACCGAACCAGCGTTGGTAGAATTGTTAGAGGAGACTTCAACGTCGAGCGCTACGCCAGTGAGAGCTACAAGGGAGTTTTCGACAGTCAATTCCATGCGGTTCACCGATTCACTATTTTGAAAACTGATCAAGGTAGCTTCACCGCGGACGATGCTGTCTCGAGCGATGACACCAACTCGAGCGTCCTCAGGCCGCAAACTGCTGCTAACTTCGTCGACTCTCGCATTGATCGCTGCAAGCCCTGGTTCCGCGGTTGCAATAGGAACGCCCGCACGCGAGTTTCCGCTGGCCAGCACAACGTAGACACTTTCACTGCGCAGGCTATCTTTGACAGTCACCACGCAACGATTCAAATCCAGCGACGACGCACCCTGCAAGTCAAACAGTCCCAGAATTCCAATCGGCAGGAAATTGGGCACGTCAATCAAGAATGACACGCGGTCACATACCAGGCGTGCGTCTTGCAGGCGAAGCAATCCGCTCCATTCCTCAACGCTTGTCAGTAGTCGCGGTGAGAATTCCAGCGTCGCCGGATACTGATCACTGCCACGCAAGAGCACGCTCCTGTGCAGATTGAGCACTCGATCGAGCTGGATACGACCTCGCAATTCAATTTCGGCGATATCTGAATCATTTAAGTAGCGATCGATGGCGCGTGCCAATGAACTATCCCAAAGCGAGGCTGGCACGTCGTTAGGCCGTTCGGCAGCCACTACCAGCGAGGAGCCGAACGGCAACGATCGTCTGGACTCAGTACTACTCTTATCAATCAAGGGTGACTCAGCGGCCGTCGAAATCTGGCTGCTGACGCCATTTTCTTGACTCGGCGGACGAAACGACTCGGTCGGCACAATGCCTTGCGAAGTCCCACTTGGTTGTGCCTGAGGATCCGTAGTACTCAACACACGAATACTCGAGTCAAACGCTTCTTCAAAATCTCCTGATCCAGAAGCGGTTGACAGCGACTGCAAACTGAACCAGAGAGTACTGCCCAGCAGGAACAAGACGGACACGATCCAAGGCAGGTTGGCCTCCAGCAGCGAGGGTTGGGCCAAGGTTGGGCTGAGCACGACTGTGCCCGGCGATTGGCTGCGCGGCAATCCCTCAATGTCTGCGAGTATCATCAAATCGTTGATCACATCCACCGGCCGCTGATAGCGATCAATTGGTCGCTTTTCCATCAGCTTGAGCAGAATCTCGTGTAGTTGGTCGGTAATATCGTCGCGCCAAGCACGGGGATCTGGTGGAGGCTGACTGCCGTGGTTCAGCAGTTTTTGCAAAGCGGTTCCATCGGGAAAAGGCGGATGACCGGTGAGCATGAAGAACAGAGAACAGCCTAGCGAGTACAAATCGCTTCGCACGTCAGCGTCGCGAGGATTCCGCGCCTGCTCGGGAGAGATATAGTCAAATGTGCCCAGGGTGACTCCGCTGGCAGTCGCATCCTCGGTCGACTTGTCCATTGAAGTATCTCTGGCCAATCCCATATCGACGACTTTGACTTGGCCTATAGCCGTCACCAGAATGTTGCTCGGCTTAATATCTCGATGCACCACATCTCGTTCTCTGGCGTGCTCAAGCGCCTCAGCAACCTGACGTGTGTAGTAAACCGCGTCATCGACCGTTAGTGGGCCTTCCAGCTCGACCAGGTCGCGAATGTTGACTCCATCGATGAATTCGAAAACGATGTAATTCCACTGCTCAGCTTCGCCAACGTAGTAAACTCTCGCAATATTTGGGTGGTCCAATCTAGCTGCTGCTTGTGCCTCTTGGCGAAACCTTCGCAACGTCTCCGCATCGCGTTTAGAAGCGGGAATGACCTTGATGGCCACCACTCGGTCCAACCGCAAATCGCGCCCGCGGAACACAGCGCCCATGCCGCCGCCGCCAATCATCTGCTCCACGGCAAAGTGATCCAGTTGGCGGCCTTCGAGCATTTCCGCCAAGTCTGCCAGCGGCATTGCTCGATAAAACTCTTCGGGAGCCGCCACGGGCCGATGACTAATCACCGTCTTGGCATTCACCGATGCCTCAATGGGCCTTGTTGGCAAACCGGTCGTGTCCGCAAGGTCGCTCCGATTCTCTACTTTGGCTTGACCGTCCAGCCCTGTCGTGCTTCGGGCTTCACTTGGTGCATGCGGCGAGCGCGGAACAGCAGCGTCCTCCAAGTCGGCGGTCGAATTGCTGCCAGAGTGTTCGCTGTTCATCGAAGCGCCATCAGGTAGAAATGTCTACAGCAATAACGAGAAGTTTATTTGTCCAGGTGCCTACAAATACCCATAACCCTCAACCTGTAAGCAGCCACGCAGAAGTTTTTCCGAGTAATTAGCCACGGTTCACCAACAATCAGAAAAACTGGTGCGTTGGTGCTTATTATCAACGGAAGTCACACAGTCTAGGATAGATGGCTCTCGTCGGACCGTCAAACATGCTTCGCACATGCCGCAGCACGTTCGACAACTGCCCGTTTCCGTTCGATTCTGTATTAGGCGTGTCGAATCGGGTCAAACCTACCAGCCATCCCACAGGCAAATAGATACCGTCACGAGGTGTCGGCATTTGCCTGAACAGAGCCCTAATTCAAAAGAAAATGCTGATGCTCCAAACTAAGACAAGTTTCCTAATTGGGTTCTATGTTTTCCAATTATTCACATTGTACAGTGGATCTACTTGGGCAAAGTCTCAGCCGGATGTGATCATAATCGTCGCTGATGACCTAGGCTGGGGCGAATTGGGCTCCTTTGGTGCCAAAGATGTCCGTACGCCAGCTCTGGATAATCTAGCGGCGCGGGGGCAGCGGTGGAACAACTTCTACGCCAACTGTTGCGTCTGCTCACCAACCCGTGCCTCCATCCTCACTGGCTGTTATCCGGATCGAGTGGGGGTTCCCGGCGTTATCCGCACCCATGCCAACAACAGTTGGGGCAAGTTGGCGGATGTACCAACCCTGCCCGCGGTCCTGGGCAACGCTGGCTACCAAACAACGTGCATCGGAAAATGGCACCTTGGCTTGTACGAAGGCGACCACCCACTGGATCGTGGATTCGATCATTTCCACGGATTCTTAGGCGACATGATGGATGACTACTTTACACACCTCCGCCATTCAAACAACTACATGCGTCTGAATCGCACGCCAATCAATCCCGCTGGACATGCCACG
>JAGQPR010000191.1 GCA_020426625.1 Planctomycetales bacterium
ATGGAAAACAGAGATTAGAATCTATGACAGCCGCGAAGCGGCGACAGCAGGAATGTAAATATCATTTCGTGATGTGTATGTCGAGTTTCGGAATAGACACGGTATTGAATTTGAAAATTTGAAAACGATTCCAGTTCGAGGGCGAACATGTCGGGTTATGCTGCTGTCGCCGCTTCGCGGTTTTTGCAGGAACCGCACGCTAGCGCGCTAGTGGCTGATGTGGTATAGGAATTACACTTTGGGACACTAGTGCTCAGTCAAACACTAGTCTTTTTCCGCCAGATCGACAAATGCGATAGCCGATGGATTGCCGACCGGCGTGTATTCACCGGTGAAATGAAGTGCTCCGGAATCCCGGTCGACGCGGAAGGTAGTCAAGTGGTCTGCTCGCTGATTGCAGCAATACAAGAAACTCCCGCTTGGGTCGAAGCTAAAACTACGAGGATAATTGCCTCGCGTCCATTCATCGTCAACGAAGCTCAGTTCTCCGCTGGCGGATACAGCGAAGATACTGATCGAATCATGCAAGCGGTTGCCCGCGTAGACGAATCTGCCGTCGTTGGAAACCAGGATTTCCGAGCAAAAATTGCTGCCCGTGTAATGCGGCGGTAGCGACGAAACGGTCTGTCGTGGGGTCAGCTTCCCTGTCTCAGCGTCGTAGTCAAACAGTACGAGAGTAGACCCTTCTTCCTGGATGGAATACAACCAGCGTCCGTTTGGGTGGAAGTGGAAATGCCGTGGTCCGTCTCCGGCTGGCAGCGAAACCCATGGCTGCCCAGCGGCTGTGAGTGATCCCTGCTCGGGATCAAATCGCCAAACAAAAATGCGGTCAAGGCCCAAATCAACGTGCAAGACATGCAGCCCAGAAGGATCCGACTGAATCATGTGCGCGTGAGTCCGATCGTGGCCGCTGAACGCATAACTGCCTTGCGGAGCGTTGACTGCCTTGGTCGGACCAAGTTGGCCCGCGTCATTGTGAACATGCACCGCCTCGCCCAGGCGGCCTCCATCTAGGATGGGCAGCACAGCCACCGAGCCGCCGAAATAGTTGGCAACCAACAGGTATTTCCCAGTCGGGTGAATACTAACATACGTTGGGCCAGCGCCACCGGAGTCGACTGTGTTTAGAAGGGATAATTGCCCAGTCATCGCGTCGATCGAGAATGCACTAACGCTGCCATGGTTATCTCTTCCTACTCGATCAGTTTCGTTCGCGGAATAAAGGCAGGTTCCATCGGCATTCGCCACGACGCAGCTGGGGCTAGTTCCCATCACTTGCTCGCCGATGGCCGTCAGTTTTCCGGTATCGCGCGCCACACGAAAAATGTGAATCCCCTGGCCGTTGCCCGGTGGTAGGTCGACTTGAGTTGGTGGCATGTCGCGCAACGGAGCGCTAAAGGTTCCGACATAGGCCAGCAGGGGCGGGCGTTCGTCGTGCTCCTCCGCCAACATCCGCTCGGTGATAAACAGAAACGCGAATGGTGCCCACGCGAGGAACGTCCATTTTTGCGGACGCAGGACTGAAAATCGTTGCATTGCGAATGCCCAGAAAATAGGTTGAACTCGTAAGCGGCATCGTACGAGACGAGCTATGTTGAAAGGAATCATCTCCAGCGAAATGGCATGTTCATCCAGTAAAGTCGACCTTTCTACGTACCAATGCCATGCACCATGTTAGCAACTTTATTTGGGCAAGGCGTAGGCCACAATGGAGTCTGCGGTTGGTGTCGCTAGTTTGCCCCCGCCGGAAGCCGCAATCACAACATACTGGCGACCGTCTACTGAATACGTTGCAGGAGTAGCGTATCCACCTGCAGGCAATTTTGTTTGCCAGAGCAGTTCGCCGGTCCGCTTGTCAAAGCCGCGAAACTTCTCATCTCGCGTGCCAGCGATGAAGACCAGACCACCTGCGGTGACGATTGTCCCCCCAAAACTCTCTGTTCCAGTCGGCGGAATGCCACGGGCAATCAATTCGGGATACTCGCCCAGCGTCTTTTGCCAAACGATTTCTCCTCGGTTCAAATCAATGGCGTTCAACTGTCCCCAGGGAGGTTTGATGGCAGGATATCCCTCCTGGTCCAAGAATTTGTTGTATCCGGTGATCCGATATTCGTAATCGCTGCCAGCGGGCTGAGGAACAAGCGTAATGATATTTGGCTGATTGTTGGAATTCAGATAGAGCCAACCTGTATCAGGATCAAACGCTGCGCCCGACCAAGTCGCGCCGCCATGAAAACCGGGCACCACTACCGTGCCTTTCAGACTTGGAGGATTGAATTCCGGGCCCGTTTCCAAGTCGCGCATTTTCTCGAGAACAAACGCCCGATTCTCCGGCCCGATATTCGTCACGTCTTCTTCCGTCATGGCGATGGCGCTGAACGGAGGTGGACGCACCGGTATCGGCTGAGTTGGCCAAGCCCTCTCGCTAGAGATGGTGGACGGTGCAACAGTTTGTTCTCGCACTTCGAATAGTGGCTCACCTGTCAGACGATCAAACAGGAACACATAACCCGTCTTAGTGACCTGGGCAACCGCATCGACGTTCCGGCCATTTTGCTGCACAGTAACCAAGTTTGGATAGACGGGGATATCGTGGTCCCATAAATCGTGATGCAAAGTCTGGAAATGCCACAGCCGCTGACCAGTTTTTCCATCGAGTGCAATTGTGCAATTCGCAAACAGGTTTTCTCCCGGGCGGTCTCCACCGTAGAAGTCAAAGGCAGCCGAGCCGAGCCCCGCGAATACGATACCTCGCTCGATGTCCACGCTGAATCCTCCCCAGGCGTTGGCTGCTCCACGTCCGCGCCAAGATTCACCATGCCAGGTATCGTTGCCGAACTCGCCCGGACGTGGAACGGTATGGAATCGCCATACCTGTTGACCAGTCCTCACATCAAAGGCGCGGATGTCGCCTGGTGCTGCTGGTCCTGGCCCCTCACCACACGAAAAGCCAACCACAACCAGATCACCCACAATTGCTGGCGCGCTGGTGGGACCATAGGGCATTCTCGACAATTCCATCTCCAGGTCCTCGCGCAAGTCCTTGACTCCTAATTGACCGAAAGTCTCGTCGAGCTGACCTGTGTTCGCGTCGATGGAATACAGCTTACCTTCCGCTGTACCATGCAGAATTCGCCGTTCGCCCTGTGGCATTCCGTCTGTCCAATACGCTACGCCACGATTGACCCCGCCAGAGGCCAGCGGGTATTCAGGCCGATCGTCGGCAAAGGGATCGAATCGCCATAATTCGCGTCCGCTCGCCGCGTCCAAGGCGAAGACTTTCAGCAGCCCTGATGTAAAGTACAAAACTCCGTCAACGACTACCGGCGTGCATTCCATGATTTTGGCGGTCCCGTTCGCCATTTCGCCTGTCTTGAATTCCCAAGCGACTTCCAGCTGAGACACATTGCCAGTCGATATTTGTGATAGTCGCGAGTAGCGCATGCCACCACGATCGCCACCAACACTCAGCCAATCGTCAGCTGCGACGCGGGAGTTTAGCAGTAGGCTCAATGCCAGCAGCAAACACCTTCCAACCAAGGAAGACCAATTGGTTAAGGCCGAACAGTCGGCAACAGGCGATCTAGACGCTGATCGATCCCGCATTAAGATGTTATACCTCATCACTGCACCTGTAATCACAAAAGTTCTCAGACTCACCAGATCCCAATATATGGGTCTCAGCACGCGATTCCCACCGGAGCACTATGAAATGGACAAACGAATTCTGCGGTTCCCAATTTTGAGATTGCTAACGTGTTTTACTCTTGCCGCGGCACTTATGACTTCCCAAACGCTGGCGCAGCCTGCTCGGAATTCGCCTCAAGCAGTTGAATTGAAGCACGATTTAATCGCGGATGCAGTGGTTAAACGCCTCCAAAACCGACTGATCGTCGCACCGAAGCAGCTGAGCGATTCTGGCTCCGTCTCCATTCCCAGATTTTTTGCTAGTCTCAAGAGCCTCCAGTGGCAGGGCCACGATGAACCAGCGGCGATCAGCTTCGTTCCGGAGCAAGAGCATTGGCGTATCAGCTGGAAAGAACGACCAGCCGGAGCTGAGCGCATCGTGCTGCGTTTTGACCAACCACCATTGCTGGCGCATGAACTGAAACTTGTTACCGCATCAGGAGATGGCTCGTTTTGGCTGCCTGCCTACATGGCACACACTACCGGAGAAAAGGTTCGCTACGAACCTCAGCCACACAAGAATACAGTCGGCTACTGGGTTGGTGCACAAGACCTGGCTCGTTGGAATTTGCAAATAGATGAGCCTGGAGACTTTAACGTGGCAATTCTTCAGGGCTGTGGTCAGGGACAGGGCGGAAGCTCTGCGGAGATCAGTCTTCAACTTGGTCAATCAGCCGTGTCGAACTTGAAATTTCAAGTTGCCGAAACTGGGCATTTCCAAAACTTCCAATGGCGTCACGTGGGAACCGTTTCTATCCAACATCCAGGCGAGCATGTACTGCAAATTGCTCCCATCACAATCAGCCGCAATGCGCTCATGGATGTGCGAGCCGTGCACTTGATTCGTCTACCACGAGCCAATTAGGTTTCAATCGGTATATTGATGTCCCAGGAATTTTTCGTGTTCGCAAAATGAAAAAAGGAGCCAGGCAGTGCAACCCATTGTTCAGATCTCACTCGACGTAACCACCATCGAGGAAGCGGTGGAAACGGCCGAACTTGCGCTGCGCGCTGGTGTCGACTGGCTTGAGGCGGGTACGCCATTGATATTGGCAGAGGGACTGAGGGCCGTCCGTGAGCTGCGCGCCAGGTTTCCCGATACACCCATCGTGGCTGATTTAAAAACGATGGACGGCGGTTATCTGGAAGCAGAAATGATGGCCAAGGCTGGCGCGAATTACGTAGTTGTGATGGCGCGTGCCCACGAAGAAACGATCAAAGTCGTATGCCAAGCCGGTAGAGACTATGGCATCGGCGTGATGGGCGACAACCTGGGTTGTCCTGACATGGTAGCTGGCGCACGAATGTTAGCAGAGTTGGGTTGCGGCATCATCATTCACCACATCGGCTTTGACGAGCGTCGCGGGATCGCGGCTCGCGGAGCCGTCGCGCCGACCCCGCTGGACCAACTGCGCCAAGTAGTCGACGCGGTGAATGTCCCGGTACAGGCCGTGGGGGGACTTTCTATTGAACAAGCGATTGAAACGCCTAAGTACGGCGCACCGCTAGTCGTTATCGGTGCGCCTCTGGCGATCAACCCCGACCGTTTCGAGGCTGCGGGTGGAAACCTTGAAACGGTCTTGCGTCAGATTTGCGATGAAGTCCATGGGCACGGCGATGTGCCTATTTCAGGCGATTGACTTTCTATCGCCCGGGCACGGCCCGACTAACCAAACCGCTGGCTCGATGTATGGGCATCGCGCACGAGCCAGTTCAACGGCTGCCGACTTCGCTTGCTAGTGCCCAATTTGCTCTGCCAAGCTGCTGGCATGGTAGATCTTGTTGAGCGCTTCGAGGACTGCGGCGATATGAACCGCTACGGCGCGGCCTTGCTCTTCGCTGTGATAGAAGTCAGCTGTCAAACTTTGGATGTTTCCGTCAAAAATGATGCCGACCATTCTTCCATCGCGGTCGACTACCGGTGAGCCAGAATTGCCGCCAATGATGTCTGCGGTGCAAACAAAGTTGAAGGGCACGCTCCCATCAATTGCATCTTTGGCCTGATGCCAACTGTCTGGCAGAATCCAATCATCGGTTTTCCCATGAGCCGCTTCATGGCCGAAGCTCCCTCCGAGCGTCGTTTGGGAAGCAATGGTTTGACCGTCCTCTTGATAGCTCTTGACTAGGCCGTAGGCCAGTCGAAGTGTAAAGGTTGCGTCCGGATAAACGGATTCGCCTTCCGCTTGGAATTGAGCCTCAGTGATTTTTGCGTAGGCTTGCCTCTCCTGTTCATCTAGTTGTTCCGTAATTTCCCGAATCGCGCGATATTCATTCTCCAACGTGACCGCCAGTTGAATCAAGGCATCATCGCTATTGGCAATGCCAGTCTGACCGGCTTGCGCTAAGGCTTTACGGCTTTCGACCTCGAACAACTTCGTACCTGCGATCAATTCAGTAGCTCGCTCGCGGGGGCCCTTGCCAGCCAAAACTTTAATCACCAGTGGATCGTTGCCGCCACGTGTCTCAACAAGTCTCGCTAACTCATCAGCCAATTGAACTCGCTCCAAATCCTCATAGAGTGGTGCTGGGGAGAACAAGGCTTGCTCAAGGGATTGGCGATTCGAGTCGCGGAATTCTCGCAGACGTTCCTCGCTGGGCTTCTGATCTTCACCAGCCATCAGCACCAGATCTTCCGCGATCGAGTAGACATTGCTTCGCAGACTTGTCATGCGATCCATTAGATCGACTCGCTGCAGCTGCACTTCGGCAATCGCTTCCCATGGCTCCGATGAACCTGCCGATCTCTGGAGCAGCTTCTGGCGGGAACGTTTCAGTTCAATAAAGCCTGGATTTTGCAGGCCTGCCAACATGCCGGTGTAGGCCTTGCGTGAATTCTGGATACCGAACAAGTCATCTTGGCCGCGCCGCGCCTGTTCTGGTCCGCCGAGAGCATACTGTTGCAGCAGAATTTCCTTGCGGCGAAGCAAGTCCAGGACCCGCGGCATGCGATGATCGCGTTGGTATTCCAAGGCAGCGGGCGTCAGAATGCGCTGCGTTCTACCTGGATTCCCGCTGACGAAGACTAAGTCTCCTTCGCGGGCACCGCTGGGGTTGTTGGCAAGAAAGTGTTCGATATTCGCGGGCTTGTCATTCTCATACACGCGAAAGATCGTCACATCCAAGCAATATCGCGGGAACTCGAAATTGTCTGCATCCCCGCCGAAAAAGGCCGTTTGCGCTTCTGGTGCCCAAACCAAGCGCACATCGGTGTACCGTTTGTATTGATACAGATGATATCGCCCGCCGCCGTACAAAGTGACCACATCACTTCGCAGCCCAGTAGCCTCCGTGGATTGCTGTTCGATTCGCGCCATCTCTGCTTGGCGGGCTTTGGCGGCTGCATCCGGAGACATTCCTGCTGACACAGCAGCATTTACCCGTGCCGTGACGTCTTCGATGGAAACCAGCTGGTTTAATTCCAGGTCGGGTGCCTTAAGCTCGTCTTCTTTGCTCGCCGCATAATAGCCGTCGCTGGCCAAGTTTTGCTCAGCCGTGGATAATTTATAGAGCGTATCCGACGCAACGTGGTGATTGGTCAGTACCAGCCCGTTGCTTGAAATAAATGAAGCTGATCCGCCAGAATTGAAGCGAACACTGCTAAGCATGATATGCTTGGCCCATTCGTCAGTAACTTCAAATCCATGTTGGGAGGCCAACTGTCGTTTCGGCAGAGCATTAAACAACCACATGCCTTCATCGGCGGAAACACTCGTCAGAAGGACTGTGGTGTACATACAGAACAACGCAAGCTTTTTCATGGTTGATGACCTGATCAAGTTAGTACTACCGGCAGAGCCAGTGGCTTAAGGAAGACCCCGGAAAGGGGCCATAAACTTACCCTCTCGCTTGCGGGAGGGTCGGACGTAATGCGGCCGGGCCGGGCGTTTGTGTGAAGACGTGGAACCTTTTCGACTCGCACCAGCAGAGCTGGTGGCTATTAGTGGCAGTTATCCCGAAGGCGGACTCAACGATTATACAGACTGCGTTGGTCGTCGAGGATGTGGACTAGTATTAATCCAGTGTGGCAACAAGCTTCAGCATCCGTTGTCGCCATTAGAGTTTTTCGGCCACTCGCTCAATCGCCTCACAGGCCGCTTCTGTTTGAGAGCGATCGACGTCTCGGTGAGTGACCAATCGCACGCACTTGGGCCCGAAGGGCAAGCCATAGACGCCGAACTCTGCCAACTGCTCGCAAAATGCAGCCGGACTGAATTCCGCATTTATTTCGAAAATCACTATGTTCGACTCCGGTGCGACCACCAAGGACAGCTGTGAACAGCGATCGATGGCACTGGCTAGCAGGCTGGCATTGGCGTGATCCTCAGTCAATCTCAGGCGATTCTCCTTGATCGCATAGAGCGCGCCAGCTGCGATGATTCCCACCTGTCGCATACCACCTCCGAGCAGTTTGCGAATCCGTCGCGCTCTTTTCATCATTTCCCGCGTGCCAGCAATTGCCGATCCGACGGGTGCTCCCAAGCCTTTGGAATAGCAAATGCATACGGTGTCAAACGCCGAAGACCATTCGCTGGCTTCGATGCCGCTAGCCGCCACGGCATTGAAAAGCCTGGCACCGTCCAAGTGCCGAGCCAGTCCATTTTCCTTTGCCCACGTACAAATTGCTTTTACGCACTCTAGAGGCTGCACAGTACCACCCCCACGGTTGTGCGTATTTTCCAATGTGATCATTGCCGTCCGCAGCAAATGTTCGTTGTCGGGGTTCACCTTGTGGGCTAGTTGCTCTATGGAAATACGGCCATGAGTGCCTTCGATGGTTTTGGCGGCAACACCGCTGAGCTGAGCGTAGCCGCCCTGCTCGTAATTGTAGATATGGCACCCTGCTTCACACAGGAACTCATCGCCGGGCTGGCAGTGCAGACGCACGGCGATCTGATTGGCCATGGAGCCGCTGGGAACAAACACCGCCGCTTCTTTACCAAGCAAGTCGGCAGTGTACTCTTGCAACGCCACGACTGACGGATCGTCGCCAAGGACATCGTCGCCAACCTCAGCGGCAGCCATCGCCGCTCTCATGGCTGAACATGGGCGAGTCACCGTATCGCTTCGAAGATCAATTCTGGAATTCATCGCAGTTAAGATATAGTTTAGATTTCGGTAAACGGTAAACTTCGAGAACAGCCGCCGCTAAAAAGAACAGCCGCCGCTAAAAAACAGAACAACGGACTCAAACTCGCCACAGACCTTTCGCAATCGTCGACTGTCCGTTAACGTGTCAGAGCTATTGATCCCGAACGTAATTGAAACACTCCGATCCATGACTGAAACCGACCTGCCTAAGGAATTGGCGATTCGTCGACTGGACGCCTCCAGTCCTGATTTTCCGCAACAATTGGGCATCTTGCGAGCTCAATTGAGTCCCACTGGGAATGTCGTCAGCGAAAAAGGTCGAGAGCTTACTTTGCGGGTCTTTGGCGAACCATTGCTACCGCATCAAGTTGTACAGCGAATCTGCTCTGACGTGCAATCGGAGGGGCGCGCCGCGGTCCTGAGGTATTGCAAACAACTTGACAACGCAGATCTTTCCTCCGACGCGGCCAGCAATCGCCTGGCGATCGAAGTCTCAGAGCTGGAGAAGGCCCATCGCAACGCTTCTCCTAAGTTTTTGTCTTGCGTACGACGAATTCGCGAAAACATTCGCGGTTTTCAGGAGGCAATCCTGCACCACGACGTCCGCTACGAACCTCGTCCTGGAATCAGGCTGGACCAGCGCTACGTCCCCATGCGTAGAGTTGGAATCTGTGTCCCAGGGGGGGCAGCTGCCTATCCATCGACCGTCTTGATGACGGCGGTTCCCGCGCTGGCGGCCGGCGTCGAAGAAATCGCCATTGTCGCGCCTCCCACTCGCTTTGGCGCCTACAACGCGGACGTGCTGGCAACCTGCTACGAATTGGGCATTCGTGAAGTCTACCCAATCGGTGGTGCACAAGCGGTGGCCGCCCTGGCATACGGCATCGAAGGCCTGCCGTCGGTCGACAAGATCGTCGGTCCAGGCAATCTTTTCGTGGCCCTCGCCAAGAAACAGGTATACGGAGCTGTGGACATTGACTCGATTGCAGGCCCAAGTGAAGTCGTAGTCATTGCCGACAGTACGACCAATGCAGCTTACACGGCAGCGGATATGTTGGCGCAGTCCGAACATTCCCCCGGCGCGAGCCTCTTAGTTACGTGGGACCACGATCTAATCGGCCAAGTGGAGGATCAGTTGAAATTGCAATTGGCAAGTTTGAGTCGTAGTGCGCTGACGCTGGAGAGCCTAAACGCTTTCGGCGCCGTTATCTTAGTTCGCGATGCATCTCAAGCTTGTGAAGTTACGGACTTGATTGCCCCGGAACACTTGCATATCGCATGTCAACAACCTAGGCTGCTTGCCGACAAGATACGCAACGCCGGAGCGACTTTCTTGGGACCCTTCAGTCCTGTTGCGCTGGGCGACTATGCTGCTGGACCCTCGCACGTACTACCGACTGGCGGCACAGCTCGCTGGGCTGCCGGATTATCCGCCAATGCGTTTCTCCGGAGCGGCAGCGTCATCGAGTATTCGGAGTCGGCCCTCCGCGATGTCGCTGAAGACATTGAGACTCTGGCAGTCACCGAAGGACTGACAGCGCACCGCAATAGCGTCGCTATCCGCCTTGCTGAATACTCTCCTGACGACTCACATTCGAGCTTAGATTGCAACTGAGGCGCTTTCTGTGCAACAAACTAGAGCTATCGCCGACTGGTTTCGACCTGAAATTCAGGCCATGCAACCCTACGTACCCGGCGAACAACCTCAGGGCGGCAAGTTCATCAAACTGAACACCAACGAGAACCCGTATCCGCCTTCTCCCAAGGTAGTCGCGGCTATCCAAGCGGCGCTGACAGCCCGACTGGAACGCTACCCCGATCCATTGGGAACGGCATTTCGCTACCGTGCATCGGAAGTGCTTGGTGTGCCGCCTGAGTGGATCCTCTGCGGCAATGGCAGCGATGATATCCTTACCATCGTCACTCGAGCTTTCGTTGGTCCGGGACACAAGCTGCGACTGCCGTATCCAAGCTACGTGCTCTATCGCACCCTTGCCCAGCTGCAAGGAGCTGTCTTTGACGAAGTGCAATTCCAAGCCGACTTCTCACTACATGCCGACTTTGCCCGGGCCGACGAGGATTTAAGACTAGTTTTTTTACCCAACCCAAATAGTCCCAGCGGTTCACTGATTTCCCCTCGCGACATTGAACAATTGGCTGCGCGGCTGCCCTGTCCGCTGTTGGTTGATGAGGCGTATGCCGATTTTGCGGATTGCAATTGCATCGAATTGGTCAAGAAGAATCCGCAGATTATGGTCTCGCGCACCTTGAGCAAATCCTATGCTTTGGCCGGGTTGCGCTTCGGATATTTGGTCGCCCACCCACAAATCATTGAGACGCTGCGCAAAGTCAAAGACAGCTACAATTGCGACGCGCTCAGTTTGGCGGGAGCAACGGCGGCCATCGACGATCAACAGTGGCTTCAGGAAAACCGCTCCAAGATACTTGCCACACGCGGCCGCATGACAAGCCATTTGCGTGAGCTAGAATTTGATGTGTGCGACAGCCAAGCTAACTTTGTGTGGTGTACCAGTTCAAAGCGTCCACTCAAGCCGATTTACGAACAGCTCAAGCAGCAGCAGGTTCTTGTTCGTTACATGAATTATCCCGGTTGGGGCGATGGTCTGCGAATTAGTGTGGGTACCGACGATCAAATCGAGGCATGTCTAAGTTTGTTGAAAGCTCTTGTCTAGGCGGAATGAAAACAGATGATTTCACGAACTGCCAGCGTTGCCCGCCGAACCGCTGAAACCAATATACAGTTGGAATTGAATTTGGACGGAACAGGCCAGAGCAAGATCAACTCTGGAGTCGGCTTTCTCGACCATATGCTGACACTCTTCGCCAAACATGGTCTGTTTGATCTAACCGTCGAATGCCAAGGCGATATCTGCGTCGACGCACATCACACGACTGAGGATATTGGAATCTGCCTTGGGCAGGCATTTGCACAGGCACTGGGCGACAAGCGCGGACTGACGCGCTACGGTCACATTGTGCTGCCCATGGAAGAGACCTTGGTCACTGTGGCAGTAGACCTCAGCGGACGCAATTACGTTGTCTTCAATGCTCCAATCGCTGCACCGAAGATAGGTGAATTTGACAGCGAATTGGTAGAGGATTTTTGGTATTCATTCGCCTCCAACGCACTATGCAATTATCACGTGCTCCTGCACTACGGTCGCAACAGTCATCACGTCGCGGAGGCCATCTTCAAGGCCAGCGCTCGAGCGCTACGCATGGCGGTAACCGTCGATCCCCGTCAGGTCGATGTTCCCAGCACTAAGGGTACGCTGTAAACGATAGCAGCTTCCATTCTTCGCTCTCGCGACCGATACAAACTCCTCGATTTGACTCACGCATTGCTTGATTGAACCGAGCGAAGCCATCGCATCGATTCAAAATATGTAGGTAAGACGGAGGAGCCGAAAAATGGCAACGCGAATTCCCCACTCTTTGCCAAGAAACTTCACTCGCCAGCCTGCTGTGTCCGCGTTTACTTCCCGCAGCGACGCCGTGCGCAGCGCTTATTTGGCGTCAGAGATCTGGACCCTTCGCAGTGCACGCGTTGCCTGCCGCCCGCCCGAGTCACCGAACAAAATGGGCCAGACCGATCGCGGCAAATCGGTTTCGATCAGATCGATGCCACGCGCAACTAGGTCACGATACCGCTGTTCAAGCAACTGGGCTCCATCGCGACGCTGAGATAATTCCAGATCCAGATTTCGGGATGTGCCACCCATGACCAACACGCCACGATCATGCAACATCTGAATCAACTGCTGGTCCTCAGTTGGCTGATGTCCCACGAAAGCAACAACACGATCCCAGGGTATGCCAGCTGCCTCGAATTCCCCCAAACGATCGCGATCTGGAATCATGACTTCCATCATGATGTTGGGATTCAACTGGTAGCATTCTTGAGCTGCCTTCAGGCTACCCGCGATAATCATTGCGTAGGCCTCGGCATTGTGCTTCTCGATCTGCTCGACTCGTTGTGCAACGGAGAGATCTTTCGAATCGATGACCAAAATCGCTTTTCCTCGGGCCCACTCGAAAGCTTCGCTTAGCGTATTTATTCGATGGTCGGTAACAACACCGTTGCTGTCCTTCAGTTTCAGGTGTTTCAATTCGCCAAGTGAAAATTCTGATATTGGTCCTGTACCGGTCGTAGTTCGATCAAGAGTCGCATCATGGTGCAGGACAACAACTCCATCGCGGGTAAGCCGAGGATCCACTTCCAGCATGGCATAGCCATGCGCTAGCGTTTGTTCAAATGTCGCAATGCAATTCTCCGGCAGCCCTGGCCCCGCGCCACCTCGATGGGCACTAACCACGGGCGGAAGCTCCGCACCATAGTGCAATAACTCTCGAAGCCCGTTCGCGCTGGCAGCGTCGATCTGATACTGGGACGAAACTGGTGCACTTGCGGCATTGGCCGATGTATTCGCGGGTTCATCCGCCATCAACCTGCCAATGACTGAACTCGTGCAGATGCAAATACAGACGCAAAGCATGAATGGATTCATGGAGATTTCACCAGCAGAACATGTTGATCTGAATGACTCGTAACTTTTTCCGCTCAAAACCGCTGAACGAACCATTCCGCAACTGAAGCACATTTTTTTGTTGCGACAGCGGGACGGAGAATGTTCCGAACATACTTGATGCGGCTATTTTGGCATCATACGATCGATCACTCAACAGCTTCAAGTAGCGGTTGAGATGTTGTTGCGAGGCATCAACGAGTGAAACAGCAAACCTTTGATTTTTGAATTGCGGTGACTCGTCACCGCTTTGGATTTTCTTGAGGCAAGCCTCGGCCGACGACGCGGTTAGAGACGAGGCTGAACAAGAAGTGTTAGAAATCCAAAGCTCCGACAAGTCGGAGCACTTGATCAGAGTCCCCCGAACCGCCATGAAGCTCCTCAGTTGCTTTAGTTTAGGCCAAGACGGTTTTCTGGGTATCGTTAGGCCGAAAGTATCGCTCGCATCGCCGACAAGTTGCGCTGTTGGTCAAATAGCGAT
>JAGQPR010000192.1 GCA_020426625.1 Planctomycetales bacterium
AGGGGTCGCCAACCGGGTCCAACGCGCGGCGAATTACGGCTTCAGCTTCAGCGAGCTTGTCGGCAGCTTCTAGTTCTACCGCAACAAGCCACCAATCCGGACTATCGTTCTGCTGACGGCGTCGACTCATGGGCTCACCTAAACCATTGCCTTAAAAATCAACCTATTGGCTGCACGCCCCCCGGTATGCGGCGAGATCGTGGAGACTTCAGAAATGTCGCCAAAGTGAAAAATTTCGAGATAAGGCTGTCCCCGTGCGCCACCAATTGTGCATGACATCTATATCGGGATTGAATTAAAACCAAATTAAAAGGAGCCAACCATGGTACAATCAGTATTCAGTGTTACACAAACGATTAATCAAGTCTGGTCACAGCTTTCCGATCGATTCAAGAACAAGGCGAGGGAGCAAGCTCGAAAAAACGAAATCGTCACAACGCTTAACCAGATCGTACGGAACGACGACCCGGCTTTCGAGAAGGCAGCAAAACTGATCGAGAAATGGGCCGATCACTTGAAGAAACATGCTGGGCTGCCAAGGGAATCTCCGAATGGCATGGGAAACCTGGGAATGGGTTGGCTGGAAGTAAGGTTGAGACTACTGTTTGCTGCAGAAACGTTGAGGTCGCGTCACGGCTTGGTACCCGACGACGTATACGGTCCATTGCCCACGAGTCTGTGTTAGCAGCGTTCTTCCTCGCTCGCTTCTTCGTGAGCGAGGAAGTTGACTGGAGCTTAAGAGTGGAGAATACTCTTGCCATCTGTCAGAAACGCTTGGAACCTGAAAGGAATTCACCGTTTACTGGTTCGTCAGCTTCGCGAAGTCACACAATTCGTGTATGGCTGCGATGGTTGGTGTAAGTTTCTAGAAACCTCCGCCGCCAAGTGCCTGGTAAGCATTGACGATCGCACTCAGTTGCTCTCTCTTGGTGTCAATCAAGACCATGCGAGCTTCCATCATTTCTCGCTGTGCCAGTAATACTTCGACGTATTCTGCACGTGCATTCTGAAATAACTTGGTAGCGGTATCAACTGAGGCTTCAAGGGAAGCCAACTGCTGACGTTTGACCTCGATACTGTTCCGAAGATTTTCAACTTTGGAGATCTGGTTGACGACTTCGATGTGTGCCTCGAGTACCGTCTTTTGATAGTTGTAAATGGTTTGCAATTGGGCTGCGTTGGCGCTCCAGTAGTCTGCTTTAATTGCTCGTCGGTTGATCAAAGGTCCAACCAATTCACCGGCGACACCATAGATCAGTGACTCGGGAGTGCGGAACAAATATCCCGTTGAAAAGGCGTTCCACCCCAGTCCGCCCGTTAGTGTCAGTGATGGGTAGAATCTCGCTCTAGCCACTCGTACATCCAGGCCAGCTGCCGCCACCTGACGTTCGGCCTCACGAATGTCCGCGCGATACTGGAGCAATTGCGAGGGCACGCCAGCGGAAAGCGCTTGGAGATTCAAATCGAGGAACTGCCCGCTGCTTCGTTCGACGGTCTGAGGATAGCGACCTGCCAAGAAGTTGATGCGATTCTCGACTTCGACAATATCCTGAGCGATCAAGTTACGCTCGCTTTGGTTCTTTTGGACTTCGGCCTGAAATCGCTGCACGGCCAACTCAGTACCTCGTCCAGCGTCCTTTTTGGCGATGGCAATGGCCAGGCTCTGCTGTTGGATTTCGATGGTCTTGTCCAGAGTGAGCAGCCTATTGTCGAGTGCCAGCAGCTCATAATACTTCTCTGCAACTTCGGCTACTAGACGAGTCACGGTGTAGGTTCGACCTTCTTGCGTGCCCAAGTAACGCATGGCTGCGGCGCGCTGAGCATTGCGCAGTTTGTACCAAATATCTACTTCCCAGGAGACATTGGCGGCAGTCAGAAAATCCGGTAGAGGGTCGGGAAAGTCAGTGCCTGGGGCAACTTCCAATTGCTCTTCAACAGCCCCGGCCCGCGTATGCCGTCCGGTCTTTTCTAGGCCGGCGCCCGCGCCGAGTGTTACGAATGGGCGATAATCACCACTTCGGCTATACGCTTCGTTGCGAGCGATCTGGATCTCTTCAGCCAGAATCTTCAGCTCTTGATTTCCGCTGAGTGCTTGATTGATTAACCCAAGCAAAAACGGGTCTTCAAAGAAAGCCTGGTGCGGAACTTGGGCGGAATTGGCGGAATCTGCCACCGGAAGACTCACTGTAGTAGGATTGACCGTATCGGAAATACGGCCACCAGTGGAACTGTCAGGCATTGCGTCGTCGGTCGACGCTGGCTCGTCCGCTTGCTGCGAGAACTCAATTGAATCGACTGCCAGTACAATAGGCGCTTCCTCAGGTGCTTTATATTGCTCTTGCCCTTTATTCAGATTCAAGAAACTGGCAGACTTTATGAAGCCAACGAAACGATTGTTGTCTCGAGAACGATCCGGGCGATTCGCAGCACCATCCTCCTCGTCGGGCTGCCGTCCGATCGAACCCGCATCTTGGTCTATCGATTGCAAGCCGTCCAAATCCAATTCGCTTGTGGGATCGTCCAAGTCGATCTCGTCCGCTGGATCGTAGGTCGATTTCCTAGGTGTCGATTTTACTGAACTCGCCAAGAAGAATGCGGAGCCGTTGTTCCAGTTGTATTCGTTGGGCAGGGTGGCACCAGGCTGGGCACATCGCAGCCCCGGAATTCTGCAGCCGGAAACACTCAACAAACCGACAAGAATGAGCGTGCCGAAGTGAATGCATTTGGAAAAGTATCGAGCCGGTTCCACCGAGAATTGAAGGTTCATAATCTTCCTTGACAGTCTCTAAGTCGCGGCATCCGGCCGCAACGGGTCTGGTTTCTCAGTTCTTATTTTTCGGCTGTAGCGATCTTTCGTATCCTTCACTTTCTACCGGCTTTTACGATTGTGCAAGGATTTGCAGAACGCTTATTCGGTCTTGGTAAACTTTGCGGGTATGCCATGCAATCAAGTCCACGAGCAAAGATTGAGTTAATGATACCTCTTCAAGGAATGCGGAGTTCAAGCGGGTTCTTGATGCGTACCTCGCTCGAAAATCTCGCTTAGGGGCGAGTCATGCTCGTCCCGAATCAGGCTACGACCATCCGCGATTTTCGCAAACAAGTAATACAATCCTGGAATAACGAGAACGCCCAACACGGTGCCCAAAAGCATGCCGCCGACTGCAGTTGTGCCAATCGTTCGATTGCCGATCGCCCCTGGCCCGGTAGCCCGAACCAATGGAATCAAACCAGCGATAAAGGCGAAAGACGTCATCAGAATAGGTCGGAAACGCAAGCGGCCCCCTTCGATTCCTGCGTCCATAATACTAAGGCCTTCTTGCCGCCGCTGGACGGCAAACTCGATAATCAAGATCGCATTTTTTCCCAACAGCCCCACCAACATCACCAGACCGATTTGACAGTAGACGTCGTTTGCCAATCCCATCCATTTCAGCAGCCAGAACGATCCAAAAATCCCAACCGGTAAAGAAGCGATCACGGCGACAGGCAGGATGAAGCTCTCATATTGTCCTACCAAGACCATATAAACGAAAATCACTACGATCAAGAAAATGTAGACCGCTGTGTTTCCGGCTTTGGCTTCGTCGTAGGCCAATCCTTGCCAGTCGATATCGAATCCCTTGGGCAACGTCGTTGCAGCAACCTCTTTGATAGCTGCGATCGCTTCACCACTGCTAAACCCGCGAGCTGGCGCCCCTTGGATGGGAGCTGTGGGATACAGGTTGTAGCGGCTGATCTCGTTCAGCCCCTGTTTCTTTTCGATACGCATGAACGCAGAGTAGGGCACCATCTCGTCACGATCATTCTTGACGAACATGTTGTCCAGATCTTCCGGGTAGCGTCTAAAGTGTGGCGCAGCTTGCACATAGACCTTGTAGAACTGACCGAAACGAACAAATCCCTGCTCCCAGGTGCTACCGATGACAATCGACAAATTGTCCATGGCATCGCGAATCGAGATACCTTTTTGCATGGCTGCATCGTTGTCGATCACGATTTCATATTGTGGATAATTTGCCGCGAAAAAAGTAAACAAGCCTTTCAGTTCCGGCCGATTCCCTAACGCTTCCATGAATCGGTCGGTTTCTTCGCCCAGCGCAACGTAGTCACCGCTATTTGTCTTGTCCAACAGGTTCACTGAGAAACCACCAGCGGCACCAAAACCAGGCACGGCAGGCGGTTCGAAGAATTCGAGCTTGATATTGGCGATTTCAGTGCCTCTTTCTTCCAGTTCCTCGATGATTTGTTTTGACGTCAGTTTTCGTTCCGCCCAGGGCTTCAAGTTGATGATGCAAGTGCCGGCATTCGACCCGCGACCTTCGGTCAGAACTTCGTAGCCTGCGATTGATGAAACCGAAGTGATTTCATCCATCTCTTTGCAGATGGCTTGCAACTCATGGCACTTGGCGTTCGTATATTCGAGCGTGGAGCCTGGGGGAGTCTGTACGATACCGTAGATCATGCCTTGGTCTTCGAGCGGAATGAAGCCACTGGGCAGAGTTCGGTTGACCAATAAGATGCCGTAGCCGAATAGCCCGATGACTACAACGGTTAAAATGCGGCGAGTGATTAAATGGCTGACGATGCCGGCGTAGATGGCGGTTACGTACTCGACTCCACGATCGAATGTGCGCAGGAACAAGCCCAGCGGGCTGCGTACTTTCCGGCTTCCCTGGCTACCTGAAAAAGCCGCTCGAAAGGTGAAGACTGCCAACAATGCCACCAATCCTGCGATGACATAGATCCGCAAGTCGTCAAGCGGTAACTGTTCGGACAACACTTCGTGTACAAGTTCAATATGTAGAACGAAGTATGCGGCGCCCCCAATGGCTAGACCGAGTGCAAGGCAGAGCAGGCCACGCACCAGAAACGCGTATTTTCCAGCCAGAAGGTTCATGCCGTTGTTTAATACTCCAACGATTCCGCCAGGCTGATTGTTTCCTGAATGTGGCCGCAGGATCATCGCGCACAATACTGGTGTCAACGACAACGCCACGACACCTGATATCACAATCGACATTGCCATGGTCAAAGCGAATTGACGGTAGAAGACCCCCACCGGACCGGTCATGAATGTAACTGGAATGAACACGGCGGTCATCACGAGTGTGATGGCAATAATGGCACCGCTGATTTCCTGGACTACTACTTTGGTTGCCTGGTAGGGACCAAGATGTTTGGTGTGCATTTTCTCGTGAACAGCTTCGACGACAACGATTGCGTCATCGACCACGACTCCAATCGCCAACACGAGTGCAAACAAGGTGATCAAGTTAATCGACATGCCAAACATCAGCATGAAGAAAAAGGTGCCAATCAGCGATACCGGTACAGCCAACGTAGGAATTAGCGTGCTTCGAAAATCGCCAAGGAAGAGATAGACAACTAACGAAACCAGGATGAAGGCTTCAAACAGCGTATGCAGTACCTTCTCAATCGACGCGTCAAGAAAGCTGGAAACGTCGTAGGTTACGGCGTAGTCCATGCCAGGAGGGAATTGCTTCTCCTTGATCTCTTCGATTTTTTCCTTCACTTTTTCGATGACTTCCGCCGCATTTGAACCCGGCGTTTGCTTTAGCACAATCGCTGCCGCTGGCAGACCATCGATGTCTGAATAGAGGTCATAGAAAGACGACCCAAGTGAAACCGTGGCCACGTCCTCCAAACGCAGAATCTCCCCTTCCGGGTTGGCCTTCAGGATGATCTTGTCGTATTGCTCCGGGCGATCATAGCGACCGATCCACGTCAAGACATATTCGAGCGTTTGGGAAGTCTGCCCCGTGGCTTGCCCAAGCCGACCAGGCGACCCAATCATGCTCTGCTCGGCCAGCGCCTCCATGACTTCGTCAGCTGAGATACTGTAAGCTCTCATTCGATCGAGATCCAATTCGACGCGCATTGCGTAGGAGCGGTTTCCCAGAATCGTAGCTTGTCCAACTCCCTGAATACGCTTGATCTCATTCAGGATGTTTACAGTCGCGTAGTTGTATAGAAAATTCTGGTCGACTCCTGGATCCTTGCTGAACACGTTGATGTACATCAGCATGCTTGGCATATTCTGCATCACCAGCAAGCCTTCACGTTGTACGATCTCAGGCAAATTGTTCTTGACCATCTGGACGCGATTGTTGACGTTCATGACGGCCAAGTCCGGGTCGGTACCGGGTTCAAAAATAACCTGAATCGTACCCTCGCCTGCACTGGTGGCATCACCAAGCATGTAGCGCATGTTGGGTACGCCGTTGATGGCCTGTTCCAAGATCACCATGGTCGAGTCGATAAGTATTTTTGCGCTGGCTCCTGGGTAGGAAACCGAAACGCGCACGCTCGGTGGCGCAACCGACGGGAACTGAGAGATAGGCAGCACATTGATGGCAAGCCCTCCCATGAACAGGATCAGGAGTGAGATGACGATAGCTAGCGCTGGCCGATGCAGGAATCGTTCAAACATGGATCAATCGACGGAATGAAAGTAGTGTATTTGGAGTGGCAGCAGACAAGCTGCGGCTCAGAAAAACGCTCGTAGTAGAATCGCGCTAGTGCCGTCGAACTCGCCAATTCAATATCGCTACAATGCGGATTAGCCTGCAGAAATAGAATTGACGATGCGCGCAACGAGCCCGCCAACCGCGCGCGGTCAGCGAAGAACAAGCGCGCAGAAACAGTGGGGGCATGCAGGCACTTTGACTCAAACCAAGTGACCGATTATTCGGCGTGGTTCTTGAGATTGGTTAGTACTTCCTGCGGATCGTGGAATTCATATTCGACTTTTTCACCGTCCCGAACCTGGCGAATTCCCTCTAGAATGATCTTGTCACCTTCTTGAAGACCGCTTTCGATTACGTAGATGTCGTCTTGTTCTGACTGAATCGTAATTTCTTGCTGATGAACTACGTTTTCGCTATCGACCACATAAGCATACTTCTTGGCCAGTATTTCAAATGTCGCTCGCTGCGGTATCACCACAGCGTTCTTAGCGACTTGGTGAATCAAGACGGTGCCTGTTTGCCCATGGCGCAGCAGTCGCTCGTCGTTCGGGAAATCGGCGCGAAAAGCGATGTTGCCTGTCTCGTTGTTGAAGTCCGCCTCGATGGCACCAATCTTTCCGGTGTGGGGAAATTTCTTGTGGTTAGCCAGCCTTAGTTCGATATCGAATTGGCTTTCATCCGGATTCTGATTCATCGCTTCTCGGTATTCCAGGTAGCGAGCTTCCGGGACGTTGAAGTAGACCCACATCACGCTATTATCGGACAGAGTGGTCAGTATCGTTCCCTCTTCGATCAGGCTACCTTCCTGTTCGTGCAAGCGGTCGACGATCCCATTGAACGGAGCTCGAATGTCCGCGAAATTCAGTTCTGCTTGAGCCAACTTGAACTGCGCCTGTGCCTTTGCGAGCTTGGCTTTGGCGAGTTTAAGTTCCTGGATGGAAACGATCTTGTCCTTTACCAAAGAGGCTGTGTTATCGTACTCAACCTGCGCCAATTGCACTTCCGCGAGATCTGCGTCTCGCTTGGCCACGTAGAGTGTAGGCAGGATATGAAACATCGCATCACCCTGCTTCACTTCCTGACCTTCGTTGACATTGATCTTGGAAAGGTAGCCGCCGTTTAATGCACAGATGTCAATGTGGCGCCGAGAATGAATCTGGCAAACATACTGTTGCGTCAGCGTTACATCTTTGGAAACCGGAGAAGTGACCACGATTTTATGCACGGCATGATGCTGCTCTTCGCCAGAATGTGCAGCCCGCTTTCCTGATGCATCTATGTGTTCTCCTGAACTATGCTCTGCATTCGCTGGTTCGGCTATCCCCTCTGAGTGCCCAACTGTTGCCAGTCCCAAGAACTGGCCAAGAGAGTCCTGGACGTTCTCGTAAGTGGATAGGGAAACAGAGGTGATGGCAACGCCAGTGGCCAGTAACATTCGTATTCGCATTGAGGGTTCATTCCTATCTTGTGACCGACTTCTTCACTTCAATTTGTGGAAAGGTCCGTCATCCGTACGGTAGCAGGCCAGAATCGGCCAACGTTCACGCGTCCGGTTTGAGCAACACGTGTGCCAATCCGCGCCATTCTCCCTCTGCGGCTGCACCAAGTCCAAAAAGCAACGTCGACTGGAATTCGGCTGACCAGTGCAAAACACAAAAGGTTGAGCAGTTGTTGGATCTCTGCAAACGCCGACAGCAAAAGTGCAAACGTTTGCACGCCATGATGCATTCCGCTGCTGGCTACGGCGATGTGACAGCTCAATCCGCATTATTGCGATGGAAAACGGTGCCTTGAAAAGAGGCAAAATCGAGGTGAAAGTCGCGATAATTCACGCTGGAAGGGCCTAACGGCAATTCATCTACAGTAACATTGTATTTGTGGCTCAGATGCAGTTTTCCAGAACTCGAAGCGCTCCGACCGAGATAGGCTCGAAGTGCTCGGACTAGTCGAGTTTGGATTCCCTAGTGTCATCACCCCTGTCAATACAACTCTTCCTACCTGATTGATGGACCCGAAAATGTTTCGAAGATTTGCGTTATCTTTCGCTTGTATGCTGTCACTGCTGCAGACCGGGCTCTCGCAGGAGCAAGCCGAGCAGCGTATTCCAGACACCTATCCTATTACCAAAGATTCCATGCCGCAGGACGGAGTACCCCAAGGGGCTCTGACTAGCGCAACGATCGAGAGCAAAGTCTACGACGGGCGTGAGTTCAATTACCAAGTTTACGTACCAGCGCAATATGACGGCTCGACACCTGCAGCTGTTATGATATTCATGGATGGATCGGGTTACGCACGGCAAGGCGAGAGGGCAAGTTGGCGAACGACAACCGTCTTGGACAACTTGATTCATCGAAAGGAAATCCCAGTTATCATTGGTGTCTTTATCGACCCAGGCAGCCGAAGCACGCGCTCAGAAGAGTACGATACGCTCTCGGATCGTTACGCTCGATTTGTTATCGAGGAAGTGCTGGTAGAAGCCGGCAAGAAGTACCGCATCACCGATGATCCAGATGGCCGCGCGACTTGCGGTCTATCCTCCGGGGCTATCTGCGCTTTCACAATGGCCTGGGAGCGTCCGGACGCGTTCCGCAAAGTTGCCAGCTTTTACGGTAGCTATACGTCGATCGGATTCCGCAATGACGCTGACGGCAAGGTGCTGGCCCTGGGTGGCGACAGCTATCCAACATTGATTCGTCGACTTGCCAATGGTACTCGAGGGCCGAATGCGCGACCTGGAGAAATCAAGCCACTGAGAGTCTTCTTTCAGGATGGCTCCAATGACCTGAACAATATGTTCGGCAGTTGGTGGCTTGCCAATCAGCGGATGGTTGCTGCTCTTCAATGGGCCAACGAAAACGCGGATCGCCGCAATATGCAGGGGCCGCGATACGAGGTCAAGTTTGAATGGGGTGACGGTGGCCATACTTCTAACCATGGCGCCGCGATTTTACCGGACGTGATGCGTTGGTTGTGGAAGGGATACCAACCGCCAGCAGATACCGCGCTGCGGGAATCCGCTCAGTCCAGTCAGGCGGAGGTCGTCGTGTTCTCAACTCAGCAAGACCATGAGAACATGATGCAGCAGTTGGGCATCACACGGCTGCGCCCAGGGCCAAGTGGCAACCCTGAAAGCCCCAATGCGGCCAACACCGATGAAACGCTGGCGAACCCGTTCCCCGTCTTGCCCGATCTGATGACGCTAAAAGACGGTACGCGAGTCGAGAGCGAAGAGCAGTGGTGGAAACGACGTCGCCCGGAGATCGTGGAAGATTTCGAACGGGAAGTACTCGGACGGGTTCCAGACAACGTGCCAGGCGTCCATTGGCAAGTTCTACGAACGATTGAGAGGAAAGAAGGCGAGACAGATGTAATTGAACAAAGACTTGCAGGTCGTGTAGACAATTCTGCATGCCCCGAAATCTCGGTGGACATCCTCATGTCGGTCGTCACACCGAAATCTGCGCAACAAGCTGTACCGGTGCTGATGATGTTTGGCTTCACGATGTGGGGCCCCGATGGCCAGGATCTGGAATTCGGTGGCGGCTTAGGAGGATTCAATCGTCGCGAAGGTGGCCCGCCTCCGAAGACACAGCAGTTAGTCGAAGCGGGCTGGGGCTACGCGACGATTAACGCCAACAGCATCCAAGAGGACTCAGGTGGTGAATCCCAGCGCCGCTTTGGTCCACCCCGTCCTGCTGGCCAGACGGGTGGTGGCCTTACGAGAGGGATCATCGGTTTGACCAACCGCGGGCGTCCCCGCCAACCGGATCAATGGGGTTCGCTCAGAGCATGGGCTTGGGGGGCGTCGCGCGGATTGGATTACTTGGAAACTTACCCCGCAGTAGACGCGAAGCGAGTTGGTATTGACGGCGTTTCACGCTACGGCAAGGCAGCGCTGGTTACGATGGCCTTTGATCCACGATTTGCAACTGTGCTCGTTGGCTCCTCCGGTGAGGGTGGAGCCAGTCTCTACCGCCGCAATTTTGGCGAGGCAGTCGAGAACCTGACGGGCTCAGGTGAATATCATTGGATGGCGGGAAATTTCCTTAAGTATGGCACGGCAGAATCTTCCTTCGGTGCAATGAATGCCGGAGACCTGCCTGTGGACTCGCACATGTTAATTGCACTTTGTGCGCCCCGTCCAACTTTCATCAGTTACGGAGTACCAGAACGTGGCGATGCATTGTGGCTAGATCAGCAAGGCAGTTTCATGGCTGCCATTGCCGCGCAGCCAGCTTTTCGCTTGCTGGGTGCCCGGGACCTCGGCCGAAGCGACGACTATACGAACGAGAAAATGCCACCCGTCAATACCGACATGCTCGACGGAGAATTGGCCTGGCGACAGCATGACGGCGGGCATACCGATGGCCCGAATATTCCCCACTTCATCGCGTGGATGGAGAAACTGTGGAGCAGGCGTTAGAGAATGTGCCAGCCGTTGGGGTCTGAAGTGGTGAGCCCTGCAGCGGAGGAAGCCGCAGGGCTTCACTGCGGCGAATCCGTCCGTGCTAATTGGAGCCGAAGTCGGTCAACGGAATAAGGTCCATATTGATGTTGCCCGTATGATTGGTGACGACGGCTTGCTTGCCTTCTGTCAACGCATTGACGCGCTTGCTGGCGTAGAAAATCAATTCTCCCAGCGAGAGCGTGCCGTCGTCCTCGGCCGACGGCAGCAGCTGAGCAAGTGTTTGACGATTTTCAGGCGAGTCCCCCAGTCCTTCTAACAGAGCTTTTGTCAGTGCACCGTGCCCCCACTCGCTGCGTTCGAAGGCAGATTGGTCGCTCATCGAACCGGCAGTGATCACAATTCCAGTTTGACTCTGCGCGAGCCCCGATAGGGCCTTGCGGGTCACCCGCTCAATGCGTTGCTGCTCAACACCTCGCCCGCCCAATTGAGTCACGCGACCGCTATGGCAGGTGTCCAACACGATCCAGACCATACACGGCATGCGGCGGAGCCAGCGACTGAGATCATTCCAAGAGATGCCCGAAAAGTCAAGTTGCTTGTCGGTATCGTAGTCGTATGGCAGGAAGAAAAAGTCATCAAACTGATCCGTGATTCCATGACCAGCAATCGTCACGATGGCGATGTCATGTTGCGTGAGCTGAGCGTGAAGGGTTGCCAGCGAATTGAGTATCTGATTCTTATTGGCTTGCTCATTAACGAGAGTTTGCGCACTCACTTTGCGAAAAACGCGTCCCTCAAGACGTTCGAATGCGGCTGCGATTTCAATGGCGTCTTTGTCGGCGAACTGCAAGTTGAAACCTTGATCCGCATAGGAAGAGATACCGATGGTCAAGAGATGACAGTCTGTAGGTAGAGCTGGACGGTTGGCGCGGGGAACATCAATTGCTCCGGGGTCGGCAGCATTGCTGGAGGTGCTCAAGCGAATGCCACGTTCCCCCTCGGTTTGCTCGCCTGCGATCTGCTCGCCCGCGATCTGCTCGCCCACAAAGGCAAGGCGCGATTGGTCGGTTTTCGCGGCCGCTGAGTATCCAACCAACGACGCATGCACAGCCACGATAGCAAGCGAGAGTATGGCAACGCCACCAAGGTGCCCCAACACGACTCGGCGGAGAAACCACAAGATATTGTAGGTACCCGCCTCGACGATGGCGTCTTCATGTTGCCCAGCCAATAAGATCGCCTGGTCGGTAGCGGCAATTCCACGGGAAAAAACCGCAGAAATCCCCACTACTGTCGCAGCTGTGAAAATTACAACGACAAATCCCAAGATGGCTGTCAACACTCCTGCATCGGTGAGAGTGTAGTGTCCTATCCAGTATTCGTATTGAATGCCCAGACAAATCAAGGCCACGCCATCGATGTATTTCCTTGACAAGTTTTGATACTCGTGGGCAAAGTACTGCAAATTCTTCACTGCCTCATTCGCACTCCGACACTGCTTCTGATAGTCCACGAATTTGTCTGTCTGGCGAAGCACATACTGCAGGTCGGAGAACCAAAATCGCATCAATGGAAACGCCAATAATCCGCCAAACACTAAAATGTAAAAGACGAGTGAATAGGGTAAGAACCAACGATAGGACAACACTTCCAATTGGGCCGTCGTTTCTAGTCCATGCTCGGTAGCCCACTGCAACATGTCTTCTGCCGCGCCAACAACGGCCCAGTGTCGGCGGCTTTCACTGATCACAAAGTAAGCCACAACAGCGAACAGAAAGCCCCGGGACAAAAACAATTTTGTTGACCATTGTGTCAGTCGGAATAGATCTCGTATGCTGGACGTGAAACGCGTACCGATTAGCCAAACAGTACAGCTTACAAACAAGACCAATCGCAATAGATCGATTCCGAATCCCGTTCCTGGCGGTACAGCGCGCATTTCCAAGCGATCAAATCTCTGCGTCCAGGCTTCCGTGTGGCCCGGACCAAAGTAGGCCATGGTCAGTGACAGGAAGCCAATCGACATAAACGTTGAAATCAGTAGGACCAATTTTCTGGGCGAGGGAATGGGCTCGTCATTCCGACTCCAAGCCAGGGGATGCGTTCGCTCAGGAGCTGAAGAAAGCGAGTTCTGAGCTTCTTCTTCCGCTTGATCGGTCATAATGACAATGCTTTTTGTAAAGGAATGTTTGGCGGCAGACGCATGTCCAGAGTCTGGTACTATACTACATTACCTGTGTTGCACTGCCTGCAAAGAAATTCGCATTCGCTCGAGGGTACGGTGCCTCGGTACGTCAATTTATTAGCTGACGTCGGTGGACAATTCGTCGCTCAACCATCATCGCACCTTTTGAAACTCACCCGCTCGCATGGGCCGTGCCGTTTCTAAGTTGATGGTTTGCCTTTCCCGATTGGCGGATTCCAATTTCTGAGAGTGTACTAACAAGTAAGGACCTGTCGTGAGAATCCCATCAAGCTGTTCTCGGTTCATCGTAGCGATTTCACTGTTCTCGCTCTTGACCGTTGTGCAACCAAACTCGTTGTCTGCCGGAAACCTGGCGGACTCTCCTTGCGGGCCTGATAGCCTGACTGGACCATTGAGAAAACTGATACCACAGGGGAGTGGAAAAGCGGATTGGAAGCCATTCTGTCGCGAACACGACGCTTGCTACGATACGTTGGGAGCAGACAAAGATGCTTGTGACCGCAGGTTCTTCGAGCAGCTCAAGTCAAGCTGTGCATGCTCGGGTAAACCGATTCGTTGTCGGATGACGGCGCGCCTGGGGTATATAGCAGTCAAGCGATTCGGAGATAATGCTTTTGACTCCGCTCAGGCCAAAGCCCGCAAACGCAGCGGTCGCTAGCCAACTCTCCTTTTCTTAGGGAGAGTCA
>JAGQPR010000193.1 GCA_020426625.1 Planctomycetales bacterium
TGGTAGGTTCGACAAACCCCAATGCTGTTCCCAGCTGCAACTATGAGACATTTAGGCAAAGGCAGAAAGTCACGCTTGCTTAACTATAACTAAGCTAAGAAGCTAAGAAGCTAAGTGATCCTCTAGATTGTTTCCGCACGCGAACTTATTCTTTGCACGGTACACAATGAGGTTTGCGCAATAATGGCCCGCTTGACCAGAGCATCACACGCGACCTGTGCAGAAGCTTTTCTGGAAAATTACCCGCTTGGTGTTGGCCACGGTTGTTCAAATATCAGAAAATTCAAGTATCAGAGAGCTTGTGCGTTGGTGTTTCGTGGCGACAGCGTGATCTTCCAGGCTGACCCAAACACTGCTTTGCTCCGTAATCATTGGAGTAGCCAATGGCCGTACATGACGCCGGAGTGCGTTTCAGCCTTAAGGACGAGTTATTCAATCCAAAGAAGATTGCGTATCTGGCAAGTCTCTTTCAATCTTCAGATTCCTCTTTCGCCGCGTCCAAGTTTGTCAAGCAATGCGTGACGTCTCTTGTGGACTTGGAGTTGAAGCAGCGTATCGTTCACATCGCCGCCACGCTTGAGAACTTTCTTTCGAAGGATTTTGGCACGGCTGCACAGCAAATTGTGGCAGCCTTGCCGCCTCCCCTGGACCCAAGTCAAACCGACAATGATTTTGGCGATTTTATCTTCGCACCGTTGGGCGAGTTCGTCGTTCGCAACGGACTGGCCAAACGTCAACTGGCTCTATCGCTCCGGACCTTGCGGCAACTGACTCAGCGGTTCTCAATGGAAGATGCGATCCGAGCTTTTCTTAGCGAGCATTGCGAGCAAACGCTACGAGTTCTTGAGCGATGGACCAGAGACAAGAGCTACCACGTCCGACGCTTAGTCAGCGAAGGCACCCGCCCACGGCTGCCATGGTCGCAACGAATTGAGATTGACAGCTCTCTCACTCTGCCGCTCCTGGATCAATTGCATGCCGATCCTACGCGCTATGTCACCCGCTCTGTGGCCAATCACTTGAACGACATTACGAAGACGCACCCTGATGTCGCGATCTCTCGCCTGGATGGCTGGAGAAAACTTGGTAAACAATCAGCTGTAGAATTGGAATGGATGGCTCGCCACTCGCTGCGCACGCTGGTCAAGCAAGGTGACACAAATGCTCTCCGCTTACTTGGTTATGCAGCCAGCCCAGGGCTCGAGGTTAGTGGCTTCAAAGTACAGAACTCCAGTATTCGGTTCGGCGATGCATTGGAGTTCTCGTTCACCTTGAAAGCCCAGCGAGATGAGCAGTTGATCGTGGACTATGTCATTGACTTTGTAAAATCCAATGGCTCGCTAGCCCCTAAGGTATTCAAGATCAAGAAACTGTCGCTGAAAAAAGGGGCAGCCGTCTTGGTCAGCAAACGACATTTGCTCTTGTCCAACGCAACAACCTACAAGCTCTATCCCGGCACACACTTCGTTCGTTTGCAAATAAATGGCCAAGCATATGGCACGCAGCCTTTTCAGTTGCAGGCCTGACCCTCACTTTGAGCACTTTGAGACTGTTAGTTTAGCACAGTGGCTATTCGGGCTTCATGTCGATTTTGGCTTGAACATTGCCTGTCACATTCACCGTCGCGTTGCCCTCGAATTTGCGACCGTTGTAATTCATCGCTGCTTTGACCTCATACGATCCTTCCGGGACCAGAGTTAGCGCCCAAGTGCCACCCGGGTATTTGCTTTTTCTTGCGCCACTGATGCCAGTCAATTCCGTACTGTTCAACTGGGCATTGCTCAGCTGTTTCCCAGCGGCAGTGACTTGAATATTGACAGAGTATTTCTTGGGTCCTGTATCGGCCGGTGGGGTCTTTTCTTGGGGCTTAACCGGTTCAACTGGTGCGGCGGGCCGAACCTTGATCCAATCGAAGAAATTGGCCGTGTTCTCGTCTTGCACATTGCCTGCCATGTCCACGGTACGTGCCACAATCCAGTATCGACCGGGTGGACGAGTCAGCAGGCTCTTGGCTTCGAGCGTGGCAATCCGCCGCCCGTTTTGCATTACAATTTCAAGATCCAAGTATCTGTCATTTTCGTCAAAGATTCTGACGTCGCGATTGTCCGTGTTAATTGCGAAGTATAGTTTTTCTATCGGTGTGTCGGAATCTAAATTCAATGAGTAGGGCATATCCACGGAAAGTTCCAACGTATCTTCAGCGTACAATTCCGTGGGGTTGAGCTGAATCTTGGCGACGCGAGGAGGCGTCGTGTCAAAGACCAAAGAAACCGAATCCTGGCTGGAGTTGATCCGACTGTCTACTTTCACCGCCAGATCTTGCCTGCCACGCAAGCCACTTGAAATATCGAAAACGTGTGAATGATCGCGCACGATGGCATTGAATACCAAATTGCCACCAGCGATCTCGAACGTGGGCGTGTACTTGCGATCGACTCGCAATTCGGTGGGAGGCAAATTCCCCAAGGAGACGACAGCCTTGGCGTTGCTGCCTCGAGGGAAGTCGATCGAGAGCGGTACCGTCAGAGTGGCTAGCTTTGCCGGAGCTCCCCGGCTGGTCTGCGAAGCTCCCATATGGGTTGGCACAACATAGGCGTTGGCTTCCTCGAGAAATAGCAGCTCGATCGCAGCTGCTTGTGGATCGACCAGTTTGCAAGCCATCTTGGTCTCATCGACCCAGGCAAATGTCTGAGTCGTCTCAACTGTGCCAGCCACGTTGCTACCGGCGGCTTTTTCTCGCAATCTGGATTCGTAAGCGATCGCACGCGGATAATTTGCCACCGAAAGATGCGCAACTAATTTTTCTCCGGCCACCGGCTGTCGCTCTGGTTCCAGCCGAATCGAATTGCTTGGGGCATCAGGTGTAAGCAAGATTTGACTGCTGCCGCGACTGGGAACGGTCTTCCCATAGAGATCGGTCACTACTGCGGAAACGACCACTTCCTCCAATTGCCAACGGGTCCAATGCTCGGAAGCGATGGAGACTTCGAAAAGGAATTCGCGAGCGACATCCTGGAGTTCTATCGCTACGATACCGTCGGTTGGATTCAGTGGAACGCATTCGAGCCACTGCGGCCATTGTTTGCCGGTGCGGCGCGGGGCGGCCCCCTCCACCAATTGAACTTCTTCGATCAGGCACAGAACTCCAAATTCTCCCAGTGGAACTCGCGATCCAGGAGATGTGGCTGCGTTTGGACGCTCATTGGCGACCAGTACCACGGACTGACTGCGACCGATGGCAGTCGCAGCGTTGCGGTTAGGGTTTTGCGTATCGATTGGTTCCAGCGACAGGGGTTGAGCTGTTACGAAAGCTGGCGTGAGTTGACTGATGCGATTCATGGTCCAAAGTGCAGCGGATGAAGTGATCCGCCCATCGCCACCAGCATTACGGAGATCTGGCGTAGTTTGAACATCATAGATTGATGCGATGACGTGCTTGGCCTTATCGAAGCGATTGACTAGATTCAGCTGGAGTGTGCTTTTGGCTATATTTGCTCCCAGGGCGGGGGCACCCAGGTTTTCGACAACAAATCCAAATTCCTTTTGAACCGCAAAGAGTGGTTCCGTCGCCTTGGTTGGATCGTTGCGATCGATTTGGCGAACAAATAGATCAACCCGATCAGGGTTTGGAGGCAACAGTTGCACCGTCCGCGAAACGCCCGGTTTTTGTGGGTCTTCGGAAAAGCTAATGCGCAATTCGATATTTGCTGCCGGTCCTCCCCGAGATTCCACGGGTGCGGGTTCCACATCGGCGGCAATTTCAAATTGGAGCATGCCGCCAGTCAGAGCGACGGTGTGAGGCTGGTTGGGTGACAAGCTACCCGGCCCGGGCACACTGACTCGCAAGCTGTCCCCGCGAATCAGCTTATCACCCTTTATTAATTCCCAGGTGATTGAGCAATTCTTCGGAGCCTCGCCGTAACTACGAACGATTTGGCAACGCAGGACCGAAGGAGCAGTTGCCAATTGGACCACATCCAGCATTTGGATATCGAGCGCAAAATCGTCGCTTACCTGAAGAATCAAACCATCAGTTAGTGCAGGAGTGCTTGCTTTCAAGCCCGCCGGAGTATAGAGACAGGCCAGTTTCCATTTTTCGATGGAGTCCTTTGGCTGGTAGCTTTCCAATTCCGTGACCAGCTGCAGCCCAACTTTGTTGAGCGAATTTGCCGAACCAGCCTGCAAAGTCATCGTTGTTGGCAACAGCGGGTCCACGCGACTATGGAACACTCTTGTCCAATCGCTGAGAAACTCTAGCGTCCCGCCAGCGGACTGTTCGTTCAGCAGCATGGGCAGCTTGATCTCTCGGTTGAGTGGAATGTTCTTGGTCCCAGGTGCTATTAAATGCTCTGTGCTGATTGCGTCATATTCGGCAGCCAGTCGCTTACGCAATGGATAGCTCAGATTTGCATTGCCAAGTAGTGAATGCACGCGGCGTTCGTCTCGCCAGCTGAGCTTTTTCCCGGTCGGCAATCGGGCCTGAGACAATTTCTTGCAGATTTCGTCAACCTGTGAACTGACGAATCGTTCGACCGCATCGACTCGAGTCTGCAACTCTGCGATTTTTAGTGGGTCAAGATCAGCGGCCAACATCGACGTCGTTTGAGCCGCTGGTAGCTCGCGTTCAATTGCTTGTAAAGTGCCGGACAGATCGTCAATCAACTGAAGGAACTTTGCGCGGTCGCGTCCCGGTTCGGCCACTGAATCGCCTTGGTTTGCTGCATATTCGAGCCAACTCGAGAATGAGGCCATGGCGTGCAGATACTTGCGATAGTGGTCTCGCTGCACTTGCCAAGGGGCTCTTAACGGTTCTGCCAGTCGACCGGGATCAGCCCAAGCTTGCTTGGCAGGAAAGCGGGAAAGCTCTTGTTGGAACAATTCCCACGTTCGCGACAGGTCATTGCCTGCGCTGACGCGAGGTAGACCTGATCCATCCGCTTCCATTTGCTGCTGCAGCTCTTCCAAATATCGAGTCAGCGTCCGCATTTGACCTTCGACACCTGCGCGATCCAACCATCGCAGCCACTGGAAACGCTTGGCCTCACGTTGGCTCAGGTGCCATTGTTCGACGGCGAAATCTTCCGGCGACCATCCGCCAGAAATGGCTTCGCGTCGACTGATCAATTGATCGTGGACCTGCCAGTAACGAAGCCAAGGTGATGTTGCCATCTGCTCGGCGTTTTCATCTTGGACTTCAGCGTTGGCTTGGCCGGAAGAAGCCGTCGCGGAATCTACGGCCGCAGCCTCAGCATTCGCCGCGTCAGCAGCTTCCTCGCCGCTCTCTATAGGTCCAACCTGAGCAATCACCACTTCGCGGGCATGATTCCAGTCCGGTTCGGCCGCAGCAGAATCGATGACTAGGTCTTGCGAGCCGCTACGAAAAAGCAATGGCGTCTGGGCGCTTTCTGAAACCTGATGGCAATATCGCAGTACGGCATCATAGAAATCTGCCAGCGACAAGTAGTTGTTTTGTTTTTCACTCTCGCTGGAAGAGCAAGCAAATTCGCATGCAGCCTGCAATAAAGTCTTGCCAGCTTTGAACGAGCTATGGGCCGGTTGCAGAGAATCCGTAGCGGTCATGATCCACAGGGTACTGTTGCTATCCAGTTTGGCTGCAGCACGTCGCAAAAGTTCTGGAACGTTGTTAGCTACGACGCCCAGTCGGGGCAGCGAAGGCTGGTCGCAGACATCAGCGATCAACAGGACATTTCCTGCCGGTAAATGCTGGAGCTCAGAGAGGATTTCGGTGAAAGGCACCGCATGCGCCAGAGGGGCCGAAGCGGCGGCAGGCAGTTGCAGTATGTCGTCAGGCGCAAATTCGCCAGCGAGCAAGTACGCCTCGTCACCGTATACAATTGCATGTCCCCTCAGGTAGACAATCACAGTATCGCGTTCGTTAACATCGTTCTTCTGTAAGTCACTTTCCAGACTCTTCCAGCTATTACGAATCTCCACTTCGTTGGTCAGAGATTCGCTATTGAGCAATCCCCAAGGAACAAGCCCTTTACCAGGAAATGCATCAATGAGCTCGGTGACCTTCCATGTGGCAAAGGCCGGATCTGGTAAGACTTCGTCGTACTGGGAAATGGAAACGGTATAGACGAACGTGCGCGGCGCGCTTTGCCAACCTACGTTCATGGCGAACACCACCAGACCCGCTACCAATAGCAGTGTCAGCAATAGAATTGGAATCAGTTTTCCTGGTCCCGGCTGTTCCTGGTCGGTCCATGAACGTTGAACAGAAGGCGTCTGACTATTCATAAGCGAGTACAATCCAAATCGCGATGACCTTCGGAGCTATCGTAGACTGTGAATCGAGCGAGTGTTATTCTCATCGTCCCAGCATATTACCCGGCAAGAAAGAAAAGGGTGCCATCCCTTTAATAGAACATAGTCACCTCCGTTAAGGCTTGTTGGCCCTCGTTCAAATCGCTCAGGCCATTTCGCCGTATCCATTTTCGGTTGTCTAGGCGGGGCAGTCGTCTCGTCGTCATGTGCGGTGCGGCACCAATATAGATTGCCTAATTTGTATTATGCGAGCCCTGAAATCCGGGTATTCGTGAAAATCGCAACGCGTTGTCGACAGTTTTGCCCGCTGTTATCATAGTGCTCTCAATTGAGGCTTGCACGTGAACCTGCAGAGAAATTCCGATAGCACTTTTCTTCCAAACTCGTTAAAGGCAGCAGAGCGAAATGCGCAATCCGGCGGTTAATTGGTCCGAGGGTATGTTCCTGAGGCCACAACATTTTCAAGCCGCAGAGCGTTTTCGGGACGAAGTGCTAGCTGAAAACATCGATTTTTGTAGCCCTTATGCCTATGGGCTGCAGCGGATTACTATCTCCGCGGAGGCTCTGGCCAATGGAAGCCTCGAGTTTGGCAGTCTGCGAGCCAGGTGGCGTGATGGCACGATTATCTGCCAAGACGAGACCCACGTCGAACGCGTCGAGTTGGGGCAGCGGCTGAATCCGAAAGACGTTGGAAATGAGCCGATTACCGTCTACCTTGGCTTGCCCATCTTGCAGGAAGGTCAACCCAACGTAGCGGTTGGTACCACCGGTGGCAACCAGCGATACGTCGAATTTCGCCGTCCCGCCGACGACGAGAGCACTGGTGGCAATCGACAAGAAATTGCGCTGAGACAACTGAACCACCGCATTCTTTTTTCACACGAGGAGCTAGCTGGGTTCGACTTGCTACCAATCGCGCGGCTGGCCAAATCCGCCAGCGAGGATGGGACATATGTAGTTGACTCGCACTATTTTCCGCCCTCGCTGGCGACTCAGGCATGGCCCGAGCTGTCAGGCATCATACGTTCGATCTACGATACTATCGGCAGCCGAATTCAAGCCTTAAGTGAAATTGCTCACGATAAGAAGATTACGTTTTCCAGCCAATCGCAGGGGGACTTGGAAAAGATCCTGCTGATCCACGCTTTGAACGAAGCCTATGCCGAGCTGGGTTGCTTGGCTTTTGCTGGAGGTGTTCATCCCATGGTGGCTTACACAGCTCTGTGCCGTATTGTCGGCCGCTGTGCGGTATTCAGTCCAGAACTGACCATCGAGCAAGTTCCCAAGTACGACCACGAGGATTTGGCAACGATCTTTCGCTGGGCTCTCGACGAAATTCGCAGACTCATCTTCTCCGTCAAAGAAGATGAGTATGAGCAACGTTATTTTGTGGGGTCTGGCCGCGGCATGCTGGTCCAGTTGGAACCTGAGTGGTTTGGCTTGGAGTGGGATTGGTTTTTCGGTGTGGATCCTGTCAATATCGGTCGCGATGAGTGTTTTCAATTACTTAAAGACTCGATCGACTGGAAACTGGGCAGTTCCGATAAAGTTGAAGAGTACATGACGCTTCGCAAGCGAGGCATCAAGCTGCGACCGGTACCACAGGTCCCAAGTGCGCTGCCCAAACGTGGCAATTGGGTTTATTTTCAAATCCGACGCGAGGATGACGCCTGGAATCATGTCCAGGCAACACAGACAATGGCGATGCGCGTCCGCTCCGAACAGATTGCTAATTTGGATTCGCTCGAAGGTGCCAGGCGATTGCGTCTGTCAATTGACGGCACGGCCTATGGATTGGAATTTGCCATCTTTGCCGTGCGCAATCGAGTTTAACGTTTGTCGAACCAGCAGAAGATTTACTTCTTTCCTTTCAGTCCTCAACCTGCAACCAAGATTATCTTCTTCGAGGGTTCACGTGCGACCGGAATTTGCCAAAGTTATCGACCCCATTTTCCTGGCGACTCTGCAGTTCGTCGACCGTATCGAGCGAGGTTCAGATCGGCTGGTGCCTGCCGACGAGCGGGCTACGCTGCTGCGCAAGATCGATGATGCCGAATTACAGCTGGGGGGCAGCGAGCAGTGGTTGCTTGCCAAGTACGCGCTTTGCGCTTGGATCGACGCAATGCTGATTGACGCACCTTGGGAAGGCAAATCGTGGTGGAAGGACAACTGCCTGGAGAAGAAATACTTTGGTCGTCGTGACGCTCACGAAGCTTTTTTTCAGCGGGCGAACGATGCCGCCACGCTCGGCCCGAAGGATGCTCTCGAAGTTTTCTACCTGGCCGTGGTGCTTGGCTTCCGTGGTTTCTATGGCGATTCCGATCCGAGCTACCGTGCTCGCTTGGCATCTGGGCTGCGTTTGCCTGACACCGTCGAAGCGTGGTGCCGTAGCATCGCCCGCAGCCTTCAGTTGAAACAAGGACGACCTCCTATTCGAGAGGCAATTCAAACAGGCGGTTCTGCCAAGCCCTTGGTGGGTAGGACCACGCTGGTCATGTACTCGATGATTAGTGTTATCCTATTAGGCGCTGCGATCGCGGTGGCCATCCTGGTATTCTCGCGAGATTCAGGACGCCGCCAAAGTCCGCGCAGCTTGAACACACATGTGAATTGGCATACCAGTTGGGCGCAATTGGGCTCAGAGGCATACCGGGAAATGGGGAATCACTTCGAGGTAGCGAGATTCGTCGTGATGCAAACCACTAACAAAATGATTTAGGACCTGAGTAGTGTCGATGCGATAGTCATTTTCGTGCTGGTCCTTTGGGCTCAGAGCGGCTCTTGAGCGGAATTGTTTTCAACTCTACACGAGGAATTCGTGACATTGCTAACTGGACTGATTAACGCGATTACCGCACCGATTCGCATCATATTCTTCTGGATCATGCAATGCACTCCCGGGCTTAAGAAGCTGCCCGGGGTGTCGTTGCCCATGCGTCTGGCGCTGATGACGTTCATTTTCCTGCTGATCGTGGTGACTACGGCAGTGGTAACGTACAGCTTCAGTGATTCTGCCACGAAGAATTACTGGCAATGGATTGTGGCTGCGCTTCTGGTGTTTGTGATACCGGTTGTGGTCTACTATTTGGTTAAGATCTCGATGCAAAAGGAGGAGTCCAAGTTTCCTGATATTGATCGGATCTGGGCTACTGGTTTGGATGAGTGCGCTCGACAGGGAATCTACATCAACAATGTACCCCTGTTCCTTGTCCAAGGCGCGCGCGACCATCGTCAAGCGTCGCAGTTGATTCGCGCTTCACAGATTCCTTTTAGCGTTACGGTTCCGACACAGGAAGATTCCGATATCGTCTTCTTTGCTAACTCGGACGCGATTTTCTTATTCATCCAAGGGTGCAGTTGCATTTCCCGCTTATCGTCGGCGCCGACCGGTCCATCCGTTGCGCCGCTTTCCCAGCCGACACAGCGTAGCGCGCCTGCTGCACACACTGGGACAATCGATGCGTCGATGTTTTCATCACCGCAGGGCGCTGGACCTGGAGCGCCAGCGGCAGCAGACATTGGGCAAACCCTAGCCGAAGGTGCATTTCCGCCGCCTCTACCAGCGGCTGTCCCGGCAGCTGAGGATATCGGTCGCACGATGCTGTTGCCCGAGGGACAAGCCGCTGGAAATTACTTTTCGGCTGGCCCCGCAGTCCACGCCCCAGCCGTCCCTCAGCTTTCTTCGCAAGATATCACCCTGCGTGATCAAAAGTTGCGGTACGTGTGTAAGCTTATTCGAGCCGAACGACAAACGCTTTGTCCCATCAACGGTCTACTGACTCTTTTGCCCTTTGAATTGATCGAGTCAGCCGCCAGCCAGATCCAAACAGCAGCTCAGAAAGACCTAGCAATTCTCCGCGAAGAACTCCAAGTTCGCTGTTCGAATACGGTGCTCGTTACGCAGCTTGACAAAGAAGAGGGTTTCCAAGAGTTAATCAACCGTGTCGGTGAACAGCGGACGCGAGATTTCCGTTTTGGCAAGGGTTGCGAACTTTGGAATAGTCCCGAGATGGTGAGGTTGGATGCGATTGCCACCCACGCCGTCGGCGCATTCGAAGACTGGATTTATATGCTTTTTCAAGAGGAAAACGCGCTCAAACACCGTTATAACTCCAGGCTCTTCATGCTGCTTTGCCGGGTGCGAGGACAATTCGCTGAAAATCTTCGAGTCGTGCTTGCCCGTGGTTTCGGCTTCGACCCGGCCACTGAACCGCAATTGGCACAGGAGCAATTCTTGTTCGGCGGATGCTATTTTGCTGCTAGTGGCGCCGATCCAAGTCGTCAAGCCTTTGTCAAAAGCGTGCTAATGAAAGGCATTCAGCAGGAGGGAGAGCTGGAATGGGCCCCAGCGGCTCGCAAAAAGGATAGTCAATTGCAGTTTCTATCCAACCTCTTCGTCCTGCTCGGAGCTTTGTCGCTACTGTCCATCCTGGTAATGCTAATTCTAAGATTTGTCGTTTGGAAATAAACGAATCTCTTAGGCAGAACCTACTTCATACGATCGTCCCATTCCATCCGCATTGTCGCCGACAAACAATCCCGTCAGGATTGCCTAGCCAATAGCACCAAATTTTTCTTTGGAACTAACGCAACTTTGGCCAGCTCGACACGATAACTCATGCAGTTCAAACGTTGGGTTTGACAAGCAGTAGCAGTTTCAATGTTGACAGGAGAATCGAGATGGCTGGTTACCTCAAGGTTGGTGATATTAAGGGCGAATCTACGGATGACGGACACAAGGATTGGATCAACCTCCTTTCGGTAAGCAATAGCATTACCCGTCCCATGGCCGCAGGAGCTTCCGGTTCCACGCGACATCGTTCGTCGGCCACTTTCGGCGACATTGTATGTGTCAAAGAGGTAGACGCTTCAACTCCTAAGTTGCAAGAAGCAATCGCAGACGGCACAAACTTCAAGAAGGTCAATATCGATTTGACGACCTCCAGCGAAGGGGGGAAGCGAGTTCCCTACTTGCTGTGGGAGCTAGGCAACGCACGAGTTAGTAGCTACAGCGTCAGTGGGGCAACCGATGGCGCGCCTCCAACGGAGCAGATTTCCTTCAACTACGAGGAAATCAAGGTAACCTATGACAAGCTGGGCAAGGACAATAAGTCGGGTGGTAAGATCGAATACACCTGGAAGATCGAAGAAGGCGTGAAATAGGCCGTTGGATTTGCGGCTACTGCTGGCTCTGCGTACTAGGCGGGTCTTTCCAGATTTGCTGACGGCAATTCTATCCGGGAAGGCCCTCCTTCGCGCGTCGTATCCAGTGGGACGAGTGCGGGGCTAGTGCTTGCAAAGCACTCCTTCCCACTCGAATTCTTCTTCTTTCTAAACTATTTGGAGTCTTTGCGATGGCTGGCTACCTCAAGCTCGGTGATATCAAAGGTGAATCCACCGACGATGGCCATAAGGACTGGATTAATCTAATTTCCGTAGGGAATTCGATCACGCGTCCGATGGCCGCTGGAGCGAGTGGGGCGACTAGGCATAGGTCGTCAGCGACATTTGGCGACATTCTCTGCGTGAAAGAGGTGGACGCGTCTACGCCAAAACTGCAAGAGGCCATTGCAGACGGAACGAACTTCGCAAAGGTGCACGTCGATCTGTGCACGTCGAGCGAAGGTGGCAAACGAATCCCGTATTTGCAGTGGGAATTATCCAACGCTAGAGTAAGCAGCTATAGCGTTAGCGGAGCTACCGACGGAGCCGAGCCGCCGTCGGAGCAGTTGTCCTTGAATTTCGAAGAAATCAAAGTCACCTACGACAAGTTGGGTAAAGACAACAAATCTTCGGGCAAAGTCGAATATAGCTGGAAGATTGAAGAAGGCGTTAAGTAGGTTTCGGGCCATTGTTAGCCTGGGGAGTCGCGTGGCTCAGTTATGGAAAACAAGTATTGCTATCTGTGCGAAGCCGAACTCCAATCGGGCAGCGGCAGCAGTCGCATTTGCTCTTCGATGTTGTGCCGCCTGAATTACCAGCGGCACCTCGAGCAAAGAAAGCCGACTTGCCACGTTTGCGCTCGCCCGTTGTTCGGAGTCTCCGAGGAGCAAGTAACTTGTTCCTCGCTGCTATGCCGTTCCCAACACGCTCATATTTTGGCGGTACCTCAGTTGGCTGCCGCTCGCTGCCAGGTCTGCCGCATTCCTCTCCCAGCGGGCCGAATTGGTTTTGACAATTGTGGTGACCGCGATTGCTTGGTTGTCAAAGACCGTTTGCAAATCTTACAACGGCAGGAGCAGGAGCAGCGCAGAAAGAATCAGCTGATAGCTCAGGCTGAACTAATGCGCGATGCTTGCGGCGATGAAGAACCTGCTTCCAAACACGCTCAGCAACAACAGATTCCAGTGGTGCTGGTACCGCATACAGCAGCGGCGATCACTCCGGCCGACGCGAACCGGGTGCGGCAACTGCAAGAACACTTGGAAAGCCTGGTTGTGCAAACGGTGTGTCAGCTCCCTGACGAAAGTGATGTCCCCTGCGATATGCGGGATTATCATCACGAGCCTAGCGAGCAGGAAACACCAGTTTTCAATAACGCTTGTCGGCTGTGCCGCGGGCACTGCTGCGTGGCCGGTGGAACCACGGCGTTTCTCAGTATCAGCACTATTCGCCGGGTAGTCCGCGACCGCCCCGAGTTAAACCCAAATGAAATCGTTGCACAATATCTTGAGAGGGTCCCCGCACGTTCTTGTGAGGGATCTTGCGTATTCCATGGGGAATTCGGCTGTACGCTTCCGCGAGAGATGCGAGCGGATATGTGCAATCGCTATTTGTGCCGTGACTTGCTGCACGCGCGCCAATTGATTGAATTGCAAGGCCCTCAGCAGTTGTTCATTGCAGCGGCCACGCATGATGCCGTTGCTGCCGCCGAATTCATTGACGTTCCCTCATCGTCTCGTCCAGCCTAACCATTACACTGGGTGTCGCGCGATTGATTGTGAGTTAACACTGAGTCGAATCCTGGCTCACATCACTGATCTGGGCCATCCGTCTGTGGATACTCCGATTGAAAGACGTAAATCACCAGCTTTGCTGGTGCGATCCAATCTGGCTCTGCCGTTGTTACATGCACGAAACGCAAGCGAGGGTGTCAGCGCTGCGGTCAAAGTGGAATCCACTCGCTCGCGTTTCGTGCTTGTGTGGCTCAGTCTCGTGGCTCCTTTTAAGGGCCTTTCTCAAGCCGCCTGCTTTGCCGGTGGTCATTGACTGGACCACAGAGAAGAAACCGCAGCTCGACCTATATCCATTCATCCGGATGATAGGTTGCTGCCGGAGTTGTGGGACTGTCGCCAAGGCCAGACACAGATACCCCGCTTGGCAAGCGGGATGTCGCGAGCGGGCACACGCGAAGCGGGTCGGAGAGGGGAATCTCTCTCCCCGTCGCTGGGGCTCCGACCCTCCCCTCCGAAAGTGAC
>JAGQPR010000194.1 GCA_020426625.1 Planctomycetales bacterium
CTGCTTGCGAGTTGTCCTCCGGAACTGCGAAAGCAGTGGCAGACTGTAGCCTGGGGTAAGCGGTTAACGAGCAAAACAGCTACGAAATAGCTCAGCAAGTGCAATTCCGCTTGGTATGTTCGACAAACCCCAATGCTGTTCCCAGCTGCAACCATGAGACATTGAGGCCAAAGCAGAAAGGCACGCTTAAGGACCAGGAGGAAATGCGATAGCGACTAATTGTCCCTCACCTCGGTCCTCGCCCATGCTTTTTGCTGCGCGGCATGGAAGAGGCAGATAAAAATACCCAGTTATTTTTCCCCAGGTCCTTAGGGGGATAGATAACGCAGAAAATTGCGCAAGGGTTGTCCGGGTACGTACACCGTTGGCTGTCCAACTAGTCCTCTTCCCAAAAGCACGTTGTAGTTCTCTTGCCCGAGTGAGAAGAGTGGCGTGTACCCAGAATTGTTGGGAGTATACAAACCAGGGGCTAAATTGGGTGGCAAGGTTGGGGGAGCCACAGAATTGGGTACGCCCATCGACGGGAACCCTGGACCGGGTGCGCATTGGTAGGCTGATGTCAATTGCAAGCGTTGCTGCTGAGGCAGTCCCGCTGCAGCTTGATTGCTGGCCAGTTGAGTGCCAGCCACCACCGGTGAATTCACCGGTGCAATTCGCTGATACGCAGCCAACTGCATGTGTGCAGGGCTAATAGCCCGCGTGGCATAGTTTCCTTGGCGAGGTGGGGGCGTAACGTAAGGTAGGCCCGTAGCAACCGCTTGTGCAGGTATTCGCTGGTAGGGCACATTGGTCAACTGAGTGGAGTTCGTCATAGGTCCTGTCGCGCGGCTGACGTCTTCACGAGTGGCAGCTGCGTAGGGTGGGCTGAGTGCGTTCGGCAATCCGCCGCCACGCGCTGCGTTGGAACTCCGCGGCATCGTATTGGGATCGGGCGACGAAGCATAGGTTGGTTGGCCAACGCCGCGCCCCGACTGAAGCGCACGTGGATCGTTGCTTTGAGAGGAATTGGATCGCGTTGTGTCCTGATGAGTTCCCTGTGCCGGAGGTGGCCGCGGCACGCTGGACTGCAATGTAGACTCCGGTTGCGGCAGCACAGATCGCTCAGCAGCATTGTTTGGCAAATACTGCGGAGCCGCCACAGACTGTTGCGCTGGCTGGCCCGTGAGACCGTCAGGCAATGTCGGCAAAGCAGTGTACCCGCCGCCAGTCGAGCCTACTCCACTTCCGCCGAAGCTAGGCAGTGTTGGCAAGTCGCTGAGTGTTCCCTGCGACTGATAAAAAGCCTGCTGAACAGGTGAAACCACTGTCGCACTTAGTCGGTCTGCCGCGAATCCTGGTTCGTCAGACGTCTTGGATTCTGTGGCGACCCATCCCGCCGTGCTTCTCCCAACGATATCCGGTCGATAAATTTGGCCGACAGCTAGATTCGTATCATCGAAAGCAAGCAAGCCAATTAAACCGATTGCTATTACATAGGACTGAGCCGAAAATTGCATGACGAACCTTGCTTGCTCAAGTGCATAGACCGCATTCCGCATAATTACCAGGACGACCGTAGGGAATCCTCGGTCTCATGTCCATCTCAGTTCAGCAGAAATTGGTAAGGCTCGAGCAAACGATGCGCAAGTGGCCAGAAGTGGTTCCCTAGTGGTTAGCTCTGCTATGCCATCGCCGCAGCAAAGCGCTTAGCAACAGCATCCCAATCGACTACATTCCAGAAGGCGGCGATATAATCTGGGCGACGGTTTTGGTACTTCAAATAATAGGCGTGCTCCCATACATCCAAACCCAAGATGGGTGTTCCGCCAATCCCGGCCACAGAGGCCCCCATCAACGGGCTATCCTGGTTGGCAGTCGAGCCCACGACTAATTTGCCGCCATCGACAATCAACCACGCCCAACCGCTGCCGAAGCGAGTAGCTCCTGCATTGGCGAATGCAGTTTTGAACGCGTCGAAGGAACCGCAAGCGGCATCAATGGCCGCAGCAAGTTCACCTGTTGGGCTACCACCCTTGCCCGGACCAAGTACGGTCCAAAAAAGTGAGTGATTCGCATGACCTCCTCCATTGTTTCGCACCGCGCCACGAGAAGCTTCAGGCACAGCGGCTAGGTCTGCAATCAAAGCTTCAATGCTTTTGCTCTCGTGTTCGGTTCCAGCAATAGCATCATTGACTTTGGTGATGTACGCCTGATGATGCTTTGTATGATGGATTTCCATGGTTTGCGCATCGATGTAGGGTTCCAACGCATCGTAAGCATAGGTCAATTGAGGTAGTTCATAAGCCATGACGGGATCCTCAGAGCGGTTTCTATGGAAGGAGACTAGAGCGTATATCGCCTCAAGCCCCGTTTTTTGTTGAACCTCTGCACAATAGGCAACAAATCCCGAACTGGCAACCGGGTATAGATTTACCGGTAGGCGTGATTTCTGCGCACGTGGCGGTTCCGGAAGCTGAACGAGTTTGCAGCGTCACGCAGACTAAAAGCTGCAGCGGCATTCCGCCCGATGCTCGCCGAATAGCCAACTACTAGACGAGTCGAAAGTGATTTGACCAGATGGTGTGGTCAAATCAGCGGGGTTCGATAATGCTCTCGCTCAATTCGGGCGTGATGTATTGGGCAACCAAATAGGAATTGAAGCTTACCAGCAATCGATTTGCCTGAGCCACCAACGTTTCGATGCGTCTATCACGTGGTCGAACAGGGCTGATCTCGACGTCAAGTTTGGTTTGGCTTTGATAGTTGCCACCGCGCAACGGGCGGAATTGAACCGGGGTAATTAGGATTTTCATTACCAGCACCGCGACTCGCTCATCTTGTTGACGATTGTCGGTCGCCGCGCTGCCATCGATCTTCAAAACAATGTCTTTGTCAGTGCTGGAGAGTATCTCGGCACCATGATCATTGACAAATCCAGATAGCTTTTGTAGGGCCAATTCCTGAGGCACTGAAGCCAACAAGCTGGCTACCACCAGAGGCTGTTGCTTGCTTTTTACAAACCAACTCATCCAATTGGCATTTTGCTGCGTCCTTAGCAACGCAGAATTTTCTGGCATCGGGACGCAGTCCCGACCGGAACCGAGTTGTACGACTCGGTTTCTACCAGATTCTTTAGCCTGCAACAGGGCCCTGTCCGCTCGAGCCAGAAGGGTTTCGTGGGTATCGCCGTGTTGGATCTCCGTCACACCAAAGCTGGCGGTCATGGTTCGACCCTTTAGCGACGGCACTGGAGTCCTCGCAACAGCACGCCGAAAATCTTCTGCGCGAGCTGTCGCAGTTGGGTTGTCGGCCCCGGCACACAACACCACAAATTCCTCGCCGCCAAAACGCGCCACCAAGTCGCTACTGCGCGCGACCTCGCTGAGGACGCCCGCAAATGTGACCAGTGCTTCGTCGCCCGCTTGGTGACCAAAACTATCATTGATTTTCTTAAAATGATCGATATCGCAGATGATCAAACTGCCTGGCTGCCCGATCGACGAATGCTCTTCTACGAAACTCGGCAATTCCAGTTCCAAACGCGCTCGATTGGCAACTTTGGTTAGCGGGTCTCGGGTGGCGAATTCGTGCAGAGTATGAACTCGCTGCTCAAGTTTGGCTTGGGTGGAATCGTCCTGAACCAAAAGGATAGCTCCCCCCAGTTCGCTCTGGGCCACGAAAATGGGTAGTGCAGTACACGTCACCGCACATACGTTTCCGTCAACATGCTTGAGCTGCAAGGCAATCTCCACCTTAGCATTGCGTTCGCACATCATTCGAAAAGGACACTCATCGTCACTCAGCCCGGAACCGTCGCTTCCGACAAGTCCCATCAATTCCTTGCTCCAAGTGTGATGCACGACCGAGGCACCCGTACGTCCAGTCAGTTGCTCGGCGGCACGATTCCAAACTAGGATTTGTCCACTGGGGTCGAGATAGACAGTCGCCGTATTGTGAGCATCCAGCAAGCGTCGGTGATAGAGCGAGTCGATCAGCAGTTGCATCGAACCACTGGTAGAATTGGCAGCAGAGACACCACAACATGGCGATTCATTGGGAATCAATTCTACAAGCCACCGATTGGCCACAGCCGCGTCAAGTTCCAGGCGTGGCTCGCTGATCAGTTGGGCGAACTCGGAAACAAGTTGACAGTCAAACTGTTTGTTAGTGTTCTTGAAAAGTTCATCGATAGCGCGTTCGCGACTCATGGTTGAGCGGAATACTTGCACGCAAGTCATTGAGTCGAACGCATCGACGATGGCCAACATGCGAGATGCCAGGTGATGGTCTTCTGGGTTGTCGGGCAGTGGAGATTGAGATTGATGGATAATCTCCAACAATTCCTCGCTGGCACCAGCCGCCCGTAGCATCTCTGCCAGTACACCGTAGCTCATCTCCACAACCAGCTGTTCGTGGCTAGTTAATAGAGTTGGCTTTTGCAATATTGAGTCCGGAATGCCAATCTTGCCCACATCGTGCAGCAAAGCCGCGACTTCTAACAGATCTCGAGAGTCGTCCAGCATGCCACGCCAGCCAGCCCACTTGGAACATCCAATTGCAACGCGAAAACCATGAGCCGCCGATGGCGGGTGTTTGGCTCGTAGTGCATAGAACAAGCCCAGCAGCACCCCCAGACGCCTTTGCGCCATCTGGTCTTCCAGGGAAGCTACACTCGCCTCTACAACGGAAAGATCGCTAGGATAATCTGCTTCAAGCTGCATCGTGGATTCTTGGTGTCAACGCGGACGATGGAATCGTTACGCCCGGGCAATCGTTACGCCCGGGCAATGGTAACAATCGTCAGATTTGGGCGAGCGGCTGCCAAACGCTGCTTTTTCAATCTACGTCTGGTTGATAACTCGGTCAAAATCCATTGGAGAAATTCGTGGCAAGAACAGTTTTAAACTTCCGTTTTGAATGATAATCCCTCCATTCCTTTCAATCCGCCCAGCGTCAAATAGGCGAAGTACTGGCGACATGTGGCCTGTCCGCCCAATTGGTGGTATCCGGTGTCCTGACTCTGGTATTCATCTTGACATCGGTGGGTGCCTTTTGGGAATTTCCACACTCGCGAAATTCTCTTATGCGCTCGCTACTCTCCGAATCACCTGAATAGCATTCGACTAGTCCAAAACACGGAGCTGCTACCTCATGCCAATCGCGCGGGATCCAAGAAACGAACGCCGAAGGCGAATCCTGCGCGACTCCCTGGATGACCAGAGCCCAGCGAAGAACTCGGCAGCTCAAAAACGTGGAAACACGAGTACAGATGCGGCCGACTCGGCAAACAGCAGGCGTGGTGCGGGGTACAGTCAGGACGTGCGGCAAGTGTGCGGTCACCGCCTCGTTCAGCTGATTCCCATACGAAAACGCAGTTACTTGGCAGTTCTCTTAATCAGCTGGCTGGTTCCGGCGGCTTTGCTGGCGTTGCACTACATGATCTATGTGCAAGGACGCTGGTATGGGCACCCGCTTGCGCTCTCTTTGGACGCCAACTACCCTCGCAGCATCGTTGCTTGGGTGACCAGCCAGTTGTGGTTGCTGTGCCTGGGAACCACAGTATTGACCTTTCAGCTGCGACGCCACAAATTGGACGACTACCGTGGCGACTATCGCTTGTGGTTTTGGTTGGTGTTGACATGCTTGATTGGTAGTTTCCAATCCTCCACCGGGATCATCGGTTTGTTCGCTAGCGCCTTGGATCCCTGGAGTCGCCTGAATGTAGGATGGAGCGGACCAATGGTCGTCACGGCGACAGTTTCCGTCCTGCTTGGAATGCTGGCCCTCCGATTATGTACAGAACTGAAGAACGTTCCCAGCAGCGTAGCTTGGATGCTGCTTGGTTTGCTGGGATGGGCTACGAGTGCAGCTCTGGCTCAGCCAGAATTCACCATTCAACTCTCCGCGCAGCACCGAGCTTGGTTGGTAGCCAGCTGCTGGCTGTACGGGTTGACCTTCATTTGGCTAAGTGGACTTACGTATTTGCGACATGTCTACATACAAGCACAGCATCGATTCCTACTCCGCGGTAGGCTAGCTGCATCTGTGAATGCCATTCCAGTTCACCAGCGCATCCGTGAATCCCTGCCGTCACTGCCCTCTTTGCCCCGTTTTCTTCGGCAAACCGGGGAACTGGCTAATGAAGACTCGGCAGACAATTCAGAGTCGATAAAAACCACTAGAAGTTCCCGCTGGTCCAGAAGAAGCAAGGGTGAAGGCGATCAAGAGCCTCAACTCAAATCAAGACGTGGATTCGCTAGCTTTCTCCGCCGTGGCCCTGCTGCCGCCGAATCTGAAATCGACGCTGGGTCTTCGACAACAACCAATCAGCAAACAACGCAATCGTCCGCCGAGCCCCAAACACCCCTCTCCAGCAGACGCCAGCACGCCTCCCAGCAGGACACACAGCCAAATTCTCGCCCAAGCAAGCCAACTGCCTCTGTCGCCAACAGCGATCAAACCAAAACCAAACTGTCAGGTAGGTTCTCACGTTGGCTAAAAGGTGCCGCCAAAAGCGACGAGGCCGATGAATACAAGAAAATTCTTCGTGACCGAACATCGGAAGCGAGCTCACGGTCCAAGTCAGCAAGTGAAGCGGATGAGGTCGAACCAGCTGATACCGATCGACCGCGTAGATCATGGCTGCCCAAGATGCCGCATCTGAAAATGCCCCGTATGCCCAGCTCAAAGCTGGGTGGCTTGACCTCGCGGCTACGAATGCCCAAGCTACCTAGCATTAAGTTGCCCTCGCTCCGCCTGCCGCCACCTGAACAGGACGACGGCGCGTTGGGAGACCCAACTTCCTTGAAAAAGGTTCGGCAGGACCGTCCCATCCCCAATACAAATAGTCCTACCACCAGTAGTGTTGGTAAGAATAGTGCCGCCTACAATCAGCAAACGGATTCCCAAGACCCTGAATCTGGAGATTTGTCCCGCCCGATGACCAAGGCGGAGAGAAAACGCTTGAGGAGAATTCAACAGCAACGCGACCGCGCTGCGTAAAATCCTGTAAGCTCTTGGGCAATCACCACCTTCCCCACCACCGCAGCGCCACAGCTAAGATGTCTATACGCACACGATTCGCCCCCAGTCCAACTGGCTATCTACATATTGGTGGTGTCCGCACCGCGCTCTTCAATTGGTTGTTGGCCAAGCAGGCGGGGGGACAATTTATTCTTCGGATCGACGACACAGACTCAAAGAGAAATGTTGCCGAAGCTCTCGCTCCTATCTTGGCCGGTTTTCAGTGGCTGGGCATGAACTGGGATGAAGGCCCCAACCAGGACGGAACAGATTCGATCGGACCACACGGTTCGTATTTTCAATCGCAGCGGGGCGAGCTTTACCAGGCAGCAGCTCGTGAGTTGTTGCAACGTGGATTTGCTTACCGGGACTATGCGACTACCGAAGAGCTCGCGGAACAAAGGGCAGCAGCGGAAAAGGCTGGCCAAACATTCGTTTATGATCGGCGTTGGATGGCTGAAAATGACCAACAAGCTGCCGAATTTGAATCACAGGGACGCAGCGGAGTCGTGCGTCTAAAGATGCCGCGAACCGGACAGTGTGTGTTTCATGACGAAGTTCGCGGACCTGTTGAGGTCAATTGGGCTGATGAACAAGACCACGTTGTCCAGCGAGCCGATGGCAGCTGCCTGTATCATCTCGCCAGCGTAGTTGACGATCATGCCATGAAGATCACGCATGTTGTACGGGCTGTTGAGCATCTGAGTAACACGCCACGGCAGATCTTCATCGCCCAGTCACTCGGCTACGATTTGCCAATCTATGCTCACTTGCCCTTCGTGGCAGAGCCAGGCGGCACTGCCAAATTGAGCAAACGCAAACTGGACAAATACCTAAAGCAGAAGGATTTCGCGCTGCTCAACGAGCTTGGTAACCAGGTCGCGAGGCAGACGGGGCTTTCGACGGAGTTGGAAACGTTCAATCCAGTCGTGGTCGACTTTTACAAAGCAATCGGCTTCTTACCCGCCAGTTTGCTCAATTACCTGTTGCTGCTAGGTTGGTCTCTTGACGATAGCGCCGAGGATTTTTCCGTTGACGACATGCTCGAACACTTTTCACTGAACCGGGTAACCAAAGCGCCTGCCAGTTTTGATCCGCAGAAGCTGCTGGCGTTTCAAGCTCGCTGGATGCACCGTCTGTCGGACACCGATCGGGCTAACTACTGTGCCCCATTTTTGGTCCAATGCGACCTGTTGCCAGATTCGGATGGCCAGGGGCGACAGCGATTGGAAAAGGTGGTGGCTGCAGCTGCCGATCGAATTAAGATCGCCGGCGACATTTTGGATTTCGCTGGCTTTTTCGTCACCAGCGAACACCTGCCGATGGATCCTGCCGCCTACGACAAACGCCTCCGCAATGACCTCACCGCAGTCCAGCTGTTGGCTGAATTCCGTGACCAACTTGCCGATGTAGAACCATTCGATGCTGTGTCCACGGAACAATGCCTCAAATCGTTCGTGGAGTCGGCGGGAATCAAGTTCAACCAAATCATCCATGCGCTGCGCGTGTCGACCACCGGTAAAGCCATTGGCTTCGGCATGTTCGAAGCGTTAGAGATTCTCGGGCGAGAGGAATGCTTGGCCCGCATTGACAGAGCTCTTGCCAGCATCAATGCCCAGTAGCCAGTCCTTAACACAAACCGATACACCTGAACTTGCTTGCCCGGCTTGTTGAATGCCTGTCTGTTGCCCAAAAAAAGACCGCCCGGTGCTGGCACACGGGCGGTCCTTATCAACTGAATGTCGAGCTACCGAATTAAGCAGATTTCTTCTCGCTCGGCGAAAGAGTTAGCGCTTTCAGCTCGTTGCTGGCCGGATCCTTATCTATCGTAAAAATGGTGCCCTTTGGCTGGTCCGGCAGATCAAACATCACGTCGAGCATGACGCTTTCTACGATCCCACGCAAGCCGCGTGCGCCCACTGATTTTTCGAGTGCTTTGCGGGCAATTGAATGCAAGGCAGCATCGGTGAATTGCAACTCACAATTCTCCATGCCAAATAAAGCTTGAAACTGCTTGACAAGTGCGTTTTTCGGCTGTGTCAATACCTGAATCAATCCCGCTTCATCCAGCGGAGCCAGGGCAGAGACTACCGGCAAACGGCCTACAAACTCGGGAATCATGCCATACTGCAGCACGTCATCACTGTTGACTTGGCTCATCAAGTAGTCGATGGACAGATCATCGCTGTGCGCCTGATGCGCCGAACCAAACCCAAGCTGCTTCTTGCCCAACCGCTTGCGGACGATTTCTTCGACGCCTACGAAGGTGCCACCACAAATGAACAAAATGTTGGTCGTGTCCATTTGGATGTACTGCTGTTCCGGATGCTTGCGCCCACCCTGAGGTGGAACGTTAGCGATGGTGCCCTCAAGCATCTTCAACAACGACTGCTGCACTCCTTCGCCAGAAACGTCGCGCGTGATCGAGACGTTGTTGCTGGTCTTGCCGACTTTGTCCACCTCATCGATGTAGAGAATACCCCGCTGAGCTGCCTCGACATCGAAATCTGCTGCGTGTAGGAGCTTGAGCAGTAGGTTTTCAACGTCTTCGCCAACGTAGCCAGCTTCAGTCAAAGTGGTGGCATCGCCAATCGCAAACGGCACGTTTAACATCTTGGCCATGGTTCGCGCGAGCAAGGTTTTACCGCTTCCCGTAGGCCCGACCAGCAGGATATTTGATTTCTCAATCTCGACGTCAGAGCCTGCCCAGCCATTGGAGAGTCGCTTGTAATGGTTGTGTACCGCCACTCCAAGAACGCGTTTGGCAGACGTCTGGCCAATTACGTACTGATCCAGGTGTTCGACTATTTCGCGAGGCGTAGGTATCTCGTTGAAAAGATTCCCCGATGGACCGCGTCGCTTCTGCTCCTGGTCCAATATTGATTGGCAAAGCTCGATGCACTCGCCGCATATGTAAACGTCTCCAGGGCCCTCAACGAGTGGTCCGACATCGCGGTAACTCTTGCGGCAGAAAGAACAGAATGCATTTTTCTTGTTCGATCCACCACTTCCTCCGCGACGTCCGGAAACCACATCCTTACTAGAAGGCATACACGACTCCTTTGCTCGAAAAACTCACCACTCAAGCTACTTACGAGCCGTGCTCGAACCGCAGACGAAGTGGAGATAAGGGATACACGTAATGTCGCTCGAACGGTCCTCGAAGGATGAACAACGTCATAGCGAGTTGTCCTCTTATTCGAGTCCGGGCATCCGTGTCCTCGGGTCGAGCCAATGGAAAAAATCTTGTTGATTGGGTTCACCAGTCTCCCAGACCGGCACAAGCTATCGCTCCTGCAAAAGTCAACTAATCGGCAATGGATCGCTCCCTTTTCAGTCACTCGCTTGAGTCGTTCGCGATGCTCCAAGCACCGATCTTATACTTCGGAGTTCAGACTCGTTTATGTCACCCTCGCGGGCCATTTCTTCGAAATTCTGAACGAGTCCGTCATCGTTCGTATCGGCTGTCCCGGTCGCAGGGCGCAAGGCCTTCAGAACCAGCGCCGCAAAAAAAACTAGTACGAACAGTGCGGTTAGCATCAGCACCACCCGTACAACCGGTGAACTCAAAGTCCAGGCAACAGAGTCTGCGGCCTGCGCAACTCCAGCATCAACCGCAAGTATCAATGCACCATGAGACCAGTTCAAAATATCGCACATACGATTAGCTTGGCCGTTTCGGGAGGAATGCGTCAAGAGTGATTATTCTGAACCCTTCACTAGCTAACCGCTCAAGGGTCAACCGCTGAAGTGTTGGTCCCGTCATGGTACGCGCCATGGTACCCGAAAGTCCAGGAAAAATCGCAGATTATTGGTCAAGTTCCCGACCGGGCGGAGAGCCACTATGGTTGCGCTAGCCGCAGCCGATGGTTTTCTGAATCTCCAATCAATAATTGTCCATTCTGCAGGCAACAGACTCCGTGCGGACGTGCCAATTGGCGAGTCTGAACGGCATCGCCTTCGCCGTTGTAGCCGGCCTGCCCTGTTCCCACGACTGTCGCGATAATGCCGCTGGCAAGGTCGATTCGACGAATCGCATGATTCTCAGTATCAGCCACAAAGACCGCCACCCCCGGCTGCACCGCGACACCTTTGGGTCCATTAAAAGTTGCTTTCACCGCTGGACCGCCGTCCCCCGAAAACCCTTTCTCGCCCGTACCCGCTACATGGAAGATACGTTGAGATTTTCGGTCAAGCCTCCACACACTGTTTCCTTCTCTCAACACAATCCACAGATTGTCCTCGTCGACGGCCAGCGAACGCGGCCCAGCCAACGGTTGCTTGACGGCCAGCTCCCCGCTGGTTGGCATAGCCTTTTCCCCAGTGCCGCAGATCGTGTCAATCACCCCCGAGTTAAGATTCACGTGCCTGATGCGATGGTTACCCAAGTCGGCCACAAACAAATCGCTAGCGATGACGGCAATACTGTAAGCCTGGTTGATGCGGGCAGCCGTGGCGTCGCCGCCGTCGCCTGAGAATCCTGACTCACCGGTTCCAGCGACAATTTTCCAACGTCCAGTCTGACCGTCGATCATTCCCACGCGGTTATTAAATGTATCCGCAATGAAAATATTGCTCGCCGCATCCACTTGGACCTCGTGTGGCTGGTTGAATTTAACTTTTGACGGCATCTCGCCATCTCTGCCAGCCAGCCCCTTCTCTCCGGTACCCGCAATCCGTTCCAAATGGCTGTAGCTTGGATCTAGGCGGTAGATCACATGCTGATCGTAGGATGCGATGATCAGACTGCCACCTTCTTCAGGCTGTACGCCGAAAGGGTTGGACAGCGGTGATTCGATCGCCTTCCCTTTCAGAACCGGCACCCCTGCCCTGCCGTTGCCAGCGATTGTCTCAATGGTCGCGAACTGAGCCGTGGCCACAGATGCTGCAGGCACGACCAAAAAATAGGTTGCCAGGGTATTGGTGATCCAAAATCGCTGCCGCCGCTGGGTGGCTGGAATGCTGCTTGAATGCATTTGGCCTTCGCTTGTCTTGAGAGTTTTCTTTGCCTTGAACGCCTGCGTTGAAAACGTAACGCTATTCCAGAACGAATCTATGTCGGATTCTGTCAATTGCCGGTGTCAGCGCTTACCCAAATGTACCAGATACAGCCCTCAGCGATATTGTTCGGGCAAAATCGCTGCCCGAATCGCTAGCGTCTCGTTGAACTTGATTCAGCCTCAAGTTACGCTAACTCGGTTTTCTAGTTTACCTGCGGCAGAGCCGTCGACCCATAGATTCAGCGAGAACTTAGCAGATGAGCAACTCTAACCAACCTTCATCCGACCAAGCAGCGGCGCCAAACGCCCAAAGACTGCTCTGGGCAGGATTCATGGCAATCCTGGCGGCAGGCGTAGGATTTTCCGTTCGTGGAGGAATTCTGGGCCAGTGGGCAGAGGAATTTGGATTCACGATGACGGAATTGGGAACGATTACGGGTGGCGGCCTGACGGGCTTCGGCATCGTGATCATTATCACCAGCCTGTTTGCCGATGCGATTGGCTATGGCAAACTGATGACAGGAGCCTTCATCCTGCACTTTGTTTCTGCCGTAATCACTTTGGCCGCGCCAGCCGCCTTTGCCGCTGGTGGAAAGGACGCCGCTTTTAACTGTTTGTTCTACGGAATGTTCATCTTCGCTATCGGAAACGGCGTTTGCGAGGCTGTTGTCAATCCACTCACGGCCACGCTTTTCCCGAAGAACAAGACTCACTATCTCAACATCCTGCACGCGGGCTGGCCGGCTGGGCTAGTAATAGGCGGTTTGGCGTCTGCCTTCATGGCAGCTGAAGTTAAAGACGGAACTGTAGTGGCTGCAGCAGTCGACTGGAAAATACAAATGTCACTCTTCCTCGTTCCAGTAGTCGCCTACGGTGGAATGCTTTTCGGGCAGAAATTTCCCGAATCCGAAGTGTCATCCGCTGGTATCTCGATTGGCGATATGATTGCTTCAGTGATGGCTCCCTTGTTCTTCTTGCTGCTCGTTGCCCACGCTCTAGTAGGTTATGTCGAATTGGGAACCGATTCTTGGATATCGAAAATCACTGGTTCTATCATGGCCGACCCGCAAAAGGGCCTCATGCTTTTCGTCTACACATCCAGCCTGATGTTTGCCCTACGATTCGTAGCTGGGCCGATCGTTCACCGCATTTCGCCATTGGGCTTGCTGTTCGTCAGCAGTATCCTCGGAGTCATTGGCCTGACCATGTTAGGTGGCGCAAGTTCAATCGTCATGTGTGTGGTAGCAGCCACAATCTACGCCTGCGGAAAAACCTTCTTATGGCCGACCATGTTGGCTGTCGGCTCGGAGCGATTCCCCAAGGGCGGGGCCGTCGCCATCGGATTGATGGGCGGCTGCGGCATGCTTTCCGCTGGCTTGTTGGGTGGGCCAGCCATCGGTTACAAGCAAGACTACTACGCGTCCAAAAACCTTGAGGAATCCGCGCCCGATACTTATGCTCGCTACGCAGTAGGCCAGCCGTCGGGCTTCCTGTTCTTGCCGGCCATCAAGGGGCTTGATGGTGCCAAAGTCGGCGTGCTCGAGGACAAGGGCAAGGAGCTTGCCAATGTTGGTGCAGCACTTGAGGCGGATGGCAAAACCGACGACAACTACCTGGCACTTTCGAAATGGTGGGAATCGGCTAAAGAAACCGCCGATGCTGATGAAGAACCCGTCAAGGCAGCAACCTTGGAGGGTGG
>JAGQPR010000195.1:0-6715 GCA_020426625.1 Planctomycetales bacterium
CGTTCGTTCGCCCTGCGGCGCTGATAACTAACCTGGGGTCGCGCGGAAACTCGTGTTACTCGTTAACCGCTTACCCCAGGCTACAATCTGCCACTGCTCCGCAGTTCCGAAGGACTCAAGCTAGTTTTTCAAGGACCTTGTCGGTCATCTCCACTGTTCCCAACGACGGTTCCCCCTTGCGTGCAATATCCGCAGTCCTATATCCGGCGGCAAGGACGGCTTGCACAGCGGCTTCCACAGCGTCAGCCTCAACAGCCATGTCACAAGAGTGTCGCAACATCATGGCCGCTGCCAGAATCGTGGCCAGCGGATTGGCAATGCCTTTGCCCGCGATGTCCGGCGCACTACCATGAATCGGTTCGTACAGCCCGGGCCCTTGGGCGCCGATGGAAGCACTAGGCAACATTCCCAGCGAGCCGGGCAACATGGAAGCCTCGTCGGTAAGAATATCGCCGAACATATTGCTAGTTACCACGACATCAAAGCTAGTCGGACGGCTGATCAAGTGCATGGCCATGGCGTCGACCAAGACCACGTCGTACGTTAAGTCGGGATACTCTTCGGCAACGATCTTTGCGCACACCTTTCGCCAAAGGCGGCTGGCTTCCAAAACATTGGCTTTATCGACCATGGTCAGGTGTTTCTTGCGCTTTCTGGCGGCGTCCGCAGCCAAGCGAAAGATCCGTTCTATTTCTGACGTTTCATACACCATCGTGCTGAAGGCGCGCACGCCACCGTCCGGCAGATCTTCACTACCGGAGGGCCCGAAGTATATTCCGCCCGTCAATTCTCGGAAAAAGAGAATGTCAGTGCCTTCGACGATTTCACGCTTCAATGGAGACGCGTCAAGCAACTCTGCAAAGGGAGTTATTGGGCGGAGATTGGCGAAAAGCCCCATCTCTTTGCGAATCCGCAGCAAACCAGCTTCGGGACGCGTCTTGGCAGAGGGATCATCCCATTTCGGACCACCGACTGCGCCCAACAGAACTCCGTCGCTAGCTCGGCAAGCGTCGATCGTGGCTTGAGGTAGTGGATCGCCAGTTGCATCGATGGCGCAGCCACCAATCATACACTCGGTGAACTCAAAGCTATGTCCAAACTTGCGAGCCAATGCTTCGAGCACACAGCGTGCTTGCGTGATGATTTCCGGGCCGATTCCGTCTCCGGGAAGCAGCGTAAAATGCCTGTCCAAAAGATTCTTCCTGTTTGTAGGTGAACGCGAATTAAGAGACTACTGGTTGATTGGTGTTTCCTTGTCACCATTGCGAATAAATGGTTCACGGACTTGTTCGCCTATGGGCGCCACCATGGGACGAGCCCAAATGTTGCGAAACCGCACCGGATTTCCATGATCCTGCAACGAGATTGGACCAACTTCTTCGTGCTTGGTGTATTGAGGAGGTCGATTGAACGGAGTGTCTCCCAATAATTCGAAGTGATTGAGTATGACCGCGCCGTTGTGGATTGCCGTAATATATGCAGGTGATCGTAGCGAACCGTCCTCATTGAAACGTGGTGCAGTCCACAGAATGTCGTAGGTGTTCCACTCGCCAGGTTTTCGCATGGCGTTGACCATGGGGGGAGTTTGTTTGTAGATCGCGCCCGCCTGACCGTCGAAATAGGTCGGGTTATCGTAGGAATCGAGGACTTGGATCTCGTAGATGCCCATGAGAAAAATACCGCTATTGCCGCGACCTTGCCCATCGCCCTTGACTTCCTCTGGTGCCGACCATTCGATGTGCAACTGGCAGTCACCGAATTTTTCTTTAGTCGTAATTGGACGTCGACCAGCGTAGATGACTCCGTCCTTGACTGTCCAATTCTCGCCGTTCTCCCAGTTAGCTAGATCTTTTCCGTTGAAAAGAACGATCGCGTCCGAAGGGGGATCGGCCGCAGTTGCGCCGGGCGTAATGACCTTGGGTTCCTGCCAAACAATTCCTGTTCGATAATCCTGTCCGTAGATCTGCCCGCAGCTCAGTACGGCTGCTGCAACACAAAGAAAACCGGTTGACGACGATAAAGACACGATTCGTAACATGAGAGGCCTCAGAAGCAGCAAAAGGTAGGCTCGTGCATTTCACAAGCTGGGTAGGATTCGCGGGATTAATACGATTTGAAAGGAGTTGGAAAACGAAAAAGGTGCCCGAGCAAACGACCAAGTTCGTCTTTTCGCGTCCAATGGAACCGAACATTATCTTCTTGCAAGGGCATGTTATCAAGCAGTCGAAAGGCTATAGTGAGAGTCCGTAGTCTGGGATCCTGCAACCCGACAAGCGAACTCAGATTGCTGAAGTTTTGATAACAACAACCTTAGACCGTTGATTTGAGTGGATGATCTATGCTGAAGGCAGCAATTGTTGGCGTGGGATTTATGGGGTGGATTCACTATTTGGCATACCAACGCTGCCAAGCCGCCAAGCTGGTTGCATTTGCCTCACGGGATCCGAAAAAACGCTTGGGTGATTGGCGTGGTATTCGCGGAAATTTCGGCCCGCCGGGAGAGCAGATCGACGTAGCCGGCATGACCGCGTACGATTCGTTTGAGTCCATGCTGACAGACGACTCCATTGACTTAATCGACATCTGCCTACCGCCGAATCTACACGTGGAGGCCGCTTGCCAAGCCCTGCAAGCTGGGAAACACGTGCTGTGCGAGAAGCCATTAGGGCTCACAACCCAAGATTGCGATACGATTCTGGCTGCGGCGGAAAAAGCCGATCGCCGCGTCATGGTCGCTCAGGTGCTGCCGTACATGGGTGAGTTTCAGTTTGCATATCAAGCAGCTACCAGGGACGAGTTCGGGCGGCCACTGCGAGGATACTTTAAACGTATTATTTCTCCACCTGATTGGATTCCAGACTTCTATGACCCCTCAACAGTTGGTGGACCGCTGATCGATCTGCATGTACACGATGCGCACTTTATCCGCTTGCTTTTTGGAATGCCCAAACGAGTGCTGGCTGTGGCGACGATGCGTGACGGCATCGTGAAATTCTGTCATACAGTCATGGAGTTTGGCGAGCCAGGCGTTATCGTTGGCACATCGAGCGGAGTGAGTGACCAAACGGCGCGACCGTTTTGCCATGGCTTCGAGATTCAGTTCCAAGACGCAGTGGCGCAATTCGAACTTTCGGCTTTGACCGACGGGGCGGACGTAATGCCGTTACGAGTGCTAAAGCAAGATGGCTCCAGCTTGAAACCCACCATGCCTGAAGGTGACGAGATCAGTGCATTTGCAGCGGAAATCGATGACGCAGCTCGGTCGGTGGCTGGCGGAATCGTTGAATCTCGCTTACATGCTGGCATCGCCCGTGACGCAATCCATATCTGCCAGTGTTTGCAACGCTCAGCTGAGTCCGGCCAGTGGGTGGATTGCCGTTAGAAACGGCGTAATGCGATCACCTCAGGAAGATAAACTCCTTGGCGTTTATCAAAGCATGGGCCAAGTCCGTCCACGCTTCATCATTTGCTGCTCCTTCAGCCGCCAGAAAATGTACTGCTGCATCAATTTCTGCTGAGGTTGCGGAACGTGCAAATGCCATCCGATACATCCAGTCCACGGACTGCCTAGGATCGGGATCAAACAACCGTGCTCGCTTTCCCCATGCGGCTGCTTGAGCGATCACAAAGGGATCGTTCATCAAGATAAGCGCTTGCGCCGGTACATTGGAAACATTCCGTCTTCCCATTGTGCTGAAGGGAGCAGGCGAGTCAAAGGTCAGCATAAAAGGAGATAAAAAATTGCGCCGGACGGCAACATAGATTGATCTTCGCCGGGCACCATCACTAGGGCCGCTTTCGCTGGGACGCCCGCGGCCTTCCATAAACGAAGTCAAGTGAATGGGGATCGACGGTCCATAGAAAGTTGTGTCAAGATGTCCGGCAAGTGCCAGCAAGGAGTCGCGGATGACTTCGCCCTCGAGCCTTTTCGGAGGACGATAGTGCCAGAGAAGGTTCTCCGGATCGGCAGCCAATGCATTGGCTGAGGCATGGCTACTCATCTGGTATGTCCGCGAGAGTACGATACTGCGGATCATCTCTTTGATACTGTGACCTTGCTCTGCAAACAACACAGCAAGGTAATCAAGTAGCTCCGGATGAGTTGGACGTTGTCCAAGTACTCCAAAATCATCGGTGGTAGGTACGATGCCACGCCCGAGAAGGTAATGCCAAACGCGATTGACGATGACACGTGAGGTGAGTGGATTGGCGACATCGTTGATGTGCTGCGCCAGCTCGAGCCTGCCACTGCCATTGTTGATGGGCATTGGCTGGTTGCCACTGATCGCCTCAAGAAAGTGCCGAGGTTCCATTGCTCCCGGCATGGAAGAATTACCACGAATCAGAATGTGATCGTCCTCTCCCACTCCATCCATCATCGCCATTGCCAGTTCCGAGCGCTTCATCACTTTCCGTTGTAACTGACCGCGATCATGCGTCCACTGATCGAGCAATGTTGGCGCCTCCCGCGACAAGATCGCTCGAGCCGACAATTCATACTCAGTCGCCCGCCGCGCATTCTCAGCTGCCCGCTGACTGATACGTTGGCAAACTTCTGAATTTGCACCTTGGGTCACCAGATAAACCGTCAGTTGGCTGCCTTCGTCAGGCGTAAACTCCAAATGCACGCGCTGGCCAACGTAGCGGTCCAAGTTCAACTCAACCCATTCCTTTTCCGGCTTGATCTCTTGAATTGTTTCACCGTGCAAGGGCCCCGCAACCAATCGGTGCGAGGCAACGCAAGCAAATACATGGCCAGAACCCTTGACCAGGCAAGAGACATCTCCGCTGGTCAATGCAAAACTTGGTGTGCGCAAAGTGCGTCCGCTGCGCGGCAGACTAGCCAGTTTGCTTTTGTTGCCAGCCCCCCGGTCAGAAATGGATTCCAAACCATCCCAGAACGCGTCGCTTGCTGCCGCTGGCATTGCCGGAAAATGAACAAGAGACTTGTCCTCTTGGGGTTCCAAAGTCGCGGCCAAGGCGTCTCGTGGCCCAGCTCCAAAAATGAATCCATCTTGCAGGAACTCAGTTTCTGAGACTTGACCGTAGTCGACCGCTACAAAAGCGCGATCGCTGTCGTCAGTTGACACCATTGTGGGACGCGACAATCCACTGGACTCGAGCAAGCTGGCAATACGGCTTTGATACTCATGATCCAGCTTTGCCAGTTGGCTAGCAACTTCACGATTGTGCTCAAGCGACTGAAATCGCACTTGGCGGTAGTCGCTGCTTTGCAGGAAACCACTAAGCGAGTAGTAATCGGCTGTCGAAATGGCGTCAAACTTGTGATCGTGGCAGCGAGCACAAGCCAATGTAACGCCCAAGAACGTTTTGGACATCACGTCGAGCATGTTGTCGAAGCGATCACTTTCGTCTTTGCGAACATCGACTGGTGAATGGACCCACTCTCCCAAAAACCAAAACCCAGTACCCAAGATCGATTCATTGAATCCCAACTGTGGATTGAGTCGCGGTTGTGTCAGCAGATCACCGGCAATGTGCTCTGCGACGAACTGATCGTATGGTACGTCCGCGTTGAATGCCCTAATAACGTAGTCGCGATATTGAAAGGCGTTCGGAGCATCGTTGTCGAACTCATGTCCTCGCGATTCTGCGTAGCGGACCAAATCCAACCAATGCCGACCCCAGCGCTCACCAAAGTGCGGCGAATCGAGCAATCCATCTACCAAGCGTTCGATCGCTTGTGGTGAATTATCGTTGACGAATGCATCCATTTGTTCCGGCGTGGGTGGCAAGCCGATCAAGTCGAAATACAGCCTGCGAACCAGTGCCAGCTTTGAAGCGTCTGCGCTGGGAACAAGATCTGCCTTCTCCAATTCAGCTAGAATAAATCGATCGATGTCGTTGTGCGGCCAGCTCTGACGCATCACATCGGGAACGGCCGGTGCGCAGATTGGCTGCCATACCCAATGCTGATCTCGGCGGAGCGCGATGTCGAAATCTGTCGAAGTTGTCTTGCTCTCAGGTGGTAATTCGTCCGGCCATGGTGCACCCATCGCGACCCACCGCTCCAAAGTTGCTATTTCCTGCGAAGTCAACTTGCCTTTGGGTGGCATTTCATACGACTCGTAACGCACTGCCTGAATAATCAAGCTCGCTTCGACGTCACCAGGTACGACGGCTTGTCCGGATTCGCCTCCACGGAACAGCGCTTGCTGGCTGTCGAGCAACAAGCCGCCTTGCACTTTGTCTGCGCTTTGACTGTGGCACTGGTAACAATGCTCGACCAGCAACGGACGTACGTTGCGTTCAAAGAACTCCAGCTCTTGTGCAGTCGCTGCACTCGCCTCCTGAACGGCATGGCATAGCGGCGCAGCAAAAAATGCAACCAAACTCCAGGCGACTGGCAAAATCAAATAACGTGGGAAAGGCCATGTCGATCGTTGGTGATGTCCTTTAGGAATCTGCACAATTTTTGGCATTGAACTGTCTTAGCTGCAGACTTGGGCGGCGCGGATTCAAACGCTAAGCAAGTGAATCGAATGTGCGCCTAATCGGTGTGAATTCGAATTCCTAATGCAGGAATCGCGGGGCCCCTATTATACCAACTCCAGGGCGATATCGAGGGTTGTTTCGATCGAGGGCAGTACCTGAGTCAACGCATCAACACAACCTGGCGGCCCACTTGATGGCTTTTCTCAGCCTTCACCTCGGGACCTGTGAGCGGCGGATCTGACTGCAACTGCGAAACCTC
>JAGQPR010000195.1:6812-13696 GCA_020426625.1 Planctomycetales bacterium
CTTTAAGAACATCACTCGACGACTTGCGAAGGCTACTGCCCCTCGCGGACCGCATTGAAGTAAGAGCGTGTGTGCTCGCGTTGCAATTTGGGCAAAGGCGTTTGATCGAGTGGCTCGGGCTCTTCCGACATAGATGCCAGAACGGCTTGCTGAACCTCTATTTGAGTATCACCCTTGCGATTCGCTCCGCCAACCTTTCCTCCATCTAGGATTTCGCCTTTGCGCATCATCTCCCGCACCTGCGAATCGTAGAAATCGACCTCATTTTCTTCCTCTGGACGCTCTCCTTGCCCTTGGCCATCTCCCATACCTTGCCCGGGGGATTGCTGCTGCATTGAAGAGCCCATGCATTCGGGGCAGCCCATGCCGTTGCAGTTCTTACATGTCATTTGCGATTTGCTTTGGGCCAAGCTATCCATCAACTGGTCCAAGTCCTGGAGTTCGGAATCCGATTGGTTCATTTGCTGCATTTGACTCATCATCTCTTGCAGCGATTCGGACGCAGTCTGCATATCACCCTGGCGCATAGATTCCGAAGCCTTGGAAAGCATGTCCGACATCTGTTGCAGCTGAGCCATGTTGGCTTCCATTCCAGCCATCTGGTCCAGCTTCCTTTGCAATTGTGCCGCCTTCTGCGTATCGCCAGCGGATTCCGCTTGACGGATTTGTTCTTGCAAAGCTTGTTTGGCTTGTTGCTGAGCCTGCGCAGCTTCTGAAATCGCTTGTTGCATTTGCTCCAATTGCTTCTGCAGCTTTTCAGTATCCTGAGCAGACATTTCACCGCTTTGAATTTTTTCGAGCAGTTTCTCTAGCGCCTCTTCGGCTTTGTCAAAGTCGCCATCTTTCATGGCATCCAGCAACTTGTCCGCTGGCCCCGCTTCGAACTTCTGAAGATTCTGTAGGTTCTTGCGCAGTGCATCCGCTGAACCCAACTCCTTCTTGCGCTCGGCCAGTTGATCTTTGATGTCATTCAGTTTGGTCAACATCTGCTTGGTATCAATCTTGGTGTCCTTCTGCAGCTTGGAAAGCTCACCCTCTAGCTGCTTGAACATTTCCGCCGCGGCTGCCAGGCCCTCTTTCTCGGCGGCTTCACGCTTCTTCTTTACTTCTTGTAACAAGTTCTTCGTCGAATTCTTAACCTGGGTCAAATTGGTTTGGTCTGGCTGTTGGCTAACCTGTTCCGGGGCCTGCCTGTTAGGTGCGAACCAAAGAGCGGCAACCAATAGCGCCGGAATGATGGGCAAAAACAATTTGCGAGAGAAACCCAAATTGAAGTACTCGCGAACGTCCAGCTTTTCGGCCCGACGATTGGCATCTTCAACTAGCGCGCCGCCCAGTTCCGTTTGTCGGTCTTCTTCGGTCAGCACAAGCGCACTGGAAAGCCGCTCTTTTAATCCGCAGCGGCGATCAATTTCTGCAGCAGCGTCAGCTAGCGAAGGACGGCCGATGAATGTCATCCAAAACGCAATGAGGATTGCGCATATTGAAACGCTGCCAAGCCAACTGCCGAACCAGAGGCCAGGCTCAATTCCCAGGAACATAAATTTCGGAAACGCCAAGCCAACTAACGAACACGCCAATGCAGCGAACAAAGCCCAAGGCAGATAGCCCAAGAATCGTTCGATCGTCAACCGTCGCCGAGCGATTCTTGCTTGCTTGCGGATCTGTTCCATTTTCTCGCTCCGGAATAGAAATGGCGTGTAAGTTCTTTAACGATCTGCGGAAAAACAACTTGGTCCATGCCACCATTCGGCCAATGCCATCAGCTTCCGCCTAATGACCCCAGCGGCAATTGTTTATCCCTCGATTAGCAGTATATCGGCAAATGCTGGCCGCCTGCAAATGCTTTAACCACCCTTTTGGCATAAAGTTGAGTAGTTCTCGGCAAACACCGCACTGCCTTATGAAACGCGAATCGCTTGCATGCCCCGAATCTTCCGAAGAGGTGGGGGAGCTTCTGCTGGAATGGCAGCATTCGCCGAGATGCGTCGCAAGTTCAACTTGAAACATCTTGCGAGAGCACAAAGTTAGAATCGGATCGTTATCAAGAATGCTGGTGAGCGTCATTCGCTGCGCAAGCCCGCAAGAATCGATTGCCTTGTGGCCGATCCGACAGCCAAAATCGATACAATTCCTCCTAAAACCAGCACGGTGGCCAACATGACCATTGGCCCAAGCAGATTTAACGACGGTCCGGTTTCGAGCACAAATGGCGCGAGTGATATCGCTGCTGAGATAACGCCAACCAACATGCCTGAAGACAACAGCAACATGGTTTCTAGGGTCAGCATGCGCGAAATACGGCTACGAGAAAAACCGATCGCTTGCATCAGTGCCAGTTCGCGGCGACGTTCGACGACGCTCCTCAGTTGGACAGCTACCAACCCAAACGTTCCCAGCAACAATCCTAGTGCCCCAAGTGACTGAAAAGCGCTGATGTAGGTGTTTTGCACGCCGAGCAGCTTTTCTAAAATTAGATCACTGCGTGTCACATCCATCCCCTCGTCGCTCCAGCCGTCCTCCAACGCTTGGATTTCTGCGTCGATGCTATCGGGATCGCCACTGCGAATAAGAAAGAATCCGTAACCACTGATGTTGGGGAAAAGCGATTGGAAATTAGCTTCACTGATCAAGAGCTTGCCTTGCAAGACGCTGTTGCTCAATAATCCTACCGTGCGAAAGTAGATTTGCTTGCCAGGATACTGCAAGTGAAATACGGTCTCCAATGCACCGCCTTGTTTCAGACTCCAAGCCGCCGTGTTTTGATCCAAGATTACCGGGATCGGGCTACCTTCTTCGCCGCTGGCTACAGCCTGTAAGCTGGCCCAAGGGTTTTGCGGTGTCCTGGCTGCAGCCCAGCTGAATTGATTAGCATCGGGGGATAAGTCGGTCAAGCTTCGCAAACTATCGGACACCCCCAGGATCGTTGGCTGGCTGGCTTGGAACAAATTGTTGCAGCTAGCATCTTCACCTTGCCGCTGGCGCATACTAACGATGGTCGTTTTGGCTAGAGCTCGAGCTTGCTCGCCAAGCAGCTCCGTTCTGACACTTGAGGATGAGATGTTTTTGAAAATGGGTTGTGAACTCTCAGCGATCAAGTCAAATCCACCGTAGCCGAGTTTATTTGGTGAGATCTGAAATACACTCATGGATGCAATCAAGAAACTGGCAACTCCAAGCAAACCGATCGCCAGTGAACTTCGAAAAGGATTGCGGCTGACCGCTCTCCAAGCAAGAAGCAGCAAATTCTGTTGACGCATCAATTGGCTTTGCTCCAGTCTTGTTCCCTGGGCAATCCACTGGTGCAGTAGCAGTAACGCTGCCGTCAAAACCAACACGCCACACCCAAAGAAGATTCCTGCCCGAGCCATGCCACTCTGGCCAAATCCAGCTACACTCAGCCCAACAGCGCCGAACACACAGAATCCGGCAGAGGCCATGGCTGCGCGGTTGGGGCCATGCTGGTTTCTTGCCAAGACATCTGTCTGCCCTCGCAAGAGAGACAGCGGGGCCAACTTCGCCAATCGACGCAGGCCGAAATAGATCGTCAAGCTGCTCGCCAGGACGCCGCCCACAAATCCAAATACCAAGCTGGCGTAACGAAATGAGAACTGCAGAAACTGAGTTGAAATCGCCCCAATCCACCAAGTTTCCAGGCCAGCGATCATGGCGGCAGCATAGGCAATTCCCAAGCCGACTCCCAGACACGCGCCCGCAACAGTTACGTACAAGTACTCACCCATCAACAAAGATCGGACTCGCCCTGGAGCAAGCCCCAACGCGTACTGGATGCCAACTTGTCCAGCTCGTTTTTCCACGCTCAGCTTTAACTGCAACGCCACCAAAAGCAATGCGGCGACGATCACAAAAAAACTGAGAGACAAGAACAACGCATCGAAAGGGGTTGTACCCGATGCCGCATGTAGCTGCGATTCGCGGAGCGGCATAAACACCAGACCTTTCGCAGGGCGAGTGATCAACAATGCCTCTTCAATTTTGCTTCGCAATTCGGCTTCGTTGGCCACATCACTGGCCCGCACGCGAAGAGTGGTGGTTTGACCGAAGCGACTGCCGAACATCTCCAGCGACGACGCGTAGTTGTAGGGCGTAAAGACCTTGGGAGTCAGCCGATGGTCTTCCCAATACTTGTCGTCCTGCCCCAGAATCAAGTCGTGCTCCAGTTCGAAAGGAACATCCCACTTGGAAATGGAATCTTGATCCGTGATGCCGGGCACTGTTGGTGTTAGATCTGGATCATTAAAAGCCGTCGGGGATTCTGAGAAGGAAGCTGGCTGGTTGCGTTTGTATCCCTTTACCGGTTCCGTCAAAGGCACTACACCAGCTACCATAAAGTGCATTTGCGTTTCTATCTCCTGACCATCGACAGTCTCCGGTTCGAAGTATTTCATCTCACACCAATCTCCCGCCTGGAGATCCAACTCTTTAGCCAACCACGAGTTGATCCAGCAGTAGGGTACGCGCAGTTCGGCTCGATCGATTTGAGTGTATTGACTGAATTCGAACTCGGTCGAATTGGTATCGACACCTACAACGATCGAGTACGGTACTTTTCGACCACTGAGCGAGTTATCGCCGCTTTCTCCATCCGCTGCACCAAATTCATTGGAAGACATGAAAAATGCATCGCGGGTAGCCAACTGATGCTCCTCGCCCACGACTCTGTTTCCCCCGGCGCGATTGGCTCTCTCAGTATCGTCGCGATCCACATAGCGGCTCTCATAGCGGATTGCGGACCGCTGTGGGGACAAATCAAATTGAGTTGGTTTCACTTTCTGAATACTATTGGCAACATATGAGATGAGCCGCGTCGTTTCTTGCAATCCCAACTGTTGCACTACGGCGTGCGTCGTCGCGTTATCGATAACCAATTCGGTTGACGAAAGCTGGTAGTAGTCAAACACCGCACTTGGTGGTTGCCCTAGCGAGGAAGTGACGTCAATTTCCGGGTCGGGAAAGACGCGACGATGCCGCGTCAATTGCAGTCCAAAGTCTTCGAGGGATGGACGAAGCTGCAAGTTCAATTGGTCGCAAAGATCCTGTCCACGCGAGCCAGGAACATTGGTCGACGGATCTGTGAATACAAATGCCGCATTGACCTGAGTACCACACTCCAAAATGTCTTGGACTGTTGCTTGAGAACAGAAAACATTAAGTGGAACTTCCTGGCTCGACGTGAAGCGAATACTGCCCGGACTTTCATTGGGCAAGATCGCGACCACGCGCTGTCTGGGCAAGCTGGCCGCGATGGCATCACGCCGTCCCAGTGGATTGTCTGCTGGCACACCAGGCGTGTTACTCATTCGCACCGTGATTTCGTCGCCGATTACCAAAGATAGCTCTGCAGCCAGCGAGGCATTCACGGCGACTTCGTCTTCACCAAGGGCGATTTGGGACTGCAGCTCACTCCTTGAAAACAGCGAATCCCACAGCGCCGTGTTTCCAGCCACCATTTGTACCTTCGTCGCCCGCAACGTCTTGTCATCTTGTCGTCGTTCGACTGTTGAACCCGTCAGAATAATTGCGGGTTGACAGGAAACTTGAGTACCAGCTGGTTCAAATTCCAAAGCCTCTAGTACTTGGGGCTCGAAGAAAGTTCTCGAATGCAACAAGCATTCCACGCTTCCCAGCCGATCCAGCACGGTGGCTCGCAAGCTGCCTCTTACGCTGTCGCCAACAATCAGTGCACCGACAATGACAGCTGTAGCAGCAGCGATTCCTAACGCCACGCTGCAATGAGAACGGGCGAAAAACTTAAGCGATTGAAGGACGATACGCCAGGGCGAGTTGGTGTTCATTCCAACGCTCCAATCTGGGCCAACTTCCCCTCGCGAAGCTGCATTCGCAACTTAGCCTGTTCTGCCAGCCAAACGCTATGGGTGACGACAATCAGCATCGCCCCCTCTCGGCGCGGGAGCTCAAAGAGTAGTTCCGCAATTCGCGCGGTGTTCGATTCGTCTAGGTTTCCCGTAGGCTCGTCAGCCAACAGTAATTTCGGGCTATTCAGCAAGGCCCTGGCTACCGCAACTCGTTGGCGTTCACCCCCGCTAAGCTGTCCAGGCAAATGGCGGCGCCGCTCATTGAGTCCAACATCGTCGATTAACTTATTGGCGCGGTCGACATTGTCTTGCGAAGGTGATGCAACCGCCATGGCAGGCAACAACACATTCTCTTGAACCGAAAGCTGTGGCAGCAAGTGATGATCTTGGAATACGAATCCAATATTCTCATTACGATACTTGGCGATCTCCGTCGGTGGCAAATCAAAGGGCGCCACACCGTCCAACTCGACGGTGCCCGCAGTCGGTTGATCCAGCGTGCCCAAGATGTAAAGCAGCGTCGATTTTCCACAGCCGCTTGGACCAACAATGGACATATTGTCACCGTCAGAGAGTGAAAAACTCACTCCTTGCAGAACAGTCAACCTTTCCGCCGCCGAACAGAATTCTTTGCTTAATTGATCAACTACAAGTTTGGGCATTTTGGTTTCGCGTAGGAATGGGCCACGAACAGTCGCTGAAAAGCTGTTGCCAACCTAGTTCAACTGGAATATTCAACTGGTGCCGCCAAACACATTCGCTTTCCAGGCCTCTATTGTATGGCAATTGAGCCGTTACGTAATCCGAGGACGGAAGGTGTGGCGTCCGACGAAAATAATGCACTCGGAAAACAATGCACCCGCAGTTTTCCGGCTCCAAAACAAAAGAAGCTGCGAAAGGCAACATGTTGAATTGAGCGGGACTCACCACGTGCTTTCTGGTCGCTAACAATCGATTAATCGTTTTGGTCGCTAGTGGTCTGTTACAGCCTAATTTTAGGGTAGTGGGATTCGCCAGAATTCCTCTCAATCGGGGAATTCTGGCGAA
>JAGQPR010000196.1 GCA_020426625.1 Planctomycetales bacterium
GACACTATTAAGTTGACTGAGGCTACACAAAGGCGCGAAATGTTGGCCAATACATTCCTGCGTCCCTTTGCACAGGTGGACGGAATGGCACAGCTGTACCAAAGCTGGTCCGAGCAGGGGTGCGCCTTTCACTACGTCTCTAGCAGCCCTTGGCAACTCTACGACCCGCTAGCAGAACTTTGCGCTGAATGCAATTTCCCCGCTGGAAGCATGCATCTAAAGTACTTTCGCGTGCGCGACGAAATGTTCAAGCGGTTTCGCCCAATAAGGCGAAACTCAAAAGTTGGCATCATCGCTGGCATCGTCAAACGACTACCTGAGCGGCAGTTCGTATTGGTAGGCGATAGCGGTGAGAAGGATCCCGAAATCTATCGATTCTTGGCGAAACGATTCCCCAATCAGATCCGCGCTATCCTGATCCGCAATCTAGAAGTCCGCCCCCTGGATAAACGACGGCTGGCGAAACTGCAAGCACTGCCCCAACGGATGATCCTGAGAGTTTTTTCGAATACCGACGAAGTCCAAGACGTGATCTGCAAAATTCGAGAAGCGAGATAACGATGCCCTAGCGTTGCAGCGATCCCGCAGTCGCATTCAAGGGAAGCCATATCGCTGCCTGCCGTGCCAACCATGGATCGCCTTCCTTATCCTGAAACACTTGCGGAGGAACTGCGTCTTGCAGGGTCTGGACTAAACGATCCAAGGTGATGGCAGATTCCCACATATCGCTACCACGATAGGCTAAGTAGTTCTGATGGTCGCGGATTTCACCGACCAAATGCAATTCCCCCGCCGCGAGGAAGAACTGCATCTCCAAATAGTCGAGATAATGAGCGCCGTCGGAAAACTCGCCGAGCTGGCTAGACATGCTCAAATTTCGACAGACGGATTCCAGAAAACGACTGCTAATGCTAGCCGGCGCGTCGCGGCCTGACTCGCCACTGCGTGCCTGAATTAATACGTTGCCGTGCAATCGCTCAATGCCATAGTTGGTCGTTTGCAGGTCCCAAATGGACATAGAGCCGAATCCCTGAACATACGCATTGGTTCCCCATGTCAGACGACCAAAATCAATGTCCTGCACAATGAACTTGGGCGTCTCTGCAATACCGTTCTTATCGGCAGCGTTCTTTGGGGCTGGCTCGATGTTCCAGCTTGAACGTCGGCGGACGAGATGTACCGAGCCGAGAAATCGTGCTTGATCGCCCAATTTTTCGAACGCGGGATAGAACGCCGCTAGCAAGTTGCCAGGCAGCGAATGGGCGCCGGTTTTCAAATCCGCAACCGTTTCTGCTCGGCTGGCGTTGCGCTGGCGCTGGACGATCAAGACACTCGGTCGCACAGTTTCCGTATTCTCTTCTTGCTGCGTATCACCCGACGGCGTATTCGACTGAGGAGGCACGAATGCCAGCCAAATCTCCGGGTCTTGTTTAGCAGGGTCCAAACGCAACCGCACGTCCCGCAGCAGATGATCGTCGACATCACCATGAACCAGCAGCTGGTCCGCGCTTAGATCTGCCAGTCGAGCCATGTCATCCGGATGACACAGCAATCGATCGTGCAATAGATTCCAGGTTTCTTGGATTTGCCCCGCATGAATCACTGGCTTCGCCAAATAGGCCTCGCTTCGGCTACTGTATAGCCGCAAATCGGCAGATTCTATTTCTGCAACCAGCGCATTTGTTTCGAGGTTTTCAAATCGAATAGAAGACAACTGAACGCGATTCGGTGACAACCATTCGCTGGATTCAATCGAAACTCGCAGTCCCAGTTTGGACGAAAGCAGTCGCTCCCAGCTGCCACGGTGCCAACGGTCGTATTGAGGAAGGAGCGTGGCAGCGGACCAAATACTACACAACACCAATGGCCCGACCGCCAAAATCATGAATGCAAGCCGGCATAAGCCACGTGAGGTGGATTCATGCATTTGCCAGTTTTCGGCGGCTGAGGATTTCATGGTTCGGTTGACCGCGCGCGTGCTGTCTACGGACGGGGCGGAAATAGCTTACTATCCGTTCCGCATACAATGCAGATCATAGGGTTGAGCTGTTCAGGGATCGTGAAGCCACAGGATTATGAACTGGAATTTTTACATAGCCGCTGGCAGTTCCACAGCTGGTTCCGCCTGCAATGAAGTACCGACAAAAATGTGTACGACTCGACAGGGATCGCACAACCCGCGCAGCGGCTGGCAAGAGTACAATTCCGTGCGTGCCGCAGTCCAGGCCGGATTGCACAATCTAGCGCGGAATCATTGCTGGCATAAGAGAACCGGCAACTATTTGGGAAGAATGCGTAAGCTAACCAATGATCTGATTAATGAGCCGCGCCCTGCCGCAGGTAAAGCGTGTAACGAGCTTTTAATTCTTCGATGCTGTCACCACCAAATTTTTCGATAAAAGCCGCCGCTACTTCAAAAGCTACCACGTGCTCAACAATCACGCTTGCGGCTGATATTGCGCAAACGTCGCTACGTTCGTAGCTAGCGCGCTGTGGTTCTTTGCTATCCATACGGATCGAATCCAATGGCTTTTGCAGCGTGCTAATCGGTTTCTTGGCAGCCCGCACGACAAGAGGTTGGCCATTGGTCATGCCACCTTCCAGTCCTCCAGCATTATTGGTTGGGCGAGTGTATCCCATACTTGGTAAGTCTTTTTGGGATGCATCGTAGTGGATCGGATCATGCACTTTGGAACCAGGTAATCGAGCTGCTTCAAAGCCCATGCCAATTTCCACGCCCTTGATTGCCTGAACGGCCATGACCGCCTGAGCAATTCTGCCATCCAGCTTCCGGTCCCACTGTGCATGCGTACCCAGTCCGATTGGCAAGTTCTCGACACGGACTTCGACAACACCACCCAGCGTGTCGCCTTCTTTCCTGGTTTCATCGATCAGCTGTTCGAATTCTGCATCGCGCTCGGGGGCCAGGCTATATACCGAACTCCGATCGCGGGCCGCTCGGTGCTCGTCGAGAGTACCTGCGGGCGTATCTACCGCGAGGCCTCCTATTTCTGTAACGTAGCCGATGGTTTCAATTCCAAAGACCCGCAACAGTTGCCTTGCGAGGGCGCCAGCAGCGACGCGAACTGCGGTTTCTCGGGCGCTGGCGCGTTCGAGTACCCCACGTATCGATCCCAGGTATTTTACCGCCCCTACGAGATCCGCATGCCCGGGGCGGGGCCTTTCCAGTTCTTTCAAACGCTCGAGCTTATAGTCAGCGTTGATCACCTGCAGCGTGAGCGGCCCACCAAGCGTGACGCCCTGCCAAATGCCGGTCAACACCTCCAATTGGTCCGTCTCCAGCTTCTGCCGACCACCTCGCCCATACCCTCCCTGGCGGCGTTTCAATTCAACGTTCACCATTTCAAAGTCAACGGTCAGGCCAGCAGGAAAGCCATCGATCATGGCCAAGAGCGTTCTTCCGTGGGATTCCCCGGCAGTCCAATATCTGAGCATGGAAACTTGTTCTTTCATCGACCAACATAACTGAGCAAAACCAGCCAAGGCTCACTAGCGGTAACCAGGGCATTTCCCGGCAGCCAGCGCACTGTCACGATGAGTGCTATGGTAATCAACGCCACGCAAAGCCAAGCCACGCAAAGCCAACCCCCACGCAAAGCCAAGCCACGCAAAGCCAAGCCACGCAAAGCCAAGCCACGCAAAGCCACGCAAAGCCAAGCCACGCAAAGCCACGCAAAGCAAAGCCACGCTGGGAGAAAATGCCTGGCTGCGATCAATCAGAACTAGACCAGTTTGTCGACCCATACGGTATCGTCGGGCAGCGTATCGCTAACTGGTCCACCTGCGTCCTGCCGTCCGCTGCCTGCTAGCCGACTGATGGCTCGCACCGACATGCTTCCTGCACACTGGATTTGGCAACTGAGCCGAACACCAATTAGTCCTCGCTGTTGCAAGCAGTCTTTTTCTGCCAACGTCATTTTGTCCGGTTCACCATCTAGGAATTCGACGCGACAAGTTGTACACCTGGCGTTTCCACCACAAGCGTGCAATTGGTCGATACCAACTTCGTCGGTCAACGCCTGGACCAGCCTTTTTCCGTCCGGAACCTCAAATTCCCCCACACCTTCAACATTTAACTTTGCCATTGAATTCTATTTCATCCTATATCGTTAGATTATCGAGTGACTCAAGCGTTTTCATCCGCCCGTTATCAAAGAACACGTTCTTAGCCTCGATGCGTCTCTAGCTCAAGGGCTGATAGCAGCACTTGCAATCACCGGCACATCGAATAATGGCGTCGGTGAGAATTCGCTCGTCAAGTACAGCCTATTGCCCGAGCTGTGATAACAGATACTTTCTCCCAAGCGACGCCGGGGCAACTCCACCACGAAACCGTTGCTGTTATCCCAGCGATTGCCATCGCGATTCAAGCCCCATGCAGAACTGTATCCGCACAGGATCAGCTGCTGGCCGTCGTGCCGAATGTCGGCTGCAGTCACTAGCGGGAAAAGAACCGACTGACCTAGATCTGCAGTCACTTTGTAATTGCCTTGGATGCGACGAGCATCGATCCTAAAAAATCGAGAACGCAACAGCTCCTTGGTTGCTAGTAGGAACTCCTGGCTGACGGGATCGTAGGCGAGCGCTTCGCAATTTACGGGCCCGGACGGGTAGTTGATAGAATAAACTGCTTCCACAGGCAACTGTAAGCGTCGTGGTTCAGTCACTTGTGCGTCCAGTTCCGGTTCTTTGACCAAGTAAATTTGAACTTGGTCGCGGGTGCTCTGGTTGTCACCGACATCTCCAACTGCCAAGTAGCTAGTCCCGTCGCGTTGGAAATAACAAATATCTTCCCAGTCCACTGCTTTTGCACCAGACACTTCAACGATTGCCAGTAGTTTTCCCCTTGGATCGAAGGCAAACAACCGCGGCTGGTCACCAGAATCGTTGTGTGTCCATAGGATCCTTTGCTGGCTAAAGCAGACACCACTGCTTTCAGTCAGCTCATCGCAGTTGAGAAAACGGACTTGCCCCAACGGCTCGACTGCTACCACCCCCCCAACCTGCAGGGAAACAGCAAGCACAAGCAGTGTTTTTAGCTGCGGAATTAACGCGCCATGGACGCCTTCATAGTTAGGTTTATGCAAAACGAAGCCCCAATGCGTTGTTTTGGCGTATATTGTCGAGTACAATGCGTGATGTTAAATTGCTTTAACTGAACCGGAACTTTTCCATACTGGATCGACTCCAAGGCTGCGTTCCAGTCTCGGTAGTTCTATCAGCGGTTTGGGAGGGTTGGCAACTGGCGAGCTCGTCCTGTCTCCGCACATTTAGACGGAATTTTCTCCGTAGCTCTTGTTTCTATCTCTTGGAGGTAAACCATGCATCGATCTTATCGGAAGAGCGGTTTCACGCTGGTGGAACTTCTCGTCGTGATTGCCATTATTGGCATTCTCGTTGGTCTTCTTTTGCCTGCGGTTCAGGCCGCTCGCGAAGCTGCGCGGCGTATGCAATGTTCGAACAATTTGAAACAACTTGGATTGGCAGCCCACAACTACGAAAGTGCCAACAAGAAATTCCCGTACCGAATGGGTGGTACCGATTGGGACGGTTCTGTTTCCAACTCAGGTAACCGAGGTCGCGCGAGCGGTTTCTTGAGCATCCTTCCTTACATCGAAGGCGGCAATCAGTTCAACCAGATCTCATCGGGTGATTTGGCCAATGGAATTAATCCGGGTGGTCCCGAAGGTTGGTCTGGATGGGCTCCGTGGAATACAGCACCTGGTTTCATGAAGTGCCCATCTGACGCTGAAGTTCCAAACCGCGCTCAAGGACAGTCATACTCAATGTGCTTGGGCGGTAATGGCACATCGATTGGTACCGCACTTTGGGGAGGCAACTCAATTAACCAAGGTGGCAACTTGAGCGGAATTTTTGCTTACGGATGGGCTGGTCGTCGCCATGCAAGTCACGGTTCGATCTCTGATGGTACCAGCAACACGATCATGTACAGCGAACGTTTGATGCACAATTCAGGATACAGCTCTGCTGAAGGAAATCCGGCTGTAGGTATGAATCAGCTTGTGCCTTACATCACTACGATCGCCATGGTTCCGGACGTTCACAACAGTCCATTGCTCTGCAAGGCAGCTACCAATGGCCAGTATCTGGTGCCTGGAACTCGTCACCAAGGCAACAGTGGTCGTTACTGGCATGACGGCCATCCCTGCTATGTGGCCTTCAATACAATTCTTCCGCCCAACGGCCCTAGCTGCATCGACACCATTTCTTGGGGCGATGGCGGTCCGGGAATTCTGCCACCATCTAGCTACCACACTGGCGGTGTAAACGCGTGTATGGCTGATGGTTCGGTACAGTTCTTCAGTAACAACATCGACACAGGGAATCTAACAGTACCCGCAAGTCAGGCGCAGTCCGCCTCACCGTACGGTATTTGGGGCGCCTTGGGCACGATGAACGGCGGCGAAGTTGGCGGTGTTCCTCAATAAGGCACTGAGCGTTTGACGCTGGCTTCTATGCTTGCAGATCCATTTGAGCGAGGTCGTTTGACCTCGCTCTTTTCGTAAGAATCGGTTCAAGCATTTGAATCTCAGTGAAACATCAGACTATTTGTGGAAAACCAGCGAGTCCAAGCTGTTTGGTCAAAATGACAGGGAATACTCAACTGGTCGCGAGTTTCTCTATTTGCAGAGCAGCTTTTTCAGTCGAATCCCAGCAGGAACAGCGAAAAGCAAGCCAGTCTGCTTTTATATTGATCAACTTCGCCTGCTTTTTGTTTTCTTATTGCTCTTAGTTGCACAACTATTCGATACAGCAGTTTTCGATCAATCTAGCTCCAACATTTCAGGGATAGGAACAATGCTCAAGAAAATCATAGCCACCTCAATGCTACTTGCCATCGTCGCCGGTTGCGGCGAGAGCGGCCCCAAGACCTATAAGGTAGTTGGGACAGTCTCCTTAGATGGTACTCCCGTTGAACGAGCCACGGTCACGTTCATCCCCGATGATATGGCCAACGGAAAGCCAGCCGTTGGTCAGACAAACGCTGCCGGAGAATTTGCGCTGACCACAACACAGTCCGGCGATGGCGCAGTAGCGGGAGCGTACAAGGTCATGGTGACCAAGTACAACACGCCCGACGGCGGTGCCAATCCGTATGGTAACGCTCCCGCACCCTCGGAACCTGCCCAGGAGTTGACCCAAGAAGAACAGGACAAAGCGATGGAGCAAGCCTACGCGGCTGGTGCTGCAGAGCGAGAAAAGGCCATGAAAGCCGGTGCGCGAGCTGCGCCAGCCAAGAACGAGCTTCCTGACAAGTACGCTAGCGTAATCTCATCTGGCATCGCCTTCATGGTCCAGGAAAATGACGACAACAACATTACCATCGAGCTGAAAAAGAAATAAGCGCGGTGGCTGGAGAAAGGCTTCTTTGGGTATTGCTATAGTCAATTAGGGCCCACCCGTAGGGCGGGCCTAGGTGCTACCATCAAGATGTCTTTCCGCCCGATGGATTTGAATCGAAAGGCCAACGCTTTAGAATCTTCCTGCTTTCCCCGCTTGCCCCAGTGATCAGATGCTCATGACTGACAGCGTCCGTGGACTGATCATTGTCCTAATTGTAGCCCAGATTGGCTGCATTTCTCGCAAGTCAATCGAAAATGCCGAGAGCCGCGAGACCAAAGAAAGTATCGGGTTTGATATCGACGTAGCGACATTTTCGCGTCAGTCGTCACAATCGATCGGTTTGGACACTTCCATACGGTTGACCCAGATGCAACAAGAAATGCAGTTGTCCCACGTATACGAAAACGGTCAGCAGGGCAGGGCGTTGTTGGTCGAAACAATCGGTGGCGGCGGGGGTTGGCTCGACTACGACTGCGATGGACGCCTCGATCTCTACTTGAACCAGGGCGGCGACCCTACACAACATAACGTCGACTCTCAGCCGCTGGACCAACTGTTCCATAACCGGGACCGCTCCACCGTTGTCGCAGTTGCGGCTGCTGCCAGAATCGTCGAGCCGTTCTACAGCCAAGGCGTCGGTATTGCTGATTACGACAACGATGGCTTTGACGACATCTACGTCACCAACGTAGGCCGCAATACACTTTGGCAGAATTGTGGCGACGGAACGTTTGTGGAAATTGCCCAAGCGGCAGGCGTTGATGACCCACGCTGGAGCACATCGGTGGCCTGGGCTGACCTAGATCACGATAGCGATCTGGATCTTTATGTCTGCAACTATTGCAATTACGATCCTAGATTTCCCAAGGCCTGCAAAGATTCCGGGGGATTCGACATCCTGTGTAATCCAGCAGGACTTGAGCCGTGGCCGGACGCCTGTTTTATTAATTTGGGTGATGGAACATTTGCAGACGAAGCCGTCCAGCGCGGATTGATTGGCCCGAACAATCGCTCACTCGGTGTGGCTGCTGCGGATTTCAACAACGACGGCTGGATCGATTTGTATGTAGCCAACGATACGACGGAGAACTTTTTGTTCGTCAATGACGGAAATGGACATTTTACCGATGAGGCCCCGCTGCGCGGCTGCGCCGTGGATCGGATGGGCGCGACTCAGGGTAGCATGGGGGTGGCCGTCGCCGATTATGACCAAAACGGATATTTGGATATATATTGCACGCACTATTTCGAGGAATCCAATACTCTGTACGCCAATTTTGGGGAGCGAGGGTTCAGTGACCAGACCGCTGCCACCGGACTCCATCTACCAACACTGACCTCTTTGGGATTTGGGACTGTTTTTTCCGATTTGAATGCAGATGGACTACCAGAACTAATTATCGCGAATGGCCACGTCAACAATGCTCGCCGTGCGCCGGACCCAAGGATGCGACCCCAGATGTTTGCATTTGCTGGCAACACATGGACGTCCATCGCAGAGCAAGCGGCTGATTTTTTTTCAATACCATCGATGGGACGCGGCGTGTCGCTTGGTGACTATGATTCCGATGGCGACCTGGATGTAGTCGTGGTTAACGAGAACGACCCTACTGTTCTGCTGAGAAACGATTCAGCTCGAGAGAATTGGCTCCAGATACGCTTACTCGGTAGAGAAAGCAATCGCGCTGGCATCGGTAGCACAATCGTTGCAAGTGTCGGTGACTCACGATTCCTTCAGCAGTTGTGCGGCGGCACGAGCTTTGCCGTATCCAACGAACCGGTGCTGTGCTTTGGTTTTGGTGGCGTAGCAGACGAGGTTGCATTGGAGGTTCGTTGGCCCGACGGTCATATTCAAAAACTCCAGACGCCTCCCAATCGCAAGTTGACGATTCTGGAAGAGTTTTGACCCGGACGAACTCAAGCGTGGTCAGGCGTTTGTTCGGACAGCGATGCGAGTAGTGCTGTCGGTAAGCAACACCGCAGAAGTTTTTCAGCCTGATTAGCCGCTTTGACGTTCCACGGTTGTTCAAGTTTTAGAAAACTTGCGTTGGTGCTCATTACTCAGGCAAGTATCAGTGAAGCCAAACGTTCGCGAGTAACGATGCCCAGAACGCGGTCAGAGGCATCCACAACCTCGACTAGTGGTGTCTGCTGGCCCTGTAAACGCGTGAGCACTTGAATGATTGAGTCCGAAGCGCGGGCACGAAAGATTGGTAGCAGCGTTGGCGGTTGGTCGCTAGCCAGCACTACGTCGGAGGCGATGTAACAGCCAGCAAGCGAATTGCTTCCCTTGTCGACTACTCCCACAATTCCGGAGTTTGCCTTGTCGGCCAGAGAGATTATCTCGCTCGCTGCGGCATCTGGGGCCACTCTGGGAATCGATCTGAGGGGCATCGCAAACTGACGAATCGGCCGAACACCGTACGACGACAAATTCTGCGCCAGCTCGCGCTGCACCGGCAGCACTACGCCAGCTTCTTGCCCTTCGATCAACACTCGTTGCAGTTCCTGTCTCTCCAACGATTTTGCCGATTTGCTGTTCTCGGAATGGAAGAGCTTTTGCCAGAAGGCTTCCAAGAGCATTACGGCCATCGAGATCGGCGCAAACAACACGGTGAAACACAACAATAGAGGTGCGCTTCGCCGCAGGAGACGGTAAGGAATTTGGTAGTAAAAATACTTGGGAAGTAATTCCCCGTACACAAACAGAATCGGCGTCAGCAACACGGGCAGCACGGCTTCCCATTGGCTCGCATTGGACAACAGGTTTTGGCTAAGCAGAATTAGTCCCAGCGATACCAAGTAGTTAGCGATGTTGTTGCCAATCAACACGGTAGCTACGACCAAGCTTGAGCGGTTTGCTAACCAGAATAATGCTCGAGCCACGAATTCGCCAGATTTGGCGTCTGACGCCAACCGCACCTTGGTGACACGGTAGAACCCCGTTTCGCTGCCACTGAAAAAGGCGCTGAGAGAGATTCCAAACAGTATTACCAGAGCCGAGGTCAAAATCATTCGCTTGAGCCTTCATTTTCTAAAAGAATGACTCGCACCACTATGTCTCCACGCATGCTGGCTTCGACAACCTCGAACTTGAGACTTTTCGTAACGCAAACATCTCCCGCTTCCGGCAATCTTCGCAATTGTTCTTGGACCACGCCGGCAACCGTCAAACTGCGACTGAAATCAAGTCTTTTCCCAATAACGCGTTCCAGACGACGCAACTTGGTGAGCCCCGATGCAAGCCAAACACCTGGCTCTGCCATGCGGACTTCGGCTTTGGCCAATGCTCGCTGGCTAGGCACTTGTTCAACTTGTAATATCGCTTCGAAGATTTCATCCCAAGTTAGAATGCCGATCGTCTCGCCAAATTCATTCACGACAACCGCAACTCGCAATTCATTTTCCCGCAGCCTTTTCAACGCATCGGCGATCGTGGCGCACCATGGCACAACAACCAATGGTCGTTGGTGTTCAGCCAAGTTCTGGCATTGTTCCGGCAACAGTGAAGTCAGGTCGATCGCGGCGACCAACTCGTTATCATTTTCCGAGGTGACCAACATGTATCCGCTGGGCGTTCTTCTTCCTTCTAGCTGGCTGATACTCAGGGGTGGCTTGAACGATAAGTATTGAGTTCTGGGTCGCATCCATTCCTCGACCCGTATCTCACTGAGCCCGATAATGTTGCGCAGCACAGAGCGTTCGTGTTCAAGCAGTTGTGAATCGCCTGTAGAAAGCTCGACAGCTCGATCGAGGTCGGCAATTTCCAAGTAGGGTTCCGGTTCAAGCCCCGGCCACAGCAGTCGGCGAGATGCTTCATTGACCAACTTGATCGCCGGTAGAAAACCATCCAGCAAGCGGATGGCTACATTCAGTGGCATCGACACAATGCGGATAAATACAACAGGGTAAAGGACGGCAACGCTTTTGGGCAGGAATTCACCGAGGACAATAATGGACACCAGTGAGCCAAACGTAAAAAGAGCGGCCCGGCTGGGAGACGAAAAATCCATTGAGAGTGAGGCGCGCGAAACGAGCGAAAAGTAAGCCAGATTGATCGCTAGATTCCAGAAAAGAATTCCCATCAGCAAACGCTCTGGGCGAGCCAACAGGGACAGAGCGCGGACATTGCGAACACGCTTCTTCTCCAAGCTGCGACGCTGACTCAAACTCAGCGAAAAGAAAGCTGCCTCGCTACCGGAAAAAAAACCGCTCAGTGTCAGCAGCAACAGCATACCGGGAATGTATGCCCAAATAATGGAGATGGATTCAGGCATCCACCACTACCCCTCCTCATCCGCCATGCGAGATTTGCCCATCGCGAAATCAAATTCACTTAGAGCTGGCACAATCATGGCGGTCGTGGCAAAACCGTATGCAGATACAAGCACGGAGAATACCGTTAACTCCTGGTTGCGCAAAATGAAACTTGTGATGGCAAAAAACGTCAGGAACGGTAAACCAAACGCAGCTAGGGCGATGGCGGGGCTCGGATTGCGGCTGCCCATGGCCACGTACAAACCGGTTCCACCACCGAGAATGATGGCCAAAAAGGGCGGCAACTGTCGAGCAAAAGATCCGCGAAAGCTGATCATGATCATCATGCAAGTCGCGATTCCCAGGAAAAGAAAAAACAATGTCCCCATGCTAGTACCAATCGCGGTTCGAGATTGGCTATAAATCATTCCGCAGTGGATTCCCAACATGGCAGAAAACACATTGACGACCGCCAATCCACCCAACACAAATACAAAGTTCTCAGTTGATACGCCTCCCTGCCACCAAAGGTAAGCGGTCAGTAGGACAGGCAAAACCACCATCTCTTTGGTAACGTAAAGCACGCCAAACAGCTTGCCTAGCAGGAATTGCGGAGGCGAAATCTGCGTGGCCAGCAACAGATCGAGGGCCTGTCCATCACGCTCATTGGTAATCGAATTCACGGCCAACGCGTTGATCATGACGAATGAAATGCAGAAGAACGGTGTGAGAATCCGCGCCGAGTAGGGTATCAGTTCATCAGCAAGCCGGCTGCGCTGCAGGGCGACACCAGACGACACAGACCAATAAAGACCAGCCACCGCTGCCAGAAACAGGCCGAAGTACGCTACGCGAATTATCATCAACTTGCGCCCGTAGGCCCAAGTTCGCATCTCCCGCCAGAGAACCGGGTTGTTCCACATCTCCCGCGGTGCACGCACTTTCCAAGATTTCTTGTCGGAAATGCCCGTATTTTTCTCAGCCGCGTAATCCTCATCCGGCTCTGGTGCTTGTGGGCGTAATTGTCGCGAGGGATTCCACACACGCAACCGAACGATCGCGACGCTGCAGAACAGCAACACGGCCAACAACCCCAGACCACAATGAACGGAGGCAATTCCGCCAGGAATATCACTCCAATGACCTGTCTGAATCGGTTGACAAACGACCCACAGGGCGCGGATGGGACTGAGCAAATCTGCCCACTGAGGCGACACTGCAGTGATCGAACCGGCCGCGATCGCTTCGCATAAGACCAGCCAACTGACTACGGCCAACAAGGTAATGGCTAATGTTTGAAAGGTCTTCTCGCGCCAAAAGGCAACCAAATTGGCCAGCGCGCCAGACCAAGCAGCGGTTACTAGAACAATCGCCGTCGAAGCAAACACTTGACTTGAGCTGACTCCACCCAAAATGGCGATCAGTAGTAGCAATGGCAGAGCCGCAAAGACCAGATTCCAAACCCCAATCAAACAGGAAAGGAGTTTTCCAAGGACAATTTGTGAGCTGGAAAGCCTAGTCAACAGCAATAGGATCAGCGTACGTCGGTCCTTTTCCTGACTGACGCTGCTCGCTGAAGACACCGCGGCCAGGAACATCGTAACGACTAATTCCAGCGGAACCACAATCTGAAAGACCAGAGCACCAAATCGCGACAAATCACCTAAGTTGCGAACTTGTTGAATGCCCGCCATTAGTGCCCAGGCCGTGCACACGAGACTGAAAAGCGCGAGAACAAACACCACGCGCTGCAGGTAGAAACGCACCTTGCGGGGTGTTACCGTCCATTCACGAACAAAAATCGGCCCAAACATGATTCTTCGGTATCACCTGACTATGTGGCACAGACATCGCCCCGAAGGCGACTTAGCAAATGTCGCCTTTCGCTCCCCGCGAAAGTATCGCTTTTCCTGACACTTCTCGCTAATCGACACCAATTCAACTTACTCTCCCTTGGGAGAGTCGCGAGCGGGCACACGCGAAGCG
>JAGQPR010000197.1 GCA_020426625.1 Planctomycetales bacterium
ATGTCTTCAACGGTTTGTAGAGTTGTCCGAAAAATAAAACAGCTGGGAAAACGCCAAGTTTTTTTGCTAGGTTCTAACTAAACGCGCGCAGCTACTAGAGCTCTTATTTTCCCGGCGATTTCCGTCACTAGCAGCGTCACGTTATGGTCTCCCGTGTCGCGGGAGTATTTTTTTTGAAACGCAGATGCGTCGATTCGGCAGTTGCGACTTTTAACCTCCACTTCGCGAATTCGATTTTTATGGAGCCAGCGGCGCACTCGCCGATCGTCCCAGGGCAGCGTATCGCGTATTTTGAACGCTTGGGCAAAGGGGGAATGCACGAGGTGGTCGCTGGTATAGTAGCCGGACGAACTTGAGATAGCTTGTAACTGGTGGGTGCTGGCCCAGCTGGCATGCAGACTGGAAGCGTGCAAGACATTGTGCAGGTCATAAACATATTGTCGGTGCTCATCAACCACGTCAGCGGTTTCGCACAATCCAACATACTCGATGCAGATGAAGCAGCCGCTGCCCAGCTGTTCCGCTTGATTCTCGTTAGGAGCAAGCAAAAGGGCCGAACGCATACCCGGTTCGCGTTGGCGTAGTAGGCCAGTCAATAGTACTTGCTGTCGGCATTCGCCGTAACACCCCAGCCAAATGCGGTCGCATTCTGTCGTCACTCGGTTGTCCAATTGGGGTGTCAGCTGAGTGGACGGGGCCAGTTTGACCACCGCCCCCTTGGCTTGGCTAGCCAAGCTGAGAATTTCAGTCAGGCTCGGACTGAATGAATCGGCTTGAATTGTGCGGCGATCGGCAGGTCGACGATCTGGATCGATGTGCAACCACTGCGCAGGTATTTCGGAAGCGGCGGATACGGTTTCTACGTTCAGCTCCGGATTCAATCCGTGAGCCCGTGCGTTGGCACCAGCTAACAGTACAAGGCAATCGTCGCTGTCGATTCCAACCGCTGGCCCGCGACCTGAGATGGCCACCAGATCCACGCCTGCACCGCAACACACGTCCGCTACGCGTTCAGACTGAGGAAACAAGCTCGCCTTGAAATTCGCTGTCCACCAGTCGCTAGCTTGGGCAAGACTGCGATCTGTCCAGAGCCATTTCTTTGGGTCAGGAAACCGACGGCGAAGCCGCTTATGCATGGCCAACTGGGCACGCATGAGCGCCGTTTGCCAAGCAAACTCGCAAGCTTCGAAATGGTTGGCAGCTGCGGAAGAATCCTCAAGCAAGGCGTGGCCATGATCCGCCAGCCAGCGGAAGCGGGCGAGCGACTGTTCGGTCAAAGGTGTTGAGATGACTGTTACTCTCGATTGGGTTAGATGAGTCATGGCAATCGCTACCCATAGCCCTAACGCAACGATTATTTGGACTGGGGCCGGTTGCGCCTAGTTGCCGACTGGCACGATTGTATCAGTGGATGACTCGCGACCAACCCAATTAGGCCAGCGATGGTCCGCTGGTCGATAACAAAATGTGTGAGCAGATCGGCAACTGGTATCGATGATATCGATCCACAATTCCACGCATCGAATTAGAAATCAACGAGTACCGTGATGGCAGAGTCCTTTATTCGGCGTCCACTAACTGGATTGCTGCTGCTGGCGGGCGCTGCGGGTGGCCCCTACTTTATCTTTGAAACAGATGTGGGCTCGACCGCTCGCACGGAAGCGGGAAGACTTTTGGGTGTGACGTCCGAAACGCAGGAAAACGGTGCCTCAATGCCGGGTAGCGTCACGAGCGGACCATGGGACCTTCCGCAAGTATCTGCAGCCAGTACGATTGACCCCATGAGTCCCCAGGCGAACTTGAATCAGCCGCCTGTTGTAATGTTGTCGGAGGTGTTGAGGTTCGATGTTACGCCAGCTTGGATTACTCAGAGATTCCCTAGAGTTTCGACGGTACTTGCGGACATGCAACTGGACGGCTTGCGAGTGCCGTTGGTGACCGGCACAACCCAGAGCGATCTGGCAGGGACCTTGACCTACTACTTTGATCGGTATCAGCGATTACAGCGAGTTAGCGTGCATGCGCTAACCGGAGATCCAACGCGAGTTATTGCTGAAATGCAACACAGCTATCAGCTGTACCAAGAGCCTTCGTTGGGAGGTGGGTTGTACTTGACCAAGTGGAACGGCAAGCCCACCAGCATTATGCACGTTTCGCCCGCCGCCATCATTCGGGCAGATGCACCGTACGCCCGCTTTCAGGTATTCGTAGAATTGAATCAGCCTGGGTTGGAGTACGGACTAAGCCCGCAGGCGACTGATTTTGTGGCTACTGGACGCGCCGCACAACGCTGGTAAGCATTCACGGCGTCCAACGCGAAGCTTCACACCACGTCTTCGGGCTGGCGGAGCGAGAATAATAACTAGCCAGACACTTGGCATCGCGCTGCTTAGTGTCACAGATCGTAATTCCGATGCCACATCAGCCTCTAGCGCGCTTGCGTGCGGTTCTGTCCAAGACCGCGTGCTAACGCACAGCGGCTAATTTTGTGGAAGGATTACGTGGAACTGAATTTCCAATTCTTGACACTAGCGCCATTGGCGGACCAACGAAAAAAGGCCGGTGTTCGCAAACACCGGCCTCTTATTTGGCTAACTTTGATAGGCTCGATAGTCGAGCTGTCATGTCTTAGCAACCGCAACCGCAGCTAGTGCTGGCACCGCAGCCACCGCCGCAGCTCGAGCTAGCACAGCCAGCTGAGCCGCCGCAAGCACTTACTGCACCGCCGCAAGCGTTGGTTACAGGAACGGTTACTTCTTGAGGAACCATTACGCACTTCTGTACTTGAACTTCCTTTTGAACCTGAACAGGTACACATACTGTGTAGGTCTGCTTCTGAGTCTCAGGAACTTGGTCAACAACAGTTACAGTGTACTCTTGTGGCTCTTGAACTTGGTCATACTCTGTTACGGTGTACTCACGAGTCCTTTGAACTGGTGTGCAAACAGCAACTTGACGAGTTCGCTCTTCGGTGTTGTAGGTTGTTTGGGAAACCATACGAGTGCGAGTCTCTTGAACCATCTTGCAAACCTGTTGAGTTCGCATACGGGTTTCGGTGTTGTAGCTGCACTGACGAACCGTACGTGTGCGAGTTTCTGGGTAGCACTTGGTTACGGTGTAGTTCTGAGTGCGAGTTTCTGGACGGCAACGCATAACTGTAACGTTGCGAGTACGAACTTCTGACTTGCAACGAGTTACGTTGACATTTCGAGTTCGAGTTTCAGTTGTGTACTTGGTAACGTTGTAAGTGTAAGGCTGTTCAACTTGCTGAGTCGTGTAAGTCGTGCAAGGAACTTGCTCGGTAACCACGTTGGGAACCCAAACTTGACGCGACACAGTTTGAACGCCACAGCCGCCACCACAAGATCCGCAACCAGTGTTGCAGCTGCCACAGCTGCTGCATCCGCCACAACCGCCACATGTGCTAGCTGCACCACAACCGCCGCAAGCGCTGCCACCACATGCTGAAGTTGGAACTTCAACCTGCTGGCATTGATAGCTGCCCATGTCCTTGGTTACGGTTCGGTAGGTCGTAACAGGAACTCGCTGGCAAACGGTGCGCGTTGCCGTAACGGTTTCGGTGTGGGGAACTTGAACTTGATAGGTTTGGGCAACGGTTTCAGTGTAAGGAACCATTACGGTGTACTGCTGGGCAACGGTTTCGGGGTAGGAAACGTTAACCGTTACTTGGCGAGACATGACTTCTTGGCGAGGAACCATCACCGTGTAAGGAACTTGCACGTCGGTGTACACAGGCACTCGTACTTGGTAAGGAACTTGGACAGTTTCCATCTTAGGAACGCTGACGGTGTACTCTTGCGGAACCTGAGTCGTTACGGGAACCTGAACCGTGTAGGTTTGGTCCTGCATCGAGTTGACCATTTCCGTGTAGGTCTGAGTCTTGGTCACTTGACGTGGCACACTCTTGGTGATGGTGCGAGTGCGGGTTTCTTGGCGAGGCACACTCTTCATGACCGTGACTTCACGTTCTTGAGTCTGCTGCTGCATTTCGGTAACAGTAACGGTTTGCGTTTCCGTCACGTAGGAAGGAACCATAACTGTCTTGGTTGTGTAAGAAACGCCACAGCCGCAACCGCCGTCTGCCATGCCAGCAGCACCGCTGCCGCCGCAGGTCGAACATCCAGAAGTGGCAACTGTTCCGCAGCTGCTACAGCCGCCGCAGCTGCTACATTGAGCTTGGACAGTACTAGCCACACACATAGCGGCGAGTCCCATCAATGCGAAAAAGGGACGAAAAGTCATTGAGATCTCCTCTCGAGATTACAAACGGCCGATGGGCCTGCCTTAGTTTTACCCAGTACAACGTGCAATGGGGATTTACTATTAGTTCCAAATGGACCGGAGCCCATTTACAGTACTTCAATCACTGAATTAACAGTCAAAATGCTCGACAGCCCCCCCTGGTGGGATTGTGCGATCAATCAATACCAGAGTGTAGCTGATCGTTAGCGATCCGCGAGATGCACTCAGTATATTTTCCTTATTTTTTCTGAATAGCCCATCCGTCAGGGTCGTGCGTTGATCGCGTATTCTACTCAAGTTCGGAATTCCACATTTCGCACCAAACAAGGGTTGAGCATTCTAACGATGGTTTCGCTTGACGAAAGTCTCATCGCTGTCGTTTTATTAACCCATCAACTGGAAACAACTGTCCAACGGATTGTGTCCCGACTTGAGTCCAAGGTCGTGCGACTCGCGGTCCTTGCATGGGCTTACCTGTTTGAACAGCGGGTGGGTTCTATTTGGACAATGAAGTTTGGGGCATCATCCTCGGGAAAAGCACTGCAAAGGAATTTACTCGAAAACGCTTGGGGCGTGGCAATATCGGCGTCGAATTGAAAGCAGGCGGGCTCTTCGCCGCAGACTGAGTTCTTGGTCGTTTTCCACTCCCTTGGCTGACAGCCAAGATGCGAAAGCTGCTTGGTTGTACAGCAGCTGCAGTCAAACCGTATTTTCATCCGGTCGCGAGTGCAATGAGATTTGACGAATCGTTTCGCCGAATCCTGAACGCCGAAGAGGGAATTAACGAGCGCCGTGTTCGTCGATCGAAGTCTTTCGATTCAATCCACACATTGATGAAGGGTAGCTAAGTTGTTGCTTGCCGTTGCGATTGAAAAATCTGACTCCTATAATGAGTTAGACGGAGTCGACGCCGAGAGTTTTTCGAAGCTAAGCTTCGTTCAGCAAAAGGGTAGAAGTATTCCGCTCTCCAGAGTGCGTGTGAGGTCGAGTATGTGTGGCCAGAACTTAGCTTTGATTGCATAGGGATACTAACGTGGCCACGGCACCTCAAAGAATTCTACGGATCTGCGCTACGACGACTGGAACATCGCTGTTTCCAACGGTTGGCATCGAGCAAGGGATTGAGTCGGATGATGTCTCGAGCCCAGTTGAGGCCATCGCAAAATTGTCGCGCAGTTCCTACTGCGGCGTCTACTTGGATGGCGGCGGTGTTAACTGCGAAACTGCGCTCGTCCGCTTGCTCCAGAGTGAGCGCATATTGGATGGAATGCCGGATGGCGTAGCTCTCATTGATTCTGACATGATCGTCACGTGGGCCAACGCGGCACTGAGAAGATGGTCGCCCTTAGATGAGCCCATCGGAAACAATTTCTATTCCGTCTTGAACAACCCGCAGATCATGGGGCCGGATTTCTGCCCCTTTCACACGGCATTGGCGACTGGTGCTAGCAGTAGTAGCACGCTCCAAACCAGCGACAATTCCTACTACCAAGTCCACGTCGCACCGCTAATGGATGCAGCGACCGACAATGCAGCATTGGTCGCAACCGTCAGCGATATTACCAGCGAGATTCTGCAGCAGCAAAAGTTGGCAGCAATCCATCATGCAGGATTGCAACTAACGGACCTGAAGCCCGATGAGATCTTTGCGATGGACACCAACGCAAGGATTGAATTGCTCAAGGACAACATTCGGCATTATACCCAGGACCTACTGAACGTCGAAGTCATCGAAATTCGTTTGCTCGAACAATCGACGCGAAATCTGATGCCTTTGCTCAGTGTCGGGATCAATCAAGTCGCTGCGGACCGTCAGTTGTATGCTCGGCCGCAGGGCAATGGCGTAACCGGTTACGTCGCTGCCACTGGCAAGAGTTACCTCTGTGAGGATGCCAGCCAGGATCCGTTGTACTTGGAGGCGTTTAGCGGTGCTGCCAGCTCGTTAACCGTTCCGCTCATGCTGCAGGATTTGGTGATTGGAACAATAAACGTCGAGAGCAATAAGGTGCGGGCCTTTACCTCTGCGGATCTCCAATTCCTGGAAATCTTTTCGCGTGACGTGGCAGTGGCTCTGAACACTTTAGAGTTGCTGGTCGCACAACGGAACAATACAGCACAGAAAAGTTGCGAAGCGATTCACAGTGCTGTTGCTTTGCCGGTCGACAAAATACTTAATGATGCAGTCAACGTGATTGAAAAGTACATCGGACGCGAACCCGAAGTCGTTGACCGATTGCAACGCATATTGAGAAACGCCCGCGATATCCGTCGCGTGATTCAAGACATTGGGCAGAGTTTTGCTCCGACGGAAGCGTTGCCTGCAGGTTGCACAGCACAACTGTTGGACAAGCTGCGCGATCGGCGCATCTTGGTCGTCGACGAGGAATTCCAGGTAATCAATGATGCGCATCGATTGCTGGAGCGGTTCGGCTGTATTGTCGAGTCTGCGCACTCCGGTGAAGAAGCGGTGAGCATGTACCGAAATAGCTTATCGGACGCGGCCTACCACTGCGTGATTTCTGCCGTGAATCTGCCTGACTACAGTGGGCATCAGCTGATGCTGAGATTGCTACAAGTGACGCCGAAAGTTCCCATGGCGTTGATGAGTGGCTTTGGCTATGATCCAGGCCACTCAATCGTCAAGGCTAGGCAAGCTGGTTTGCATCCGAAAGCTTTGCTCTACAAGCCTTTTAAAGAATCGCAGCTGCTGTCGGTCGTGGAATTGATCATTGATACCTACGGTTAATCGATCGATTTTGGCTGAATGATTGGCTAAAGCTTCCAGCCCCATACAGGCCCCTGAGAATGCCAAGCTACCAGCCCTGGGTGGTTCTCCTTGTTGCATTCATTGGCAACTGCAGTGGCTGGCTTTTTTGTTTCAATCGTATCAATTCGACTGGCCTTGCACGTCGGCATACCAAACGAATTGAGAAGATCTTCGTCGCGTGCTGCTTCTCTCTGCCGTCTCTGGTACTGATCATTGATTGGGACAGTATTCAACGCTGGATGCTGGCGGCTCAATGGTGGCCAAATCAAACCATTCTATTTTCGCCCTGGGCTATCAGTAGTTTTGTTTGCCTGGCAGTGCTCGGGCCTAGTTGGATCCAGTCGAGATGCGGTCTGCGTGGCTCACCAAATCTTCTTTCTGAAACAATGGTGACGCATCACGTTGGCAACCAATTACCGGCCGGTTCCGCTGGCGACAGGCTGACCAAATTGTTGGATAGCATTCCCTTCAATGAAATCAGTCGTCTTGAGGTCAATCACAAGCAGCTGAGATTGTTGCGTCACCTTCCAGCTGCCGAGGGTTTCAAGATTTGTCACATTTCGGATTTGCACTTCACCGGTCAACTGAATATCGATCACTACCAATTTGTGGTTGATCGCGTCCTCGAATTCGAAGCGGATCTCATTGCGATCACTGGAGACATCATCGATTATGCCCGATGCTTGCCTTGGCTCGAGCCAGTGTTAGGGCGTTTACAAGCCCGTTATGGTTGCCTGTTCTTGCTCGGCAATCACGATCGCCGACTGTCAGACGTTGATGAGCCTGCCCGCATCTTATCCCAGCTTGGGCACGTTGATACGGGCAAACGCGACGTCTTGATTCATACACCGACGATGCGGATCAGCGTGAGTGGAAACGAACGGCCGTGGCTCGAGCGACACGACTGTGCAGGCCAGTCCAATCTGGCCGGTGTTTCGCAGGACACAACGAGAGCTTTCCCGGAGTTGCGACTGGGGCTGAGCCACTCTCCCGATCAACTTCCATGGGCGAGAGGCCTGGCACTGGATCTACTGCTCGCGGGACACACGCATGGCGGACAAGTTCGCTTCCCATTGATCGGACCGATTGTTGCGCCCAGCCGTTACGGCAGTCGCTTTGCCTCAGGTGTCTTCGCCAGGGCACCGACGTTGATGCACGTCTCACGTGGAATAGCTGGGACTCACCCGCTGAGATGGCGTTGTTTGCCTGAAGTTAGCTTATTGACGTTACACTCTTGAGAACCCGAAGTGCGTACGAGCTAGAGCTGCCTGTTCGCCTTCCCAAAAAGTGTTCAACTCATTCCACGTGTTCGCAGGGCGCCTGGCGTTTGCCACATCCCGTCGCATCGCACTAGATCGGGGATGGCTGATGGGCATCGCTGGATTTGCGTGGGTATCGCCAAATTTGCCGATGTGCGGACCTAGCTGTGGTTGAGAGTGATCGATACGTAGACGTCGCCGAACATTCTTGGCGGCTGAGCGGAATGCAATGCCTCCCGTCAATTCGCTCAGATCGTCGACTTTGGGTACTTGCCTGCCAGTAAGTCGGGCAATCTGGCATGCCAGTAGGTTGGCTGCTTCATTCAGATTGAAACGCTGCCCGGAGGCATCGCTTTGGTGCGCTACGTAGCCACTGATGCGATAGACGCGTTCGGCCAAACATGCAGCTTCGGGAATCCGGGTACCAAGTGCGGAGACAATCAATTTGACCGCGGAATCCACGGATCTGTCTGGCTGACCATCCGGTCGTTCCAACAACGACAACCATAGCCAACGATCTTCGCCGACACGATAAACAAAATCACTCGCACTTGCACTCTGCTGCAACAAACTGTCAACCAACCGAACGTCGAGAGAACTTGCCCGAATGGCGTGCAGGTGAATTTCATTTGGTTTCGCAATAGCATCAGATTTCGGGTTGTTTGAACCACTGGCATTGCGAACGAGCCAACTGGTGACAAGAGCCAGTGGGTCGTCAGTTGGTAGCAATATTTCTACTCGTGTTTTCCCGTTGGCATCGGTTGCCAGCAGCTCGCCGCCGATACTCGAAATCAATCTCTTAGCAGCCCAGGCCGCTGCCTCAGCTGATCGCGGGTCATAGGCGGGCGGAGTGGCATTATTGGCTGAATTGAGTCGAAGAAGCGCGGAGATTGCCGGTTGCTTTCCGGAGTATTCGATGGCCAGTCCTAGTCGCTCTAAACCACCTCGCTCCTTCGAGAAGGTCAATACAACTTGAGAGCCGAACGAGCTCGCTTGTACGGCGTTGGTGGTCAAGTTAATCACCGCCCGCGTTAGTTGGTTCGGATCCAAGTACAATCGGGGCAGCGAGCAGTCCCAGCCCTTCCATGACAGGGAGATGCGGCTGCGTGCCGTGAAAGAACGCAGGAGTGGATCCACCGCAGTCAACCACTGCGACGGATAGAACCTTCGCCGGATGTTGATCGCTTCGCTCTGCTCGAGACTGCGCTCGATGAGGATTTTCTCAGTCAAATTGCTGGCTTGCTGTAGTCGCATAGACGCGACCTGCATCAATTCCAATTCGCTGGGAGACATACTTCCGCCAGCTTGCGACTGAGCCGCCAATGCCTCTATGATTTGTTGGGCTACCGCAACGGGAGACCGCAGGTCGTGGGCTGCTTCGGCAAGAAGTTGAGCGAAACGCAACTCCCTTGGAGATGCTGCGGGCATGCTATTCGCCGGAGCATCTGCCAACGGCTTGGCTAGCCGATTTTCGCCGCTTGCGGTCAGGGAAGACTCCGCTACCGCGGTCGATTCATGGGGGCGATCGATCCGCGTTTGTAGGAGCTTGCCGGAAATCTCCCTGGTTGCCTCCTCTACGGGGGGCGCTTTGGACTGACTCGCATGCTGAACGTCGCGCAGTGGTGAATGCAGTTGCACTTGTTTTTGTTCGGAGACAAAAATATCTCTACCTGCGTGCAGTAGTCCCGCCGATTTGGGTTCTGGAACCGCTGCTAACGCTTCCGCACGTTTGTGTTCATGTACTGAGAAGCCAGCAATTTGATTTATCGCGACAGTCTCTGCCATAACAACCGTTTGCCAGTGAAACGCAACTGGCTCGCTGTTGGCTCTCTTGGCTTGTGGCTTCGATTTCGAATTGTTATGAGCGATTGTCATTGTTGCAAGCCTGCTCGTGAATTGAATCCATCCTGTTCAAGCTCCACCTGTGTGAGCTCAATTCCTACTTACCAATTGGTTTCGCAAGAAAACATTGCTAACACCTCATGGAACACAGGCGTTGGCAACTGTATCGGTAGGCAACTTAATTGCTGATTGCGTAAAGCCGCTACAATAGCAATCGGCCAAGGTCATGCTAACTGCTTGCATCGGTTGTAGAGGTTATTGGCCTTGCCTCCGAACGTGACGGCTGTGCGACCAGCCATGGAGTGCTCATTGCAATTCCCAGATAGATTTGTTGCGTAACATGTTTCCGAGTCCCATCCAAATACCGTCAACTTGGCGCCGTGCTTTGCAAAGAAACTTGGTTTCAACGTAGCCACCACGCTTCGTTGTTTTAAATGCCTGACATGACGAGCAAGCTGCTACCTCAAGTTTTTTAGGAACTTTATGACTATCGCTTACCTTGACACTTATTCCGGTATTGCTGGAGACATGACGCTAGCTGCGTTGGTGGATGCCGGTGCGGATCGAGAGTATCTGACTCAGCAAATTAATTCGCTGAAACTCGGCGACGTTCAACTCCGCTTTAGTGAGACCCAGCGGCACTGTTTTCGCGCCCTGAGATTGGACGTCGTGCATGCACCCGAACACGTCCACCGGCACTTGTCGGATATCGAACGCCTGATCAATAACAGCTCGTTGACCGACCAAGAGCGCAATTTGGCGCTACGCGTGTTTCGCCGTCTGGGGAAAGCGGAAGCCAAGGTTCACGGGACGTCGCTTGAGCAAGTTCACTTTCATGAAGTGGGAGCAATCGATTCGATCGTCGACATCGTGGGCGTGTCCGTGGCGATTTGCAGTATGGGGATATCCCAAGTTGTTGCCGCTGCCCCACCCTTGGGGACTGGTACCGTCCACATCGCCCATGGCCGGGTGAGTTTACCTGCTCCAGCGACTGCTGAGTTAATGGTTGGGCTGCCGATCCGCAGCTGCGATATCCAAGCAGAGCTGACGACTCCTACCGGGGCAGCAATCCTCGCGTCGATCGTGGACCAGTTCGGTTCGCTGCCCGGTATGCGAATCGATCGCATCGGCTATGGGGCCGGACACAAAGATTTTGAATCGCATGCCAACTTGCTACGCGTCGTGATCGGTTCTGTGGCGAGCGATTCGCAGGACGAAATCGTTCTGCTTGAAACGAATTTGGATAATATTACCGGTGAGAGAATGGGATTCGCGATTGATCAGCTTTGGAAATCCGGCGCGCTGGATGTGTATACGACGGCGATCAGCATGAAGAAAAACCGCCCCGGAATATTGTTGTCCGTGATTTGCCATCCGCAACGGCAGGCCGACGTGGAAAGCTGCATTTTCGCACACACCGGCACGCTGGGCATTCGACGCTCGAGATTGCCGAGAACGACCCTCGATCGGCAGCTTATCAGCGTGGAAACTCCTTATGGAATTTCACGCGTCAAGGTTGCATGGTCAAAATCGCCTAGTGGAGAGTCGCGATTGCTTTTCTCACCAGAGTTCGAGGACTGCAAAGTTCTCGCTTTGGCCAACTCGTTGGCCCTCGATCAGGTATTCGATGAAGTGCTGAAAAGTGCTCGAGCATCAACCAAGAATCTGACTGGTCGACAGGAAGAGAACGCCGTCAGCCACGACATTCACCGCCACCATGGCCAGCACGACCACGACCACGACCACGATCACGATCACGATCACGATCACGATCACGATCACGACCACGACCACGATCACGATCACGGCCATGACCACCATCACTAGGAATCGATGCACACATGAAAGCGCTGAGGGAGCTGGGGAAAAGTTGCTGGCAATTTATGGTTCCCCTACTCGATTCTCTCCCGTGCAATTCGCTGCGCGGCCTGCAAGGCACAAGACCACTTGTGCTGGCAAACATTGAGAATATTCCCCCGATCCAACCTCGCTGGTAGCGCGGTGAGTCATTGGTCGAACGCGAATTGGCTCGCTGACCGTCCCAGGCCAGCATTTAGCTGCGTTTTCTGCTACTCTAACTGGTGATTTCTGTCCTGGTCTGGCAACTTTCCGAAGGCAAGCTTCTGGAGGAGCTGCCGTAGTAACATCTAACCCTCCAACAGACCGCCCACTTACTCGATCACTTCTCTTGTGTGAGCTACGAAAAATGGCACTACATCGAACACTTGCCGCTGCGGTATTTGTATTCTTCGCCTGCAACTCTGGCTTGGGTGATGACCGCCCGGCGCGGCTGACCGAAAACGACCAGGCCGATCGTCGGCAATACAATGTTCTATTTATTCCTATTGACGATATGAATCATTGGGTCAGCCATCTAGGCGTACATCCCCAAACGAAAACACCAAACATCGATCGCTTGGCGTCGACGGGTGTGTCCTTCAATAAATCCTACTGTGCCGCTCCGGCCTGCAATCCGTCAAGGATCGCTTTGATGTCTGGCCTGCGTCCAAGTACAAGTGGGTGTTATGACAATTCTCAAGATTGGAGGCCCTACGTTTCTACGGACAAGTTGCTCAACACAACTTTTCTCAATCAAGGCTATCAAGTGTTTGGGGCAGGCAAGATCTATCACGGCTCGTACGGTAACACCAAGCAATGGACCGAATTCTTTGACAAGGCCGGGGGCAGCAAGATCATTCGTCATGCCTCGTCGCCTGATGACGGTGTGGGGGGCATCAAGTTTTCCAAGTTGGCCAATGCCGATGACGAAATGCCCGACTACAAGACCGTCAATTTCGGAATCGAACAGCTTAAGAAACAGCACGACAGTCCTTTCTTCTTAGCCGTTGGCCTCGTGAAGCCACATCTGCCATTCAGCGTGCCCAAGAAATGGTTTGATATGTTCCCGCTGGAATCGATTGAGTTGCCGCCGCACATTGAAAACGATTTGGCGGATGTGCCTGCTGCAGGTATTCGGATGGCCAAGCCAGACGGCGACCATAAGCAGATGCTTGAATCGGGGCGATGGAAAGAAGCTGTACAAGCCTACTTGGCCACCATCGCATTTGCAGACGCTCAGGTGGGCAGGTTGATATCTGCCCTGGAAGAATCGGAGTATGCGGACAACACGATAGTTTGTTTGTGGAGCGACCACGGGTGGAGCTTGGGTGAAAAAGAGCATTGGCGAAAATTTGCGCTGTGGGAAGAGCCCACACGCACAGTTTTTATCTGGCGAGTTCCGGGCGTGACTCCAGCTGGCGTGCAATGTTCTCAGCCAGTTGATCATATGAGTATTTACCCGACCTTATGCTCATTGACGGGCATTCCTCGGCCCGTTCACGTCGAAGGCCTTGATATTACGCCATTGCTTAGAGAACCTGAGGGACCATGGGAATCACCTGCGTTGACTACATTCGACAGAGACAACCATAGTTTTCGTGATGCAACA
>JAGQPR010000198.1 GCA_020426625.1 Planctomycetales bacterium
GCAGCGTCTCCTGCACCAAGTCCGAGGGGTTCAGGCGTTTTCTGAGACGATTGTCCAGCTGAGTACTAGCAAGCACGGTCAGGTAATTGAAATAGAACTCCAATAACTTACCCAACTGTTCCGTCCGACCCGACCTGGCTTCTTCGATCAATTCGCGAATCGTGTTCTGCGAGGCATCACCCTGGTACGGACCGTTTCTCCTTCCAGGTGATTCATTTTCTACCTTGTTCTTGGGTCGTTCAGTGGTACTCATGGTACTATTGCACTTGTTATACAGGTCGCGTCCAGCTTTGATGCTTTGGTAAATCAGGCATAGTTGCGTAAGCCTGATTCTTTACCGAGCAATAAATAAATTGTGTTGTTCGTACCAGCGGTCACGCTGCCTCAATTAGTGGTAACGGGAATGGCGGAACAATCGCCCAGCTGCTCGCGCGATATGCTCCAGCGGACGATGAACCGGCGGCTGTGGAAACTCTTCGGCAGTGATCCCACTGCTTTCGTCCGCATCGAACATCACCAGTCTCGTCCACAGAAAAGCCGAGACCTCGCTTTCAGTGATTTCACCGTCTAGGTTTGCATCCAATCGCTCAAAGCGACTCAACTGACGGAACGCTTCCAGCTCAGCGAACGATAAGCCGCCATCGCCATCTCGATCAGCATTTTGCAGGCGATTCCATGCGAGCTTGGACAGTTCGTCAGAATCCAAAATGCCGTCCTCATTCACATCCAATTCGTTGAATCGCTCCTGCCTTTTAGCGATGCCAAAGGCTTCGATTTCCTCCAAGGTGATCGTCGAGTCTGCGTTGGTATCCAGCCCTTTGTCAAGCAACCGCTGCCATACAAATGCTGGTACCTCCGACTCAGTCAAGCCACCATCGGCATCAGCGTCAAATTCGTCAAACAACGTCTGTATCGCCCGATCGATATGGCCGCCAAGTAGGGGGCCGAGACCTCTCAGCAGATGCCCACCGTGTTCACCATGCTCAATGCCTCTCGCACTCGAATCGAGACTATCGTCGTGTTCACAATCGTCTTCATCGGTTTCCTCAGTATCGTCACCAGTATCGTCTAGCCTTTCATCTTCGCCATCAGAATCGGTGCTGCCGTCTCCAGTATCGTCGATATCTCCGCCATCAGAGTCTGAGCTAGAAGTGTCAGTATCGGCAGTGTTCATCGACGCGCCGTCAGTGCCGGACGGATCGGCATCTTCACCTGATTCTCCCGACTGATTACCGTCGCTGAGTGATTGATCCAGGTCAGTTGCAACTGAATCCGTGCCGTCGCCCGCTTCCGTTGACTCGCTGCCCGTATCTGCATTACTGGCCTGGTTGAGCGTATTGACAATGATTAATGCATCGATGGGTGAGACTGAGCCGTCGTCATTGGTGTCACACATGAACTCACTCGATCCCGAGTCGTTGTTGAGCGTGTTGACAACCAGCAGGACGTCCAATGGCGAAGTGAACAGGTCGCCATTGACATCAGTGGGAATCGAGAAATTATGCATTTGGGGTGTACCCGCTTCGATGCGACCTGATGTGCGCCACCAAGCTCCAAATCCGACCGACCAGCGGAATCGCCCCCAAGGATTACGAGTTCCAGTTTCTGACCCCCCCAGATTCTCAGTGAGAAGCGGCGTTTCCTGAGCGACCGAGTCTGTTGAGCCGGTATTGGTGGTGCTCGTGTCAGCCGCTGCATACAGAGACTGGATGGCTGTGATGTCCTCACTGGACAATCCAGCAAACGACTGGCTGGGGGAGATCGACGGTAGCAGGATTGACCCCGCTTCGAGAATATGATCCAGCCCCAGTGCATGGCCGATTTCGTGAACGGCGACTGCGACCAGATCGAATGCTGCACTGCCCAATGCATTGCCGACTTCCCAACGCTCGGAAGAATCAAATTGAACGTCGCCAGCGATGCGAGCCGAATTGATGTCATCGGGGTAGTAGGCCTGCGCAAGAACGCCACCCGCACCATCGATGCGTTGGAAAGTGAAGTCAAGTGAATCACGCAAGCCAGGCTGGCGTGTCTGCGTGAAATTGACGTCAACTACATTGGACCAAGCTTGCAACGCCGTCTCGATCGCCGAAGTCACTTGAGCTTGACTGAGAGAACTTGGCGAATTACCGATGTAGTAGGTCAACTCGGCACTGCCAGCTCCGGGCCCGTCCCACCCCAGACTGGCTGCCAATACGCGCCGGGCTTCTAGGGACTCGAATCCAAAGCTAAGTTGTTTCCTTGACGTCAATTGATTGCTCCTTGTAATCGACTGCCAATAATCTGTTTAGATGGTAAATAAACACTGGCCAAAATATGAGCTGGCCAATCACCAGCAACGACTTAGCGCTTGGCGGCACCTATTGGCTGACGGTTCTCGTTAATTGAAACCAGCTTGGAGGCATCCGCCACTGTGAGATCGACAACTTTCGATGCGCTGAGCGGATCGAGCTGCTGCAGTTCGGCCATCAATTGTCGGTTCTGATTCTGCAAACGCAGAATTTCTCGTTGCATGACTAACATTTGTCGCTGCATCATTTGGTATTGCATAGCCATTTGCTGCATCGCCACCATGGGGTTGCCTCCAGCCGCAAAACCTTGCGAGTTGGCCATGAGAGCGGCATTGAGCGTGTTAGGGCTAATTGCAGGCGTGGAACTCAATGCATTAGCACCCGTGCCCGTAGCGCTTTGGCATCCACCACCACCTCCCATCGCGGCTCCGCCTCGTCCACCACCACTACCACCGCCTCGCTGTGCGAAAACAGGGGTGACCATCAAAACAGCTAGTGCTGACACCGCCAAGTAAAACCGACTTCGATTGAGCATTGCAAGTGCCTTTTCCTGAAGGGTGATCAGATGAGAGTGATCCTCTTCATAAAGGAGCATTGCCGCCGAGAATGCAACAGAAGAATTCAAAGATCCCCGCGTTCGACCCAATCCACCCAGTTTGACCATGGCACTCGACTTTCTACAGCCTCGCCGTAGCCAAACCTTCCAGCTCTTCCAGCCTGCGGAAACGAAAACAGCAAGCGGTGAAGTAGATCCCAAGCAGCATGCGCAGGATGCCTAGACTACGACCCTAAGCTACGATATGTGGGGTCATTGGACAACAGTTTTGGTGCGATTAGCGAGAAGTGTCAAAAAAATTGACTATTCAGGGGGCAAGATTCAAGATTGTTGCGAGGTCTGCGAATGTCACAGAAACCGATTCTTGGCTGAGGAATCTCAATTGCCCCTTGATTATTGTCCGCCTTGGTAACGCTGGTTGGGACTGAAATCGTCTGCAACAATTAAATCAAAACGAGAGAAGTAATGCTGGAAAAACTGATTGGATGCTTATCCTGTTCTCTGCTACTCATTGCGAGCGGCTGTGGCGTGCCGCTGGTTGGCGTTTCCAGAACGGTTTCCCAACAGTTGGAAACCAGCCCCCTCACGTCCCTAGAGCTTGCCACTGCGAATGGACAAGTAGAGGTGGAGCCCCACGATCTTCCCTTTGTCGACATGGAAGTAACCTACAAAGCCTACGGCAGCACGCAGGAAGAGGCTGATGCTTTGTGCCAAGCCATGGACACGGACATTTCCGCGACCGATGGAAAGTTGGTCATAAAAGCTGTTCGTCCAAAAAACAACTGGTCTGGCAGCATTAGCTACCACTTGAAAGTTCCGTCCAATTGTGAGCTGAAATTGCGATCTAGCAATGGAGCTATCAACGTGGCTGGCACACGAAGCTCCGTTCATATTGAAACCAGCAATGGCAAGATTGCACTCAAGAGTGTTGCTGGATCCATTGACGCCCGTACCAGCAATGGTGCTATACAACTGGAACAGTGCGCCGGCTCGATCAATGCGCAGTCGAGCAATGGGAGAATCGAAGTAGATATGGTCCAGATCGATGCCGACAGCTCGATCAAGACCAGCAACGGAGCTGTAACCGTCCGACTGCCGATTGAATGCTCGGTAAACTTGACAGCCCACACATCTAATGGTTCCATCGGCAGTGAGATGCCTCAACAAAAGGTCGTCAGTAAAGGTAAACGCGACTTGAACGTCATCATTGGCAACGAAGCCGCATCCCCAGTGCAATTTCAGATAACCACTTCAAACGGATCGATCAAAGTAGCGCCCACTTCAACTCAGCCGTCTGTGGAGCCGCCAACCGCCCCAACGCCACCCACATTTGATTCGGAAATTGCAGACCCGCAAGAGCTAACGCTTTAATCATTGTTCTGCGGTGAACCCAGCTCACGCAGAAACTCGAAAGTAAAAATCCCTGAGTCATGCCCATCGGAGAAAACTATGTTGTAGGCGTAGTTGCCGATCGGCTGCATACTGCTGACGCCTAGCGGCTGTGCCTCAGCCAAGCTGAGTACAGGCAGACTCATTGGTTTCTTTGGCTTATCGCTTGCGGATTTCTTTTCGCGGCACGTTGCACAAGGACAGGCAGATCGAAGCTTGGCGGCGTCGTACCTTAGCCGCAGTCCATCGCTCCAGGTGATGTCTAACGCGTTTGCGGCGCTTCGATCGATTGCGGTTGGTTGGTAGGCTATCATGATCTTGATTCCCTCAATGCCTCAGCCACTGCAATAACTGATCCAAAGACCAAGTATTGACGATGTTCGATTTTTCCAAGCCTGCTCGGCGGGCCTGGACTATCCCATAGTGCAGCACATTCATCCCCTCCACTGAATGAGCGTCGGTGTTGATGCAGATGGGGATATTCAGGCGTGCTGCTGCCTGCAGGTGTTGCTCGCACAAGTCCAATCGCTTGGGCGCTGCGTTCAACTCTAGGAATTTGCGTTGTTCTACGGCGCACTGAAATACAGCTTCCAGATCAACTTCATAGGCTGGCCGCGCCCCAATTAGCCGGCCCGTCGGATGTGCAATCAAGTCCACGTGGGGATTGCACAAAGCGCCTAGAATGCGGTCAGTGATTTGTTGCTTTGACTGTTTTTGTCCATAGTGTACGCTGCCAATGACCCAGTCGGCTTGGGCTAGCACTTCGTCAGCCAGATCCATCGGGCCCGCTTCCAGAATGTCACATTCGATCCCTTTCAGGACTCGAAAGCCGTCATCGCGCTGCTGGTTGAATTGGTCAATTTCGGCCCACTGAGCAAGCAGTCGAGATTCATCCAATCCTCGCGCCATGCTAACTCGTTTTGAGTGGTCTGTGATGGCGATGTACTTCAATCCTCTTGCCCGCGCTGCCTCGACCATCTCCGCAATAGAATTCTCGCCATCACTGGCCGTCGTATGCATGTGCAAATCAGCCACGATATCGCATGCTTGAATTAGCGGCGGCTCTCCATCGGACTCGGCCCACTCAATTTCGTGCCGTCCCTCACGAAGCTCAGGTGCAATCCATTGCAAACCGAGTGTCCCATAGACCTCTTCCTCCGTTGCGCCGGCGATGTATTCCGCAGGCGAATCAATTCTGGCGACCCCATATTCGTTTAACGTCAATCCCATCTTTCTGGCGCGCGAGCGCACGGCCACATTGTGCTCTTTTGATCCGGTGAAATATTGCAAGGCCGCCCCGAAACTTTCCCGGGGGACAACCCTCAAGTCAACTTGAAACTGGTCGTCAACGCGTATGGACATCTTCGTATCCCCACGGGCGATGGTGCTCACTCGCGCCGGAAATCCCTCCAGCCGATCCATGACTTGCATCGGCTGCTGGCTAACGACAAGAATATCGACGTCGCCTACCGTTTCTTTACCTCGGCGATAGCTACCGGCAAACTCCAATTGTTCAATCGACTCGATAGCAGCCAAGTGCGCCTGCAGACGATTGACCAGATGATCCGCCTGGTCTATCCGTAGTCGCCTAGACGCTGCCTCGGCAATTTCCAAACCTGCCAAGATGATCTGTTCGGTCTTGGCGGCAAATCCTTTCAAGTGACGCACTCGCCCATCCAGGCACGCTTGCCGCAGTTGTTCCAGTGATTCCAGTTGCAATGCCTGCTGCAGAGCCATCGCCTTTTTGGCACCCAAACCTGGAATTCGAGTCATCTTCAGTAGGACGGGCGGTGTCTCTTCCTTCAGTTTTTCCAACTGTGGTAGTTTGCCGGTAGCGACGAGAATCTGGCACTTGTCGACCAGCGTCGCGCCGATGCCTGGCAGCGACTTGAGATCCTGTGTTTTGTCTGCGAGGATATCGGCAACTTGTTCGCTGAGATCCAGAATGGCTTTGGCGCCGTTGCGGTAAGCGCGAACGCGGAAAGCGTTTTCCCCTCGCAGCTCCAGCAGATCCGCCATTTCTTCAAAGACATGTGCTATATCGGCATTGTTCATCAAATCGAGTCGCATTGAGACAGAAATCGAGACTACGGAACCCTTATTTTATGCGATAAGCTTACAGCGCTTCAATTTCAAAGGAAGACGCTCAACGCAAGCAAGATGCCGACGCTACTTTCTTGTATCAACCGAGTCCATGCGAAATCGGTATCTCAAGCAACGGACTGCAGCGTACGGCGGGAAAGATTAGCGACAAGATGTTGCCGACTGGTATCCAAAAAAACTGCCAAGAAAATAACCGCGCTGAGAACCATTGGGTATAGGTAGGGATCCGCGTTAATGATTACCAGGCCATTCTCAATAGTCTGAAAAAGGATAGCACCGAATAGTGTGCCCGGCAGGACGTTGCCACGTCCACCAAATAAACTAGTGCCACCTAAGACAGCTGCCGCGATGGCTGCAAACTCCTTTTGTTGACCAAAGCTGGGCGAGACCGCGCCGGTTTGCGTAAGAGCGATCAAGCCACTAATCGCGGCACAGGCGCCGCATATGACGTAAGCCGCAAACAGTATGGGTTGAACCCGGAGGCCAGCCTTCTGCGCCGCGTCGGGATCATTGCCGACGGCATAGACCTGCCGACCCCACGGCGTGCGAACTAAGAACCAATGGATGGTAACGGTGACAAGTAGCATTACCACGATCGGGGTCGGAATTCCGCAGCAACGCGATGCTCCTAGCGCAGTTACCGCATCGGGCATGTTCATGGCACGCGTGTTAGTCAACCATAAGCCAAATCCGCGACCGATAAATAAGGTTGCCAGAGTTGCTATGAAAGCGACGATTCGAAATCGAGTGATCAGCAGCGCGTTGAGCGCACCTCCTGCCAGACCAACCATGAATGCTACCGCAAATGACAGCCAAACAGGTTGGTCATTGGCAATCATTTTTCCAGCCAGCGCGACAGCAACAAACATGAGACTGCCAACACTGAGATCCACGCCAGCAGTTAGAAGCACAACGGTCATACCCGTAGCTGCAATCGCCAAAGCGCTCGACTGAACTAGGATGTTTAAGAAGTTCTGAGGTTCGAAAAACCTTCCTGAGATGCTGCCGAAAATCGCAACTACCGCCAACAGCAGGATCGCTGGTGTTCGGTTGAGCAGCATAGCCCAAAACTTGTTGTTTTTCATCATGCGCTATTCTCTTGGTTGGCCTGCAGTGATGCATGCATAATACGATCTACGTCGAATTCGCTTCGATCCAATTCGTCTTTCAATTCACCTTGCCTCATCACCAGAATCCGATCGCAGACTCCGACCAGTTCTTCGAGCTCGGAGGAAATAAACAGGATTGAAGCTCCACTGGCAGCCAATTGATCAATTAATGCATAGATTTCGAATTTGGCTCCCACGTCGATCCCGCGCGTTGGCTCATCCAGGATGAAGAGCTTAGGCTGATTGAGTAGCCACTTGGCCAAGACGACCTTTTGCTGGTTCCCTCCGCTGAGCGTCTGCACTGGGCTTTTCAGTTGTGCATTGCGGTCCAGCTGAATCTTGCCCTTCATTTGCCGGAGTTCGGCCGCCAGCCTGGCCTTGCTTAAGATCCCCAACGGTCCACGCGAGAACTTGGGTTCGACAACCAGGCTCATGTTGCTTTCTACCGAAGCGTGCATGCACAGGCCATCGTCGCGCCGGCTCTCCGTGAGCATCGCCATCCCCTTTTCGATTCTTCGCGCCACGGAAAGATGGGAAACATGCTCACCATGTAACTTGATTTGACCTGAGGACATGGGCTCCAGACCGAACAAGATGCGGGCCAGCTCGGTGCGCCCACTGCCCATTAGGCCAGATAGTCCAAGAACTTCTCCGTGACGAAGAGAAAAAGTGATGTCTTTCACGGTCCCAGGTTGGCTGACATTCTCCACTTGCAACGCAATTTCGCGGGAGGGTTGACTGCTGCGCTGCGGGAACTGTTGAGTCGATTCACGGCCGACCATGAGTGAGACCAGGCGATCGTTGTTGAATTCTTCGACCGCTCCCTGCCCAACGACTTTGCCATCGCGCAGGACCAGTATCGCGTCGCACAGTCGCCGCACGTCGGCCAACGCATGCGAGATATAGAGCATGGCAATGCCGTCGTTGCTCAGCCTATCCAACAAAGAAAAAAGCCGCAGCCGTTCTTTGAATGATAGCGAGGTAGTCGGCTCGTCCAAGATGATCAAACGCGGTTTCAGCTGGAGTGCTTTTGCTATTTCGACCAATTGACGCTCGCCAGCAGAAAGCGTCTCGACACGTTGTTTGGGCGACACACTCAATCCAACCAGTTCGAGCAAGCACGCGGATTGCAATAGCAGTTGACGCTGGTCGATTCGCGGCAGCATAAATTTCGACAGTGTCGTACGCGGATAACCGGTCAGGAACAGGTTGTCGGCAATCGTTAGGTTCGGGAACAGGTTGAGCTCTTGGTGAATGAATGCCACACCTGCAGACTCGGCATCGCGTGGCGTGCGCGGAGCGTAGTTGTCTCCGGCAAGCTGCATGCGACCTGAATCCGGTGTTAGATTACCGCCAATGATATTCATCAGCGTCGACTTGCCCGCACCGTTCTCGCCGACGATTCCCATCGTGCTGCCTGCGGACAACTGAAGATGAACATCCGTGAGCACCGGAATTCCGTGGAAAATCTTGCCAATCTGTTCTACCTGCAATAGCGGTACGTTCATCGGTCTTCCTCGCGATGGCGAAGCGTATCCAAAAACGCCGCCAGCAAGATGACGCAGCCCTTGATCATCATGATTGAGAAATGCGAGAGGTTCATCAGGTTGAGGCTGTTGTCGATCAATGTCAGTAACAACACACCGAAGAATGTCCATAACACGCTTCCCCGACCGCCATACAAGCTGGTGCCACCAATTACAGTCGCTCCCACGACATCCAGAAGATTATTCTCCCACTGAACCGGCGACCCGGTTTCCAATTGACCTAGGATTAGCACGGAGGCCACTGCAGCGCAACATCCACATATAACGTAGGCGATTACTATGGCCCATTGAACACGCACGCCAGAGACCAGGGCCGTCTCAGGATTGTGTCCGATCGCAAACAAGCTTGTTCCAAGTCGCGTTCGATGCAACATGAAATGCACTGAAAATGCTACCAGCAAAGCTACAGTACCTGAGGCCCAACCGTTCTTTCCCAAAAACAACAGGCTCGCTGGCAATTCGCTGTACGATTGGCTCTGAGTGGTCCAAACGGCGAAGCCGCTGGCGAACATCATCATCGTCAGCGTAACGACGAAAGCGGGCATGCGCAGCCAAGCAACACAGCTGCCGTTGATCATGCCGACCAAAGCTCCTGTGGCGAGCATTGCTAAAATCGCTATGGGAGTTGCTAGGGCACTGCCCGACAGGGGGCTTGTGTCTCCGCTAACCAATGACGCTCCAGCGACGCTCGTCAACGCAATCACCGAAGTTACGGACAGATCGATTCCTGCAGTGATTAGTACTGCCGTTTGCCCCGTAGCTACGATCATCAGAGGCAGCATCGCCACGAGGACATTACTAAAGTTCTCGATGCTAGCGAAACCGGGGGCGAGCATCGCCATGATGAGCGCGTACAACATGCACAAAATACAAGTAAGCCAACCGGATCGCAGAAGACTTCTTGCTACTAGCAGATATCGCATGCTGCGGGTTGTTTTTCGTTGTGGAGAGTGGCGGCTTTGCTATTCGAACTGTCTAACCAAGACAGCACGGTCGAACGGGTTAGGTTAAAGCGAAAGTTAGGCATGCACGCAGAAGTATTTCCGCAAAATTAGCCGCATTGGCATTTGCCACGGTCGTTCAAATACTAGGAAACTTTTGCGTTGGTGCTTACTCTTGCGAGTTCACAAGTTTGGCGCCCCAGGTTCGATCGGCCATCTCCGCTTCGTTGCCTTGATGAATTACAAAGCCTGGATCATGGATCAGTGGTTCAACTTCTTTTCCGGCCATCAAATCTAACAGAGCTTGCACAGACGCTTGGGCTTCGAAGTAGACATCCTGCACGCCGGTTGCATCCAAATAGCCGTCCTTGAGCATCTGGTACGCCGTCGCGTCGCCATCAAAACCGCCCAGAATTACGTGACCAGGCTGTCCTATCTTCTCGTACTTGCCACTCGACTTGAGAGCGGAAACGATCGAAGGTAGTAAAAAGTCCGATGAAGTAAACAGAAAGCTGATGTCCGGATTGGCCTGGAGTGCGTTCACCACGCCAGCTTGGGCCTTTTCTTGATTCCATTCAGAGGGAACACGCGCGACGACGTCAATGACATCTTCGTTGCCTTTCACAGCAGCATCAAAACCATCGCGTCGACCAATAGCGTTGATGTCACCTAAGTCTCCCATGACGATCATTGCTTTATGTTTGGTTCCTGTTTTGCGAGCTTGTTCGATCATGAAGCCAACCGTTTCCAACGATATCTTGTAATTATCCGCCTGAACAGCAACCGATTGGACATCAGCCTCCGCTGCTGCAGGCCGATTGAATAATACAATGGGAATACCTGCTTCGTTGGCTGCGCGAATGGCGGGAATGCAAGAGTTCGCGTCTTTGGGAACAAGCACGATTCCGTCGACACGCCGCGTGATGAAATTCTTCACTTGCTGCAATTGCCGATTTGGGTCTCCGTCAGCGATGGCTTCCAATACGGCGAAATCGCGTTTCTCCAGTTCTTCTTTGATGGCATCAAATCCCGCAACCCAGTACTCTGTTTGTAGTGTTTCGAAGGCGATGCCAACGGTTCCCTGCTTGGCCGCGCTACCCGATTTCGAGCCGGTGCAGCCCACTATCGGCAGAACGCATGCTGCCGAGAGAAACAGAATTAGGTTTCGCAAGTTCATGCCTGTGCCTTCTTGTGCAATTAGTTTTGTCTGAAAATCCATGGCCAATCACTTACTACCTGAAACAATGATCTGCGTTTGCTTCTTAACGTTTTCCGGCTCAAAAACATTCAACCAATCTGGCTGTAGAATCTGATTCTTTCCATGCTCTGATATGACGATCGCCCCATCGCTGAAGGGAAACGGAGCTAAGCCAAACGCAATGCCCAGCTCGACTTTGATGTGTCCGTACATAAAGTCCTCCGCTGCAGCCCTCGGAACGCCGCGTCGCACGGCTTCTTCCATCGCCTCACGCAACGCCTTGATCAGTGCAATGCCGCATGTCTCCGCCATCGTGGGTTCCAGGATTGCCATTTGCTCGACGGTGATCCGGTGGCTGCGTGTCACCGGTGCATAAAACTCCCTCGCTAAGTTTTCGCCAATCGCATAATGTTCTTCGGGGCCCTGCATTAGAGCACATACGATCGCTTGCCTGGCGTGCACGCCACCGAAAAAATCATCGCGTTCCTCCTGCGTTTCAAAATGATCGAAAACATTCGGATGGCAGGGATGCGTCACGAAATACGAGATATCCTCTCGCTCGGGCAATTCGCCAGCACAAGCGGCAGCTGGATCGAGTGCCATAACTATAGTACTTGGCTGCAGCTTGGGGACGATCTGCGCGGCGACCGATCCTAGGATTCGATCTGGTAGAGCGAGAATAACCACTTCCGCCCGATCGTAAACCATGGCTTCGTCGACCACTGACCGTCCACGTTGCTCAATCTGTGCCCGCCCCGCGCTACTAACTTCGACTAACATCAAGTCATGCTTGCTGCCGCTCTTGACCAAGTTGTCCGTCAAGCGACAGCCCATTTTGCCGCCAGCACCGATGATTGCAATTTGCGTCATTCAAATCTCCAAGATTTATTTGTTGTTCTTGTGTATCGCGGTGAACATCCTGTCCTCTTGATTCATTTATCTGGTTCCCAGGCTCCGCCTGGGAATCCAGTATTTTGCAGGTTCTACCTGCAGTTTCGGTCAGCCGCGATGGGGGAATCGACAAAACATGCGAAGACGGAGCCTCGAAGACAGTGCGTTTCCAGACAGAGCCCTGGGAACAACTGGTTTGCCTACCGGCGTTCAGCGAAATCTTTGGGTTCAATGCACCACAAGTTCCTTGGTCCATCTGCAACATTACCTCGCAACATAGTACCCCAAACGTCGTCTCTGCCGACTTGTCCACCCTTGAAGATGATCTCCATGCCATTGAATGTGTTTTGTGAACTGACGCGACAAAGCGGAGAACCCGGTGCGACCGGTGCAATGGCCTCGAGCGCTTCGATGCCCAATTGCCGTGCGACGTAACCCGAAGTGTCGCCACCAGCAATGCCGACTCGTGTTAGGCTATGTTTCATCAGTACTTTCCCCAAAATGCTTCCGAGCTTGGGTCCCAGTAGTCTGCCACTGTGCAGGCGGACCGACAGCTCGTCAAAACCAAGCTCCCGAAGTGCAGCAGCGGTACTCTTGACGCGAGGGTCCGCTGGGCCACGTGCCGTATGTAGGATTAGGTTGGCACCATTTTCTAGAATCGTCAGGGCTTGTTGAACGATGGATTCAATTTCCACACTGCTTGTATCTGGGTGGACCAAAACATCGGGTCTCAACGCGATTGTATCGAATCCATTCTGCTCAGCCCATCCAATCTGGCGATCGTTCACAGGCGAGCAACTGCCGGTAACAACTAACAACTGTTCGACGGCCCCGAATTGAGGGCGTCCAGGTGCATGTGATCGCATCTGTTCGAGCCGTCCCGTTTCCTCCCAAGCCGTGATCAGCGCGCTCTCCACTCCCGAAGATCCGATTAGAAACCTTGGCGCTTCCAGCTGGCTTGTCGATTGGACAATCCGACCAATCGATGGCAAATGGCGTTGGTAAATAGCGTCGAAGAGTATGGCATCCGAGCTGGCATGAAAATCTGCTGTATCTTGCTGGTCTATTTGCAGGCAATCGCATAGCCCCATGGAGAGTGGCGTTTGCAATTGCAGGTGCTCCCGTATGTCAGCTTCTTGCATCGGAGTGATGGGATGGCAGCGCATTGTCGGGTGCCGGTCAAGCCGATAGGGCTCAGAATCTAAACCTGAACGCGCGAACAGGTTTCCGAAAGCCTGATAACGTCCCAGATGGGGTGCCGCAATCAAGATTGGGATCCAGTCGTCGCCAAAAACTTGTTTCCCAAGCTCCATTGCTCGCCCGATACTGCCAATATTCGGAGAGGAATCACACGTGGAGCAGGTCTTGTAGTGTACAAAGCTTGGCTTGAGTTCCTTGAGACGCTGAAAAGCTGGTAACAACTCTTTGTCCATCTCGTGTAGCGACATCGTGCGGCTCCAACCAGCTACGCCCACGGCCCTGAGATTCT
>JAGQPR010000199.1 GCA_020426625.1 Planctomycetales bacterium
TTTTGCTGCGCGGCGCTGTTAACTAACCTGGGGTTGGGAGAGGCAGATGAAGAATGCCCAAGTTATTTTTCCCCAGGGCCTAACTAAGCGGCGTGGCATATCTTTATCAAACGCGCGACATGTGGGATCTCAAGGCGCCATTTGGCCCGCAATTCAGACAAGAACCCTGTGCCTTACGGTCCGTACTGCTTGATGCCAACGTCTAAGCAAGCATCGTTTACGCCTCATTTTTCACCGAGCACAGAATTGCTGGCAGTTTCTTTAGCCTCCAAGAATTGCCAACGGAATCCTTCGGCAGAAAAGATTTGCTGACTTTCGGCCGAGCATATTTGATTGAATAGCCGTGAAGCCAGCTGGGTGTGCTGCGAATTCTTGGCGATCGCCCATGGCTGGGTTGCCAGCGCGCAGTCGAGACCGTCGATCGGAATTGCATCCAAGAATTCCGCAGAGCCAGCTGCATTACTAAGGTAGGCCACCGCCGCGTCCAAGGCACCTGCTCGCATCTGATTCACCAACATATCGCCGGTCGGTGATCGAACGGTCACGTTAGCATTGATCTCGTTCTGCAACTTGCCCTCGCGAAAAGTGTTTTGCGTCAGCCAACCCATCGCGCACTGTTTCTCGTGGCCCACGCCGACTCGCAGGCCTTGACGCGTCAAGTCCGTTAGCGTCGAGATGTTGAGAGGATTTCCTTTTTGAACAAGTATGACCAATTGGTTTTGTGAGACAGCAACTGGCTTCGGAAAAAAATCAGCCACCTGCGACATGAACTCATTGTCGCAGGCAAAGTAGGCATCTGGCACGGAGCCAGTTTTCATGTTGCCAACCAGGATCCCACAGCCGTTGTAGACGGTGGTGACTTTGACACCTTCACGCTTTTCGAATGCGGCAACCGTATCTTCAATAGCTGGCCTGAGCATCGAACCAGCAAACAACGTTAGCTCAGGTACATCGCTCCATTGATCGCCTTCTTCGATTCTGAAGCCGTGTGCGCGGTAGTGTACCAGACCTCGATCTTTGGCTGCCAAGTATCGAGCGAAGTGCAAGGCAGTCTGCGGTCGCTTGGTTGAGGCGATCACACCTATTGAAACTTGGGAATTGGCCTGCAGTAATTCCGGCAGCTCAACGAATTCGAGATCCGGATAGGTATGAAGAACTGCATCGTAAACGATGCCAGCATTGGCGGCGCCGATTAACACATCGTTAGCGACATCGTTAACGGTTGTTCGGTAAGCGCGGGTTGCCTTGTCGAGCCGTTCCCATTGACCGCTTTCGCTCAGCAGCTTTCGCGTGACCTTTCCAATCGCCGTCGCATCGGGACTGGCCTGAATCAGCTGGATTTCGGGCCGCAGCAAGTCAGCGAAACTCTTGATATTCTGGGGATTTCCCTTGGGCACGGCAACCACGGCTTGCATGCGGGCCAGAGGTAGCACCTCTGCGACTAGCCCACTGCTCCGAGCGATATCGAGATAGCTGTCGTCGGCTGGCAGATACAAATCTCCCGTCTGACTAACTTCGATTGAGCTCAATAGCGTTTGTGAACCACCATATTGAATCTGTAACTCGGCGCCGAATTCCTTTTGGTAGTCCTCTTTGACTGCTTCCATCACAGCTCGATTGCTGGCCGCACAAAAAACAACCAGCGAAGACTCGCGATTGCCCTCTGAGACTTGCTGATCATTGCGACGCATCATGAACAAAGCAGCGGCCAGCAAACACACCGAGCCAATGATGGCAGCGAATACTTTTGTCATGCGTTCAATCTCTCCGGCGTTCGTTGGGCAAACTCGCCAACAAATAACACTGAATGTCTCCAGGCTGCTGATTCGATTCACTTCGCAGGTGAATAAACGCACTCTGCGTGACCAGGAATACAATCGACAGAGACAACCAACCAAGCAACCTTCAATGCAGAATTGTACTCCTGCGGCCGTAGAATTGCCAACGCGGCAGCGGTCGTCCCAAGTAGGTCCGCTCGCCGAGCGGAATCAGATGTTTGGCTGTCCGCCACCATTCCCGCCAGGGAACAAATTCTTGACCCTCGACTTTCTGGACGTCGATTCCCCGGAAAGCCCGCTGCGGGCGGATCTTCAAGGATTCGTAACAGAAAACGCCCGCAGAACTGCGGTTCGAAAGAAATCAAGAAGCGGTTGCATAAGCCTCACCGAAATACGGTCTGGCTCAGGCCTGCTCACAACTTGCCTGTTACTTCGAACCAACTTTTGATTGCCTTGATTCGCTAGCGAGCATCTCGGCTGCGACCATCAGGGCCATGGCGCCGCCGCGTTCGTCGAGGCCAAGGATGGCAGGGCGTTCGAGGTATTGACGCAACGATGCCTGTTTTCCAGTCCCAGTGCAGACATCGAATAGTCCCCCGTCAGGCCCAACTCGAAGTTTGATCGCTTCCCAAGCCCGTAGCGCGACAGGCCTGTACGTCTCTTCGTCAAGCCAACCCTGGCTTAGACCCCGGAGGATCGCGAAAGTAATCATGCAAGTACTTGTCAGTTCGCGATAGCTGCCAGGATGGTCGATCACCTGATGCCACGTTCCCGTAAGATCCTGGTAGGTGACGAGCGCGGCAAGGTGCGCGCGGAACGCGGCTAGCATCTCGCCCCGGATTGGCTCTACGACTGAGCGATCAAAGCTGGGGGATTCCAGCACCGCATCCAAATCCGTGAGGGCGAGCGCTAATCCAAGAGCGGGAAACCCATTGCCGCGACCCCACGGCGACTCATTCAATGGCGAGTGACGGTATAGTCCATCGTCTCGTAGGCATAGATCTCGCATGAAATCTAGATGTCGTAGCGCCATTTCGATGTACTTCGGATCACCGGTGAACCGTCCTGCGGCGGTCAGAATCGGGCAAGCCATGAAGACAGCATCACTCATCTCGTTGTGGAACTGCATCGCTTCGCGCGGCTTGCCTTCTTCGTCAAAAGCGTAGCCAGCTGCCTCAGCGACTAGTTCGACATAGCGGCGATCCCCGGTAATGCGAGCCAGTTCGGCGAAGACGAGATGACCGGCAAGGTGGCTGCCGGAGATGCGATCGCCGAGCGACGGTTTGTCGGCCGAGTAGTAAGGCGCGACAATCTCTTCCACGGATTTCAGAGGCGCTGCGTCGTTGGTCAATTCGCCGAAGCGTGAGCGCGCCACCAGCGCTAACGCTGGCTGATACATGACGGTGTCCAGGTGATCGCCATAATGCATGAGCAGCTCAGCCACAACTTGCCGGGGAGTTCGATTGAGCCTAGCGATGGCGTTTCGACGGCAGGACGAAAAAGGGCCCGGAAGCAGTGGATCTTGCTTTGACAGAAAATCCATCTTCGAAAAGCCTGAGTATTCAAGTACTTTGGTTAGTTCAAGCGTTACTTCGCGATTCCAAACGGCTGGCCAGCGAAGTGCGTATGTATCGCCCCAACCCGCAGCGGTCTGCCTGCGCAGGGCTCCGCCGAGCGAATCCTGGGGCCAGGCTACGTCCTTGCCGTCGGCCTCGAACACTTGTTTCCAGACATCGTCCTGCGGACTAACTAGTTCAAATACGGCATCAGGAGCAAACCAACCGAGAAACCTCCAAATGTAGGCGGCAGTGGCCGAGTCACCGTTGCCATAAGCTTGTCCCTTGGGTGGAAATGAAAGTGGGACTGACTGCGTTGGCCCCAATGACACAGCAATCGGGATAAAAGCGGCGCAATAGTCGCGAAACAAAGAATCCTCTCGCTGGCGTTGGCGAATTGTCTCGATAAAGTCGGCGACGGACTCCGGTGAACCATCGAGTTCTCCAACCATCACCACGCGTACTTTCGATGTTCGATAGTCAAGCGCTTCTTCATCCATCAAGCACCAGATCAGCGACTCCTGCGGCGTGATACCAATCGGCAGCCGAACCATACCCGGCCACAGTAAGTCCGCGCAAGCTGCCTCAACTTGGGCATTGAGTTTGCTTTGCATGTCTTCGGCTGAAGATGGTACCGCCATTGCGATAAGGACAGCTGCCATAACAATTGTTCTGACCATGATTAGATCCTGTCATGCAAGGCCGGAGCAGCTCGCGTTTTCGGTAGCTCAATCGGCCCTCGCGATGTGGCTGGCGGTGGTTTCGCAACCGCACTTCTTGCACGATATATGAGCTGGCTAAGCCAACCGAAAGCCAAGCTGTCTTTGGTTGGCCTACTAAACTTTGACCGCACGGTAAAAAAACTTGCGGATAATGTGTGAGGAAGGAGGTGGCGTCAGCCAACACACCACAACGCAGGCCACCAAGGATGATAAACAGCCGACCAGAAAAGGCGACAATCGCAGTGGCTCGTAGGCTGATATTTCCCCAGTCTGATAGGTTCCGATACCGTAAAGCAAAACATTGCTAAAAAATCCGACCAGCATGCCCGCGATCGCGCCCTGGGAATTGAAACGTGGCCAATACATCGCCAAGGCGACTGGGCACAAAAAGCTGGTAGCAAATCCGGCACCTGTAAACACGATGATGGCTTGCAGCAGATTGGGTGGATTCACCGAAGCCAACATCGCCGCCAGCCCGACCGCGAAAGTCGACAGGTATGTCAACCGCTTGGTATGTGATTCCGATGGATGTGGGTTGATCCAACGCCCGTAGATGTCCCGGACAAACGACGAGGATATCATCAGCAGGAAACTATCCACCGTCGACATGACGGCAGCAAATGGGGCTGCAACTAACAAGCCTGCTAGCCATGGTACGCCATAAATCGTGGTGACCGTTGCGACCATCTCAGGCATGATGCGGTCGGCATCCGATTCCCAGCCTGGTAACAGCGTCCGAGCACAACAAAAAATCAAAACGATAGGAAAGTAGATAAGCGAAAAATAAATCGAGACGGTAAAAATCGCTCGCGACAGAATTGTGGTGTTTTCAAAAGCCATGCAGCGAATCATGTTACTGGGTTGTCCGGCGCTGGCAAAACACCAAAAGCAAAAGAAGGAAATGGCGACTGAGAGCGGAAGAAAGCCAGCGTCGGCGCTAGCGCTCGGACCAGGCAACGACACGTAGCCCCCTCGCTGACCGGCGCCAAATCGATACACGGTTTTCGGCCCGCTTGGCGCCACCAACGAAAAGCCAGTCAGCACTAATTCATGGCGAATGCGCTCGGCAGGCACAAACAATTCCAAGGCCTTGACTGCCATCGGGTCGATTTCTTGCGATTCCTGCTCGGAGCGCGTCAGGACAGGTGAGACCAGCCCAGCTGCATTTATTTGTGATGGCTCTGTGAGTCGAAATATCCGCTGCTGGCCTTGGTCGTCGATCGACACGATCGCGTTTTTCGTCAATGTCGGCTCTTCCGTCCCCGGCTCATTCCATTGCAATTGAACATAGGTTTGCTCGGGTGGGATCTCATCGGCCATGTTGCGTGTAGCAACTGACAGCCCCCCAACAGCCCAAATCGTCATTGGTAACAAAAAGATGATGCCACCGACCATTACGAATCCTTGCAACACGTCTGTCCAAACGACGGCGCGAAAGCCGCCATATGTCGTGTACACGATCACTGCCAGTGAAAACACTAACAGGCATAACACGTAGGCCGGATCGACTTGACTGGGTATCAAGTTACTGCTGGCACTCAAGCTGGCGAATGAGGCAGCCGCTGTTTGGAAAAGCGGCACGTCGGCAAGCAGCGTCAACAGTATGACGCTGCCGCCCTTGAATTGTGCCACTAGATTGCAAGTCAAGAAGAAGACGATCAATACCGTCGAGATTAAACCGAAGGTGGGGCTTTCGAAGCGGGAATGCAACAAGTCTGGAACGGTGATCGCGTCGGTCTTTCGCGCCAGTTGGTTGAGTCGTTTGGCAAGCAGCCCCATGGCAACCAACGGCATGAGCATATAGCTGGCGATCCACAGCCCCACGCTCCAGCCATGGGTGTAGACCATTGCTGGAAATCCTATGAAGCTTCCGCCGGACGCGCTGGTGGCCGCAAAGGTGAGCGCAAATGTCCAAACCCCCAGCTTTCGCCCACCGAGAAAGTACTCGGAAAGAAAGGATCCCTGCGAGATGAATCGACTGGACAACCAGGCCAAGAACAAGACGATGATAATGTAGATTACAAAGGCGATCAGCGCAGAGTTGCCAGTGGTCGGCAGCTGAGCGATGATCCACAGCGCACTGGTCATGTCCCGCCCCCAATTTTGCAATCGGCCGCAGAGTCGTTTTCGCAATCAGTGCTGATCAGTGAATCGCGTTTCATGTAAACGAAACAAAACCAAGCAGTCACCAGATTGGCGACCCCCCAGGGTACGAATACTCCCCAGAAAATCCATGTTGGCATGCCGATGATCATGGAAACTTCTGGGCCAGTCGCCGAATCGGCCAGAGGTGAACTCCAGTAGGAAGCGGCCAGGCAATAGAGTGCGAACACTCCGAATATTGCCAGTACGGTCCAAGCTTCGCGGGTCGCATGGAGAAACACGGGATCTTTCTCCCAAGTTTCGCTGCTTGAGCAATGTTCCGATGGGTCGTTGGATTGCGGCATGTCCTGTCCTTGCTGATCGCCCCATGATAGCAACTGTTGGACGTGTCGGCAGGATTTGATCTAGCTGCGCGGGTAAAATATCTTTGCAGGGCAGTAAACGCGATTCTGGAATCCAGCTAGCATGCTATGATTGGCGTTCCAAAAGCATTAGCGCCACATGCCTCCAATTTTACTTTGGGCGAGGTGCGATTATAGGCTTTTCCATTTCACCCTCATCCCCGAATAGCTTGAACGAATCAAAGGTCGAATTAGGTGCCCTCCAACGATCGCTCTCCCGTTATCACGCTTCGATTACTTCGACAGCTGAAACAACAGCCGACAAAGATGAAGGTCGCCGACTCGACTGGTGTGCAGCTAACCAGTCGGGATCTCTTGGTGCGGACTCTGGCTTTGCGCAGCTACCTGAAACGCGCGGTCTTTGCCGAAGACGAAATCAACGTCGGAGTCTTTTTGCCACCCACCGTCCCAGCTGTAGCAGCCAATCTGGCGGTCGCTTTTGACGGGAAAGTCGCTGTCAATTTGAATTACACGGTTTCGTCTGACGCGCTGGGAAAGTGCTGTGAAACAGCTGGCCTGAAGCATGTCATTACCAGCCGAAAGTTCATTGACAAAGTGGGCTTGGATCCAGGTTGCCCCATGGTTTTCCTAGAGGATATCCGCGAGCGGATCACGATTGGGGATCGGCTATCTGCTTTGATCAACGGTCGCTTTCGTACGGCTGAAGGGCTGCACCGAAAGCTGGGACTGTCCAACCAAGTACATGACGATCCGCTGACGATCATTTTCACATCTGGATCGACTGGCGTGCCCAAAGGCGTCGTCCTCTCAGGTGGAAATATATGTTCCAACGTGGACGGTATTGATGAAAAAATCCACCTCTCAGAAGATGACGTCATTCTTGGCGTGTTACCTTTCTTCCATTCGTTTGGTTTCACCGTAACGATTTGGGCCGCACTCTGCCTGCCCTGTTCGGCAGTGTACCACTACAGCCCTTTGGAGGCGCGGCCAATCGGTAAGCTGGCAGAGCAATACGGTGCAACTGTGCTGCTGTCAACTCCCACTTTCTTGCGCAGTTACTTGCGTAGAATTGAACCCAAGCAGTTTGAGAAGCTGGAAGTCGTCGTCGTAGGTGCCGAAAAAATGCCAGCAAACTTGTTCGCAGAATTCGAAAACAAGTTTGGCGTTCGCCCTGCCGAGGGCTACGGGACTACCGAGTTGAGTCCGGTTGTATCGGTGAATTGTCCTGCTGGCCGCGAGAGTATCGCCGGGCAGCGTGAGGCGTGTGAGGGCAAGGTAGGTAAACCGATCTCTGGTGTCCAAGCCCGTGTTGTGTGCCCTGACACCGACCAAGTGTTGCCAGTTGGACAAGCTGGATTGCTGGAGATCCGTGGCCCGAATGTCATGCAGGGCTATTACTCGCGCCCCGACCTAACCGCCGAGGTAATGCATGACGGATGGTATCGAACCGGCGATATGGCCCTGATTGATGAAGAAGGTTTCATCGAAATCACAGGTCGGCTAAGTCGCTTTTCCAAGATTGGCGGCGAAATGGTGCCACATATTCAAATCGAAGAAGCACTGTCGGAAATCATCGGCATGGACGAAGAAGGCACCATCCGCGTTGCCGTTTCGTCGGTACCTGATGAAAAACGCGGTGAACGCATCGTGGTTCTTTACACCGATCTGCCCGAGGACCAAAGCGTCATATTGCGAAAGTTAGCCGCGATGGGTCTACCCAATATCTATTTGCCCAGTGCAGACAGTTTTTACAAAGTCGAATCCATTCCCATTCTAGGAACGGGCAAACTAGATCTCAAAGGTTTGAAGAAGGCTGCACTAGCCCAAGTACAATCTTAGCTGAATAACAAGTAACAAAACACGAGATCGTCGAGTCACACCATGCCAACCCCCTGCCTTCAATTCAAAGCTGTATTATTGCTGTTGCTCGCTGTGATAGGCATGCCCAAAATGCTAGTTGCGGCTCCTCCAAATATCGTGTTAATCCTGTCGGATGACCAAGCGTGGACCGATTACGGGTTCATGGGGCACGCTGCCATCAAGACGCCGAACCTCGATAAACTAGCAGCAGAGAGCGTGCTGTTCAGGCGTGGTTACGTTCCGACCGCATTGTGCCGGCCGTCCTTGATGACCCTAGTTACCGGACAGTACGCGCATGTGCATGGTGTCACCGGAAATGACCCATCGCCCAAGTACGCCGCTGCTGAATCAGACCTGTACAAACAGCGTCGCGCCGCTCTGATCGCGAATATCGATCGATTCAAGACGCTACCCAGTTTATTGCTAGAGCAGGGTTACCTTTGCCATCAAAGCGGCAAGTGGTGGGAAGGTAGCTATGCGCGAGGTGGCTTCACGCATGGTATGACGCGCGGTTTCCCTGAACGCGGTGGGCGTCATGGAGACGATGGTTTGGAAATTGGACGTCAAGGCATGCAACCAATTACCGACTTTATCGACATGGCTGTTGAGCAAAAGTCGCCATTTTTTCTTTGGTATGCCCCCTTCCTGCCTCATACACCCCATACACCTCCGGCGCGACTGTTGGAAAAGTACCAACAGCCAGGTCGACCAGAAACGATTGCCAAATACTACGCCATGTGCGAGTGGTTTGACGAAACCTGTGGCGAACTGATAGATCATCTAAATGCGTCAGGCGTGCGCGACAATACAATCATCGTTTACGTCACCGACAACGGCTGGATTCAAAACCCGGAAGCGAACGGTTATGCGCCACGCTCGAAACAAACACCGTACGAGGGTGGCGTTCGCACACCGATCATCTTCAATTGGCCAAACCATCTCAAGCCGCAAGACCGACCGGAACTGATCAGCAGCATCGATTTGTTTCCCACCATGGTTGCTATGGCTGGCGGCAACCTACCAACTGGATTGCCAGGTTTAGATTTGAGTGATGCTCTGCAGTCCGGAGCGCCCATCCAACGCGATGCCATTTTTGGCGAAGGTTTCGCACATGACATCGCTGATATCAATGATCCCGAAGCGTCTTTGTTGTATCGCTGGTGCATCTCGGGGCAATGGAAACTGCTGCTGACCTACGATGGCGAGGTCAATCGCTACCGATCCACTCATCCAAGAACAGAAAAAGGGCCGCAGTTGTTCAATCTTCAGGATGACCCCACGGAAGAAAACAATCTCGCCAGCCAACATCCCGAGATCGTTGCGCAACTCGTTGATCGCATTCAGAATTGGTATCCGGTGAAGCAACGAAAGACCCAATTGACCGCTCCGTGATGACGACTCATGGCGGCGGATGAAACCACACTGCGTGCAAACCCACCCAGCAGATCGCAAATTATCGCGCCAGATATAGTTGCAATAGTAACAACGTATCCATCGTCGCGTGAGCTGCAACCAATGGCCAGAGATTTCTTTTAAGAAGGATGAAGCTCAATCCAAGCGCCAGCCCCATCCCGGTGGTTTGGACGACGCCGACCCAGCCCCAATGAAAGTGAATCAACCCGAACCACAGGCTGCTACACGCGACAGACGTGGACGTTGCTAGCGTCGAGGCTCCGCCAAGTAGCGCTTCCAAGCGATTGATTAAGAAGCTGCGGTAGATAAGCTCCTCGCCGAAAGAGGAAACAACCAACACCCCTGCCAGACTGACCAAGAACAACGACAAATTGCCACTCAGATAATTGTATTGACTCATATCTGGTGCGGCTTGCGGATCTATAAAGACCATCACGGCCGCTCCGGCGACCACGAATCCAAGCATAGCTAGAAACAACACGATCAGCGATTGCAACGACCCTAGTGCTGCAGTGCGCATATTCCACCTACCCCACCCGCAGCCAAGTTCCCGCCAGGAAATGTTGCGAGACCTTATTCGGCACGCGATCAGAAGCATCGTGCAAAAGTTTAGAGGCCAGGCTATCGCCACGAAGGTTACGGGGGATTCGATCGACACGACAAGTAAATACGCCGCCGAAAGTAGCAACGGTGTAAAAACCACCAGAAGGTCAAACAATGCTGCTTTTGGACGCGGAGGGTGTCCTGGAAGTTCAGCTGTCTGCGGCTCGCGTTCGGCTAAGGGGCGAATTTGCTCAATTCTGGTCGACATGGATAGCCTCACTCTGTTAGCACTTGCATGACTTCTTGACACCAGGCGAGCCGAGCTTCGACAGCCATGATTCCGTGACGCAGTGTCAGCAATACGAATTTGCACTGTCTGGCTTTCTGCTTTGTGTTCAGTGGGCGCGTGTCGTTGTTCAACAGCATCATTACTTCCTGAGGATACGTGCCGGTCTCGATGGCTCGCCCAAGAATCGCAGCCGATCGGCGATAGTCTTCCAAAATCACCTGCTGGTGCACCTGATAGTTCTGCACAATTCTTAGACTGGCCTTGTTCGGGAGCCTGCCACTAAGAAAGAATTTCAGCAACAATTCATTTCGCACGATGGGCAAGTCAGCTGGTTGGGCAAGCCAGTCATCGAACAGTTGCTGCCCTTGTTGCGTAATGCGGTACACATTTCGTGTTCGCCTGCCGCTTGTGTTGCCAGCCTCCTTTACTGCCAGCCCGTCTCGCACTAACCCGTCCAAAGTTGGATAGATGTTGCCGTAGTTCTCATTCCAGAAATGCGACAACCCTACTTCGACGAGCTTCTTAATGTCGTAGCCAGATTGTGGCTGCCAGCTAAGAAGACCAAGAATCGCAAAATGGGATTTTTTTATGTTCGACATAACAGCATGATATATCAGGGTGATAGATTGTCAACTCCGCCGAGGATGGGCAGCTAGCCAGTGTCTCAGCGCATAGCGGTGCATGAGGAGAATGCGAGCTTGCCTTGAGCGTCTCTACTTGAAAGGAGAGTGCACTGTCGCACCTGTAACCTGAATATGATTGGTGTGGCAACGAGCACAAATATGCCGAAGCGCAGGCTACGCTGTCTCATGGACGCTCACTATAATGGAGACTCTTGAGTTCCCCGTAACGCGGTTAATGAAAGCTCCCGAGACCGTGACGTCAGTCTACTTTTCTCAGTCCCCGGTTGCTTACAATCCTGGCGGTAAACTGCTTACTCTCCCAAGGTCTTTGACGCTATGTCGGTGATAATCACCGCCAACCTGTGTAAGCGCTACGGCCGTCAGGAGGTGCTGCATAACTTGAATCTGGAAATCGGTTCGGGGCAATTGGTTGGTTTCCTAGGACCAAACGGCGCGGGAAAGACAACCACCATCCGTATCCTGCTAGGACTGCTACGCGCGACGTCGGGAGACGCGCACGTTTTTGGCAAGTCGGTTGAACGCTTTGGCAAACAAATCCGCCATGAGATCGGTTACCTTCCGGGGGATGTTCATTTCTATTCCAACATGACCGGTCGGGCCACGCTTGATTTTCTGGCGCGCTGCCGACGCCGGGATTGCAGAGCCGAGATTCTGCGGCTAGCAGATGTATTGGACCTGGATCTCCGCAAGAGCGTTCGCAAGTATTCCACGGGAATGAGGCAAAAGCTGGGGCTGATCCAAGCCCTGATGCATCGGCCGCAGTTATTGATCCTAGACGAACCCACCAACGGCTTGGATCCACTGGTTAGGAAGAGCTTGTTCGAGGAACTGAAAAGTGTCATCCAAGATGGACGCTCTGTGGTTTTCTCAAGCCATTCGCTCAATGAAGTCGAACAACTATGCGATCAAGTTATCATCCTGCGTTCCGGAGAAATTGTCGAGCAGCAATCGATCGAGGTGCTCAAAAGCAAAGCGCTGCGCCGCGTGGAATTCGCATTCTGCGAGGAGCAGTTACAGGCAAATTCACTGCTACAGGCAAATCCACTGCCCTCAGCATTGCAGATCAGCAGCCGTAGCCCTGGATTGATCAAAGGCACATGGACCGGAGGTATGGAGGCTTTGCTCAGTTGGTTGCAGCCCTTGCAGGTGACCGACTTAATTGTGGAAAGGCCCGATTTGAATGATCTCTTCATGACCTATTACTCCCGTCAGCGTGGTCTTTCGGACTGAAACGGGTCCAGGATGAATCATATGTTTAGCCAGGGCGTTTTCAGAAAGACTTTTGCTGACACCGGCACCTCGTTGGTATTGTCTGCCATAGGACTCATCCTATTCGTGGTGATGTTTACCTGGGCAATGCTTCACATGGGAACGGAGGTGCTCAATTTTGTTTCCAGAGTCCCATTCATCCAAAAGATCTTTGAAATGAGTCTGGGAATCAAAGTTTCAGGTGATATTTCTATCAACGTATTGTTCGCTGTTTGCTTTACACACGGTGTGGTGATGCTGCTGATATGGTCAGTCATGATTGCCACCGCGACGCGTGTTACCGTGGGCGAGATGGAAAAAGGTACAGCCGATATGCTCCTATCACTTCCATTGAATCGCACCGAAATTTTTGTGTCGACCAGCTGCGTTTGGGGCTTCGCAGCATTAGTTTTGGCTGCCTGCCCGCTAGTTGGCATCGCCGTCGGTCGGCAGATATTTATCACCGATGAAGTTGTAACTTTATCTCGTTTCGTAGCGCCCACGATTAATTTGGGTTGTCTGAACCTGGCTGTTGGGTCTCTGGCCTGCATGATCGGTACGCTGCTGCAACGCCGCAGCATGGCTGTAGGTGTTGTAGTCGGCGTGACTTTCGTTTCCGTTGTTTTGAATTTCCTGGAACCCTTCTTGGAATCGCTGAAACCGTGGCGATTCCTGAGCCTATTGACCTACTTTAAGCCGGTTGAGACAGTCCGTGATGAGAGCTGGCCTGTCGCCTCGATGGTGACACTACTGGCTATGGCTTTCTCCTTCTGGCTAATTGGGCTGATCGTTTTCAGACGCAAAGACGTTCCGGCAGTCTGAATTAAGGACCAAGGGAAAATCGCTTGGTGATTTCCCCGCTGTTTTGTTTTTCGGACAACTCTACAATCCGTCGAAGACATTCCAGTAGCAGAAACTCTTGGAGTGCGGCGGCGTGCGGCGACTTGTCACCGCCCACATCTGTTCTC
>JAGQPR010000019.1:0-10221 GCA_020426625.1 Planctomycetales bacterium
ACGCCAAGTCCGATTGCACGATAGCTCGCAATTCCTCGTTGCCCGATCGCAGCTTGGCCCCGATTCATGTCGATGAGTGCAATGGCCAGCTGGGACCACAGCCATACTGGACACAGCGGACACAGCAGTCTGGCGAGCGGAGTTTCTCAGAAAAAAGTGGGGATAAGGTGTAAGCTTTTGTCGGTTCCATACGTCTTACGTACATACGTCGAGTCGATGCGATGGAATCGCTCGGTTCAGCCAACCTGGAGTCGCTTGAAGTGCCCAATGTGCGTATTCAGCATTTGGAATGTCGATGGCTCGAGGGATCCTTCAGGCACGCTGGAAAGATACTGGTCCAGGAGTGGGCCCAGGAGAGGCGGCTTGGTAACCGAGGGGCGCCTAATCTGGGCTCCGGACGAGAGCAAAACGCAGGCGATGTTGGCGGCCGGATCGAGTTCCAGCGTGCCAAGCTCGAGTCTGCGCAGATTGTCTTCGAGCCGGGCCAGCGAGTGCTTGGCTTCGCGACGGTCGAGGGTCATGAGGGTACGGCTGAATTTCTGGCCGCCATAGCGGAAGACGATGCGATATTTGCCGTTTCGGAGTTCGAGGGATGCCATGCGTTGGATTCTCCGCAAGGGTTGCGGAAAGAACCAGCGATGCCAATCCAATGTGAACTCAATGCTGTCCCCAAAATCGAATTTGATGACGCTTGGGAGGGGGTCGCAAAGTTGCTCAGAGTCGAGCAAACCCAAGAAAAACCAGTGCGGATGAGAGGATTTGAACCTCCACGTCCTGTAAGGGACACTAGGACCTGAAGCTTGAAACAGGTCGTTGCACCTGTGTTTCATGTGGGGTGGAAACGCGTTGTATCTTCCTTTGCTTCAATGACTTGCTGAGTTTTGATGTTGTCCCTGAATTGTATCGGCGTTGCCTTGGGGTTGCCAACCAGATCACTGATTCGTCACTGAAAATGGCTACGACTTTTCGACGCCATCTGCGAACTCGTGGTAGCAGCCCCGATGAACTACCGCTGTTCATGGTATAATCTAATTGCTATCCATCAATATAAGTGCGAGCCCGAAAATGACCGTGGAAATCCCATCAGACGTACAGCCTTTCATTAGGAATGCCGTCGCAAATGGCATCTATGCAAACGAACAGGAGGCGGTAACGGCCATTCTTCGCGTAGCTGCGAGCTCTCTTGAAGGTTACGAAGAAATCAAGCAAGCCGTCAAGCGTTCCGTACAGGATGAGTTGGCTGGTCGGGTCGAAGAAGCAGACTTTTCAAAGTTGCGTTCTAAGATTTTGGATGCATCTAGGTAATGTCGAGAATCGAGTGGACTGCAACTGGTAGGGAGAGCCTTGAAGCGATCGCACTCTTTATCGCCGACCAAAACGAAAGCGTCCAACGCGCTCTTCAAGTAGTCGATCGAATCGAAGCGAAATGCGATTTGGTCGCCAAGTTCCCCGAGTCCGGAACGCTTCGCCCTGATCTGGGAGAAGGGATACGTTCGACTCTTGTGGATAGTTTGGTGATCATTTATCGGCCACTGAAGGATGGGATTCGCATACTTTTGGTGGCTGAAGGACACCAAGATCTGCCAAGCGTTCTATTTCAGTTGTGGTCTTGATGAGGAATTTGTCACGCACCATCTGCCAGTCAATCAACCGAAATGCTCGATCGTGTGATTGCCCACCAGGCCCGCTAGTGACTAATCAGCGGATAGCCCTTCGCATGCTGTCTAGTGGGCTCAGAGGAGAAAGAAGCTACGATCAGGTCATTCACGGAGCCCGACGAATGAGCATCGGTAGTAGAGCCCAAACTGATCAATCCCTTTCCAAAAAACGCATGCGGCCTTTATGAAGGCCAGTGAAGATGTCGTCGAAAGGGCTAAGCAAGCCCGCACTGATGTCGTTATTTGGCGTTGACTCACGAATCCGGACGATCGCTGTCTGTAGATGGATTTTACGACAGCCAAAATGGATATGTCGTTCGATTTAGCCCGCCGCTGACCGGACGGTGGACTCACATGACTCAGTCCTCGATCACGGAACTTGACGGGCTCGAAGGAAAGCTGAGTGTTCAGTCGACCGCCAAGGAACGCCGTGGCGGTGTGATGATCAGCACCGAATCGAATCGGCGATTCAGTTACGAAAATGGCGAAAGTTACTATCCGATTGCTTTCGAAGCAGATTGGCTATTTGCTCTCGACGCGGAGAATGCGAACGATATTTCGATAAGCTGAACGCGGGTGAAGAGTTGAGTAACGCGGGATTCAGTTTGCATGACAACGAGGGTCTCATCTTGTATTACGTCCCAAGAGAGTGCGACTTTCTGGGATTACGACCGCCTCGAGACCGCGGTGATTTGATGAAGCTACAATGGTTCGATCCGTTTACGGGCCAGTATTCCGCATCCTTCGAAATGAAAATGTCGCAATGGCCCGCAGTCCAAGTCCCACAGAACGGTCGCTTTCACATCCTAATTGTGACCATCGATCGCGATCCAAGCCAACGGCGCTAGCCCGGATTATTCATGAAGACCGTCGCGAGGGGCCGTAAGGCGAGTCAAGAGCAAGGATTACGGCGATTTGGCTGCGCAGCATATTGGTGGATATGTAAGCAAAGCCGAATCGTCATAAGCCGACTTTCGGTTCCGCAGCAGGTCGCTCATGAATAATTCGGGCTAGACCACTAGCTGCAAGTGTATGTAACCACCAAGGGAGGAGCGGGGACACAGCAGCTGGCGGTGGGGAGCTGCGAACTCTTACGGAGGGTACAACCGCCTCGTCTGAGAACTGCGAGAAACTCGCTTCGGTCTGTGGGGCAACGAAAATGTTTCGGCAGTTTCTTAGGGGGATCTCTCCACCATACTGGTAAGTAACGTGGACGAAGTTGCCAGAGCCAATGTTGTTGTTGAGCAGGAGGTGCAAGCCTGGACGGATCCTTCATTTTCATACCACACGCAGCGTTCGATTTCTTCCGTCTTGAATCCTAACAACTTAGGCCGAGCGACGGACGGCAAGGTTACGACATCATAGAGTTCCTTCTACCGGTCAAAAGCAAGCATCGACAATCAATTCTTACCCGTCCGATTCGCTGCAATCAAATCTCGCTGAGCGAGCCCCAAAAACGCTCAACAGCGAGGCCCCTGATACCGGCCAGACTATCAGGGGGGCTAGCTTCAATGTTGCATCACTCGGTTCGACGAAAGTCTCAAAGCCATTTGCTTTGCAGAATGTGGTCGGAGCTAGCAAGCGTTTTGACGTAATCGCGCCTACTCTCCTTGACTTCGTCTTAGTCCCTTCGTCTTCTAAAAGCTGCAAACAAGCCCGATAGAGTTACCAGCATGGTGGCCGATGGCTCCGGTACGGCATTGACACTAACGGTACCGAAGTTCGTGAAATTGGTTCCATTAGCTGCGTTGCTGTTGCTCGTGGCAAACGACTGAGGCGCTACCGGAATTCCCTGCTGAGAGAAATCGCGAAAGATGGAGAATGTAGAGCTCGGGTCGAGTGAGACTTCGAAGTTACTTGGGGTCGCATCGCTACGGTTATGCTCGATTTCGAGTCGCGCCAACAGTTTCTCAGTCTGTCCAATCACAACACTATTGCCGTTCGGGAAATTAATAAAATCCTGGACTTGATCCACCTGCACCAGTTGCCGTCGACTGGTCGCATCCTGGCGAGTTGATGAAAAACTAGCTGGGTCGGCTACTCCAAAAAAGATGTAGTCTGCATCGCCTCGTTCGGAACTACGTTGGTTCGCAGTAGGCTGAAACTCGAGAGTTCCGTCGGTGGTGGCAGCAGGAAGAGAAATATTGAACCTTAGATTGAAGGCTCCGACGTTAATGTCACCGCTGCTATTGGTGACGAAGACATCCACAAACGACAGCGAACCTACTTGCATTTTGGCGTCTCGGATGTCGACGATGAGGTCCGCATAAGCGCGTCGTCCAGCAAAGTTGCTGGAGCCTACGATCAGGATGAAAGCGAAGATGAGTATGAGCTTTGTGTTCATTTTCTTAACCTTGAATTTCCGATTGAGTGCCGAATCGATTGAGTGTTGAAGTAAGTGGGGCGAGGGACAGGGGGCAAGGGACAACGTGGGGCTGTTGCCTCAGTGAGTTAGTCATCAAGCCGCTCCTTCAACCAAGGAGCCAGGGCGACACCGTTTTTGAAGTTGGCTAGAGCCGCGTCGAATCCATCCACCTCTTGGCTGCCGTCAACGTCTCCATCCAAGTTGCTTCCGCTCTGGCCAATCTGGCTGTTGATCAGATCCACGTCTGCCGAGTCAACGATGGCATCTCCATTCGCGTCTCCAAGAATGCGATGGAATGCGAATATTGCATCGGCTGCATCGGCGAAGCTACCGTTGCCATCCACGTCCACCAAGACTTGATAAAAACCGTCGCCGGTGAACGTGTTGTCGGTCAGACCATCGAGGCCGAAATCTAGCTTGAGTCTGGTTCCAACTTTTTCCACCGTGAAATCTGTTACTGGCGAGCCCGTACCGGGAGCCGCTGGGTCAGCATCTAACGCAAAGCTTTCCAACGCTACTCTTCCCGCGGCCAGCAGGTCTGTCAGGCCATCTTCTGAGTTGAAGAGGATGTCCAGCTCTCGTATGTACGAGCGTTGTTTGGCTCCTGCTTGCACGTCGATCCCTGTCGCCTGGAGCCCTGCATCGGCAAACGTGCCTGTCACTAGAACGTCTTGAGAACGCCTCGGCGCGGCTTCAATATTGCTGGCCGAATCGCGCCCAATGCTGAAGAATCGGTAGCTGTGAGCGAGACCGTCGTTTCGTCCTTGGTAGTTGAGCAAGGCGGTGAACTCCCCATTTCCATTGGCGGCACCAGCACTTGCCGAGCCGATCAGTTCCGCCACACCGCCATCGACAGAAACGTAAAGGTCAAAGAAAACAAGGCTCCCGCCCCCGGTATCGCTTCCGGTTACCTCCACGGAGACTAAGCCACTAGCATTTGGAACCGCGGAGACCACACGCGTGTCGGGTGCATCGAAGTCGCCAACAATCGTTTGAGTATCAAAGCCCGTTTTGGATTCGACGTTGCCTGCCTCATCGACCGCAAGGCTTCGGAAGAAGTAGTTGTGCCCGCTTGTTGCAACGAACTCGGTGGTAAGCGGTTCATTGGCGGGTAAGGTCGCGAAGAGCTCAAAGGCACCGGTATCCTCGGCAACCCAGAGTTGGTATTCCCGGATGCCAGACGGGGTCGCACCGTTGGCACCCACCGGGTCGCTACCGCCGACGGTAATGGGAATGACTAAGTCAATTGCGACGGCATCCAGCGTGCTGATACTACTCACCGGAGCTTCGATATCGGGTAGCGGTCCCACGTGGACTGCGAAGACTTGATCTAGGCTGAGCCCGTTTGCGTCCGTGGTCGTTAGTTGAACAAAGTAAGTCGTGTCAGCCACCAAGTTGGCGGGATCCGCGAGAACCAAGCTCGAGCCGCTAAGACCAAAGGAATTGGCGACGGCAGTACTGCCGATGAACGCTCTGACGTTCGAATAGGTATGTGTATCGCTCTGATCGACGTCCGTCGTAAAGAGTTCGCCGATGATGTCATTCACTGAAGCGTTGGCCGGGACCGTATTTCCTGTCAGTGTCACGCTCGTTGGAGCTTCATTGGTGCCGTCGATTGTAATCGTAACTGTTGCGGTACTCTCCGCTCCCGCCTCGTCAGCAATGGTGTAAGTAAACTCGTCAGTCGCCGAAGTTCCCAGGGGCAGGTAGTCGAACGAGCCGTTCGGATCGTACTCGTATGTGCCTTCGGAGCTGACTCGGAGAAGGGCTCCCGAAGCCAATTGGAACCGCACGCCAACACGAGCCTCCGCGTTGTTGACAGCCACGACCCGGACCTGGTCAACGTCTGGTGCACTTGTATCGGGATTTGTGCCGACATCGACATCAAAGTCGTTGCTCAGTAGGGGAACACCGTCGCTATTGGACGCAATATTCGCAGCCGCATTGAAGGCGTCATCGACAGCTGTCGGTGCATCATTCACACCAGCAATGGTTATCGTCAGCAGAGAGTCGACATCGACAAAACCGTCGTTGATCGTAATTGTGAAGACTTCGGAAACCACGGCAGAAGGTCGCATAGCCCGCACCACCGCGTTCTGCTGGTCAAGCTGGTAGCTGACTGTGCCATCCGACTGCCAGGCGAGTGTGCCGAAACTGCCAGTGACGTCAGAAGAATTGAAGCCATTGACACGTGCGAGTGTCAAATTGGTTCCAGTATCTACATCCAGATCGTTGATGGCGACATTCAACGGTCCCGAAGTATCATCGCTGGCAAGGAGGCTGAGCGAATCGTCCGCGAGTACAGGGGCATCGTTTAGGCCGGTCAGCGGGACGACCACCGTTGCAGTCGACTCGGCACCCGCCTCATCGCGAATGGTATAGGTGAAGCTGTCAAGTGTGCTCGCACCATCGGCCAGGGCGCGGATTTCAAGACTGGCGGAAGGATCGTAGGTGATGCTTCGATCCGCGTTGAGAGTCACGCTTGCACCTAGCGTTGAAACTGCGGAAACGGAAGCAACCTGCAATACGTCCTGGCTACCGATGTCGGTATCGCCGGTGGCGTTGTTAGCGCCAAGCAATTCTGACTCTGCCAGTATAACAGCGGTCGCTTCGTCCGTTCCGGCAACCACATCGTCGTCCGCTTCAGGTGCTGTGTTGTCAATCTGGACCGAAACGTGTTGGATGCGTACGTCACCATCGCTATCAGTCAGCGTGACAATAGCCGTGTACACACCGCCGGGTTGGGCCAAACTGTCCTGGGCGTATTCGTGGCTCGCTGTGAACACTCCCGCCGCGGCAGTCGGTTCTGAGTTTAACGAGCCATCGCCCCAGACGATGGTAACCGTGTGGGTGTCGGTTACTCCCAGGTCGGCATAGGTCCCACTGAGTTCGATGGCGACGCCCTCGCTGCCAAGAATGTTGTCGACAACCAGAGTAGGACGGGAGTTATCAACGATTACGTTGACACCCACCACCTCTCGCACAAATGAGGTGCTGTGCAGCGAGTCCGTTACCTCCGCAGAGATGGTGTAGCCGCCATCATTCTCGGGAGTGAATTGCAAAGTGCTGGTGGTTGCACCGGGAACGAACACGCCATCGACGAACCACTCAATGCTGCGAGTGGCTGCGTCATCCAAATTCGGAAGCCCTTGCAGGCTGAATTCCAGTGTCTCACCTTCGAGACCAACTGCTGGACTCGAGATCGATATGTCTGGAGCGGAAGCTACAGTGAAATCAATCGTGGACGAGTGTATAACGGGGCTGTTCACCGACGATGATGTTTCAATCCCAGCGGCATAAAAACGATCCCGAATGGTCAGCGTGGCTGTGTAGCTGCCGGTCTCGATGGGCAGGAACGTCAGTTCAGCTTGGTCAGCAATCGGCAATACAACCGCATTTCCATCGCGCTGAAGCGTCCAGGAGTACTCGCGGCGCACTTCTTGGTTAGTGCCCCGTAGCAACCCTGCAGGAGCAACCGGACTGGAACCGGACGAACCAAGCTGAACGACTTCACCTTGAACTGGAGGAAGTGGAGCCAACTCGCTATTAGCCGGTATCCGTTGGTCAATGGTGACGATTGGCAAGATCGTCCGCGTATCCATTAAGGTCCGTGCCGAGGATGCTCCATCGGAATCGGTCACCGTCAACCAGACTTCGTAGTGACCGGGGTATTGCGGTACGAAGGAGAATTTGGCTGAATCATCCGACTTGACGGGCTCGCCGTTGTCGTTCGTGACTTCCCACAAGTAGGTGAGTGTGTCATTGCTACCAGGATCGGAAGCCGCACTCGAATTGTAGGAGAAAGTCTCGCCGACAAAGTCACCGCCACTGATCGACAAGAGTGACGCCCCTGTGCTGATCGTCGGTGCTACGTTGTTGACTTCAAAAGTCGTCTCGGCTGCATCAAAGCCGCCATCACCGTCGGCAGTAGTTACTGTTAGCGTATAGGCTCCATTGTCGACCAGCGTGAAATCGTTGGAAAGCGTTGCTGGGACATCAGCGGTCCATTCGGTCTGCCGAGGCTGGAGAGCATCACGCCGGTCACGAATGTCGGCTTCGGTCAAGGCGAAATCATAAACCGACACCTCATCCATTCCACCAAATAGATTGCGAGTGGTCGAACCCGCGAGCAAAGCCCCCAGGGTGACCGTGACGGGGACATCTAATTGACCCGAAGTTGACTCCGTAACCGGATCTTGCACACCATCCACGAAGACCTTCATCGTGCCTGAATCGTTGACGGCGACTATGTGGTACCACTGATCCGCCTGGAAGGTCGTAGCTGTATACAAATTTGTACCGCCAGATACGTCGAAGGGCAGCCGATGTAGGAATCTCAGCCGTCCGCCTTGCAGCTCAATCAAGACGGCATGATTCGTGGCTGCAGCGTCATGAGCGGCGAACAGCGTTTGGTGCAAACCTGCGTTCTGCGTCTTAAAGAAGAACTCTACGGAATAAGATTCGCCATTTGCGAAGCCAGAAGGATCGACCGGCTGCCCTAGTGGCATTCCGTGGCTACCACCGGAAAAGTCGAGGCCGCGATTCAAAACCCCTTCGCCACCAGCAAAGACGCCAGCGCTGACAGTGGCATTATGAAACGAGCCCAGTTGACCAGTATTCTTGAGAATCGTGGAGCCACTTGGCTCATTCATGGCAAGGCGAAGCATCGGAGCGTTTGCGCCAACTACTTGGTCATAGCGTTGTGCCCGATTGATAGTCGCATCAAGTCCTAACGGCCCGCGATCAACTAAGACTTCTCCTGTTCCCTCATTCATCGGCAACCACATCCGCAAACTCGATGTCCGAGCATCGATGTCGCCTTGCATGGCCGACTGGATTTCCTTTTCGTTGAGCACGCGGCCCCAAATGGCCAACTCGTCGAGGGAACCGACTAGTTTTAGTGCTGGGTCGAAAGCTCCACCCAGCGTCTGTTGTCCTTGCCCGACAAACAACCCACCTGCGTCGATCGCAAGCGGCGACTCGTCGGTCAGAGTGCGTTCGCCCTGCGAGACACCGTCGATGAATAGCTCGGCAGTTCCGGTTGCCACGTTGCGAGTGACGACAAAATGGCGATAGACGCCGTCGGCAACATCGGTCAATCCACTAAAAGTGACCATTTGACCATGGGTCCAAACTCGCAGTTCCGTACTGCTCGCCAGTTCGATGAGGAATTCACTGGCCCCATTGGCGTTCGCTCCGCTAAGGATAGCTTGATTACCCGACTTGCTGGTCTTCAACCAAAACGCAGTCGTCAGATTGGACTGGCCATCGAGTACCTTGCTATCCAACTCCAGCACATCGTCATCGAACTGAAGTGCCGTTTGCTTCAGGTCAGTGACGGAGCCCTGTGGATCGGTGATCGATACCTGCACGATGTTGTTTGCCAGGTCAGCCAACCCGAGATCTGTCACAACCAGTTCATCGACGGGACTTCCATCGAGTAGGACTGGCACGCGGAGGTCAGTCGTCACAGTCGTGCTACCAAGGCTAATCTGCTGGCCTTCGTTGGGACCGTTGCCCGAATTGGCAAGTGACAACGTAGGCAACTGGTCGATTATAGGTGAAGAGTTTGCAACCAAGACTGGAAACGAACTGCCTTGGAGACGAACCCAATGGGCTCCGTCATCGACAGGACTGAATTGAATCGGGCTGCCGGTTCCGCTGGCACTTGTTGGGCCAGACACAGTCCAATCGACGTCCGAGTGCGTTGTCCAAGTCGCACCGGAAATGTTTGCTGATCGCGAGTTGACGCTCTGATCGAAAATGGTCGATCCGCTACCTTCGTCGAGCCGGAAATCAGCACTGACATCTGCTTCATCCGCAGCGAACGTTCCCAAATACTCCTGCAAGATTTCATCACTAGAAAGACCACGCCGGAAAATCTTCAGGTTGTCGATGGAACCATCAAACGGCCCGTGGTTTCCGGGACGATCGCCAAGAATCACCGTTGGATCGCCGATGAGTCCGGCCGATGGGGTGTTGGTGGCGTCAAGTATTCCATTGATGTAGATGGCTTGTTCGCCCCCCGAATACTTGAACGTTAGGTGTACCCACTCGTTGTCCGCCAGTGTGGCATTGCTTTGGAGGTCATCGCCCCAGAATCCGATTCGGGCTCGAGAACTGCGTACTTGAAGATGCAAGAGCTGATTCGGGGCGTTGACACCACCGGAAAGAATTGTGGATTGGCCAGCCACATTG
>JAGQPR010000019.1:10231-35785 GCA_020426625.1 Planctomycetales bacterium
CGGACCCAGGTGGAAACGGTGAAGTCGCCGTCGAAGCCTAGATCACTGAATGTTGCATTCAGGTCGACTTGATCATCGACGCCATCAAACTCGAGTGCGGTGACCGCTTGGAATGGGATAGAGACCGAGTCTCCTTCTTGGACAGCTACATTCGTCGCGGGGTCAAGCAGCAGCGCGGACAACGTCAGCGTCTGCAAGTTCGGAAGATTTTCCAGGGTCTCGCGTGTGGAAGCGTCTGCCAAGTTGATTCCTGTTCCGTCCAGGTGCAGCGTTTCCAGCGAGGTGAGCGACGCGAGTGCGGAGATATCCGTGATGTTCGTTTGACCACTCAAGTCAAGCGACTTTAGTTTCGGAGTCCCTAACAACTCGCCCGCTTGTGGTCCAGAACTGAGCCTTCGTGGAATGAGTGCGACGAGGCTACTTTCGTTCAGTGGGGCACGCACTGAGTCAAACTCCAGCACCGGTGGATTGGCACTCTCGCTACCGGACAGTGACAGATCCTGCCCCGACGTAGTCGTGGTACTGACTAACGCGATGCCGTTGTTGTTGGTCGGATCGTCTATCCAACGCTGCAGCAACTCTTGGGGAATCGAAAATTCGACGTACCTGCCCGCCGCACCAGCGACGGTGGAAAGTGTCCTTGTGTCCAGAACCTCCGAACCAATCGTACCCGATGGCGGACCTCCTGGAACGGTGTTCCATGTCGATGCTTCGCCCCAAGCTGAAAGCGATTCGCGAACCTGAATCGTTTGCGTGCGACTAGACGAAGTCATGTTGAGGAACACACGCAGCGTTGCATCGGATGTGACCTGCCCAATTTCGGCGACATCAAATCGCAGCAACGCCGTGTGTCGGTGACCATTGGCACCCGCAAGTACAAGTGGACTCGAACCACGATAGGAGTCTTTTTGCCACTCCGAAATCGTTGTGTCATGACTTGCCGTAACGACTGCGGGCCCACTCTGCAGACTAGCGTCGAGACTTTCCAGATTCACCGCATGCTGAAGCACGCTCAAGTTGGACACCGATGGCACACTTAGATCCGTCAACGCTCCGATGTCCGTCAAGCGGAGGTCGTCGTGGATCAAAGGACGTCCATCCCTAGCTACGGTGACCGGCATGCCCAACTCTTGGGCGACAGCTGCGCGAAGTTCCGGTTCGACGCCGCGTTGCACGACCACCGAGACGTCGTCCACGAACCAATCGTCCAACGGGGAGGTAGAGGTCGATGGAGTTCCGATATTTAGAATTCGGAACTGGAAGTTTGAAGAAAGCGCAAGTCCAGGGAGGGCAATGGTATGTACACCGTAGGTGGGCTGGTTCTGACTACTTCCCAAGTGCTTTTGTAGAAGGCTCCAGCTCGTTCCGCCATCAATGCTGTATTCGACTGAGAGATCGTCATTTGTCTCGGGCGAATCTCCACCGCCCCCTTGCTGAACGTAGTATTTCAATTGAGCTGATCTTGCATCTGACAAGTCCAGCACAGGCGAAAGGACGAGGTCACCTCCAGTGTGGGTACCATTAAATCGAGCCGATCGTCTGCCGCTCGGCTCGTTAATCCCAACCTCATCAACAGTTGCCGTCGTTGAACTCGCCCATTTTCCGAAGTCGCCGGACTCAAAGTCATCGAAGAATATGACCGGCGAGTACGCCGATTCGATCACAACGGGATCGATCGGCGCGGGAACATTTCCGGAGACCAGTTCGCTGGTGGGAACAATGCCCAGCGTTGCATCGGCGATACCTAGATCTCGCACTTCGGTAGGTTCAGCGGTGATCGTGTCCGCACCACTTCCGCCAAAGATCGCGTCCAGATCGTTGTTACCGGCAATCACGTCATCGCCATCGCCGCCATCGATCACATCGCGGTCGGGGTGAGTCGTTGACTCGTGCGTTTGACCGCGAATCGGTGCCGCGAATTCAATGCTAAACGTCTCGGGCATCGGTCCTGCGTTATCACGATACACTCTCAGATAGTATGTGCCAGCCTCCGATGCACGAAGATCATGAGCGCGGCGACCAACGGAAATGACTCCGCCTCGTTGATCTAGCAAATCGCTCAAGACGCCTGCTGGTAGGCGAATCGAGTTTCCTGCCTTCCCGTCACCGAGCGTTGTGAATCGGAAGTACTGTTGCTCATCGATTCCTAGCGAATAGCCTGATCCTCCATTGTCAAAGATGGCAGGTCGCCCCGTTCCCCTATCAGTGATGAACGAACCACTCCCTGCGACCGAGAAGTTTTCAAGTACTTCGAATTGGCCGGTTGGAAGCGAGTACGCACCGTTAATGATGGCAACATGGGAGAACGCATCTGCCGTGGATTGACGACTTGAAAACACCAAGTCGTCAATTCCATCGGCGTTGACGTCGACCGCGGCGGCTGCGGACAAGCTTCGGCTAATGGTTGTGTTCCGCAATGGTGCGATCGTCGCATTCGATGGAATGCGACCGTGGTATTGTCCATTGCGATCAGTTAGCTGAAGCGCATCCGAGGGACCAAAGTCGTACCAAGCGACAAGCCCATTAGCATCTTCTTCAAATTCGCCGTTGATGACGCCTAGAATCTCCCGTTGACTTAGCGATCTGTTCCAAACCGTGAATTCATCCAATGTGGTTGCGATTGGAGATAGGATCACGTCTTCGTCTGGGTCAAACGAGGAGGCGCTTGACGGGGTTGCGCCGAGCAACAAGTTTGTGCTGGAGCCGAGATCGATGGGGATGATCGGTGCGTTTTGACGACCAATGGATATGCCGTTCATTCGAACTTCAACGTGACCCGTTGACTCACGCGTCACCGCAAAATGGTGCCTTTCGTTCAGGTCGATTGATTCGTCGATCGGGAAGTTCAGCCTGATAAATCCAGCAGGCGCGTTCATTATGAACTGGAGCGAGTCGGTACGAATTGATTCATCTGTCAGTCTCCCAATGCTCGGTGGAACAATGTTCAAGCCAAAGAAGAAGGCATCGGGTTTTCCACCGCCGACGATACTCGCACGTGGATTGCCCATGCGCAGATCATCCGTCCAAAACGTGGTTGTCATCTCGGTCAATCCCTGAAGGACCTCCGACGGGAGAATGGCACGGTCGTCAATCCCATCAAACGTGAGGGTGCCGACGCCTTCTGTGGCTAGCGTGTCGATCGGCAGAATGAAATCCGCGTCTTCGATGCCCAGTACGTCTGACGTCGATTTGGCAACGATATCGTTGAAGACATACAGTCCGGCATTGCCAGTGCTTCCGGTGGGAACAGCAACAACGATGTCTGAAAGCCCGTTCGCATCAAAGTCACCGGCTGTCACCGTGGAACCCTCGACTGCAATCGTCCGCAAAGGGGCCGTGAACATGGAACTCAGGTCGGTTTCACCCTGATACAACTCCACGCGATTTCCAAACGCCAGCGACACGTCTGCGCGACCGTCCGAGTTGATATCACCCAGCGCGCTTGGAGAGAGACTTTGGAATTGACTACCGGGAACTAAACGCACTAAGGTTGATGGCGTCGTCATCGGTGAAACGATCGGCGCGCTAAGGGCCTGGGTAACCTGGCCGACCCCCTTGAATGGCACGAGAGTTTCCGTCGTGAAAGTCAGGCCGAAGGAGTTGACGGTTACAGGATTCTCAGGGCTGTCATCTGCAACTCGCAACTCCCAAAAACCATTGGCAGAAATTCCGTCGAAATTGCTCAGCGACTCTTCTGGTCGATAAGGGCGATCCGAAAAGGGTGCGGAGCCGGCACGAATGGGCGCGATCGCGTCGTCTCGAAAGACCGTCCCCGAGAAATTGTCGCCGCTGCCGCCGACACCATCCAAGATCAGAACCTCGGTGCTCAACGGTGAGAAGAGAGTTGCACTCACGTCGGATGCGAACGAGTGTGAAACGTCGAGTTGCAACTCGATGTTTGTGATGGACCCTGATAATCCTGACGCGGAGAGTAAAAAACTGCCTAAGCCTGGGAACACGGTTCCTTCAATGACCCGAGCGTCGAAGGTCACACCAAGATTATCGAGACTGAAAGTCTGCGATTGTGTCGACTCACCTGAAACAACTGATGAGGCAGAAAACTCGACATCCGCACCTGACTCTAGAGAGTACAGACGGATTTCCAAACCCACGACATCAGCAGCGATGTGCGACGCCAGATCCGTCGAAGACAACGCTTCGTTGATCAATGCCGCGAACTCATCGGCGTTCTTGTAATCATCCGAAATGATCAACGATGCTGCTAGGGAACCCGATTCAATGCGAATCTTCTGCGACTGCCCGTTGTTGATTGGCAGATCAAAGAAGGCTTGCGCAGGTTGCACTCCGCCTATCTGTTGAACGGATAGATCGGTGGCGCCAAAGAGAATTTCGTCGCGTCCATCTCCGTTCAAATCGCCCGCAACGACGGTTTCCAATCCTGCCACCCGCCCTTCCGTGCGAATGGTGGTGGTCGCGTCAGTAAAACCAAGGCTCTCCGCGCCACTGGTTACCGATGTCACGATATCTTGCCCGGAGAAGACATAGCCGAGTAGGTAGTCGCCGATCTCGAAGGAAGGCGTGCTTGCGGAAGTGTCCGAAATGACCAAGACGTCCGCCAGCGGATCACCGGTGTAATTCAACAGATGGGTAGTGACCGTTCCCTGAAGCGAAAGCATCGCTTCGGGGATCTCAATGACGCTGGCATTGGCGTCCGCGCCCGTGGTGATTAACGACCCTTGGACAAAAGCTTCGTCCCATCGACTTGGCCAAGAGGTCAATTCGTGACTGTCTGCGTTATTGAAATCGCCGCCGAAGACAACCGTGACAACGGTTTGCTCTCCTTGCGTTCTTGTGAACGTTAAATCGGAAACACCGTTGCCGTCGACATCACCTCGGCCATGGCCAATTCGCCCCAGACTTTCATGGTCAATCACCGCACTTGCTAGGTCCGCCACGGGTTCGGCGTCTTGCAACGCGAGCGGCCCAAAGAACAAGTAGCTTTGGGTGAGACCGCGACTGACAAAGTCGTCAAATCCATCTCCATTGAAGTCGCCGACAGACTCCAAAGGGGATAGGAACTCGTCATCGTCAGCAGTGAGACCAAAGGATTCCTCGACGGAATCAGAAGCTATTTCGAGTTGGCGATTGTCCTGAAATCCAGATTGATAGAGATCATAAACCTCCGATCCAGAGATCGCTCGATCGTATAGGTAAACTTCGTCAAGCTCACTGGCGAATTGTTGATTACCGCTTTGATGATTCCCAATTGCATAGAAATTGCTGGACGGTTGATAGTCAGAGGTGCCTACATAGACTCCGTTGACGAACAGATCCGTTTGACCATTCTGACCCACTGCGGTGACTTGCTGCCACACATCTGCGGAACCAGCCAGATCGAGATCGTGGCCACTGTCTCGAAAGAAGACACTGCTACCATAGACTCCTAGCTCTGTGGTCCCATTGTTCATGATGATCTGATGGTCACCGTTGAAACCTCGGAATAAGGTGTTCCAGGAGGGACTATCGACCAATCCCTTGAACCAAGCCGAAGCTGTCCATTCGGATCCAAGGTTGAGGCCGTCGCTTCCAATCAACAGGACGCTGCTTTGGTCAGCAAACGCCGCAGCACCGCCTGACACTCCTGATCCGGACGCCGTAACGCCGGTAACAGTTCCAATGGCATTCCCAGATCCAGAGTCGTCAACGGTCAGGTCGCTCGCGTTATCAAACGAATAGTAGGCCACTGGGTTGGCGGGTGCCTCAATCGTCACGTTCGTGGTGGTCGTGTTGTTTAGATCAACCCCAGTGCGAACGACGTCGAACGGCAATGTCGGAGTCGCCAACTCATAGGAAAACAGCTCCGATGCAAATTGGCCGGGTGTGAAGCCCACCGGCAATGTCGGAGAAGCGGGGTAGGCGTTGCTGGCACTTGCCGAATCCGGCGTGTTTCCGAATAACGTGTCGTTGCCCCCACCACCTTCGATTTCATCATTGCCCGCATTGCCCGCGATGGTGTCGTTGCCAGGACCACCGATGATCGTGTCGGCTAGTACAGTTCCAAATGCATAATCGTTGCCCGCTCCCAAGTTGATTGCCAAGGCCGCTTCGTGGGCGCCTTGCTCGAAATCTCCTAAGTCGATGCCCCAAGCTTCAGCGTCAGTGTCCACGCTGGTAACGCTATCTGGCCCTAGGGCATTGCTAAGACCAAGCTCAATTGAAGTCAAAGTACGATTGTGGATTCGGAATTCGTTGTAAGAAGCGTCGGCTGTTGCATCGCCGGCAAACTTAGAACGGCCAAGCCAGTTGTTACTAGGAGTGAGATCGCTCAATTTGTTGCTGGTATCAAATGAACCAACCGCAATACCGTCCTGGAACGCGGTAACGCGAGTCAAGCCGCCGGTTCCGCCACCTTCATCAATCGCGATCGCCAAATGCACTTCTTGGCCATCGCTAATATTGAAAGGATCTTCAATTAGCGAATTTGCTCCTGCGACCCAATGCACTCGATTGCTCATGCCGTTGGAACCGTTGGACCAAGCGGCTAGCAGAAACTCACTCGTCCCTGCACCGAAATCAAAAATGCGGCTCCAATGCGTTACGCTTTCGCGGGTCGCCCACACCTCAAACGTTGCATCGGTTAGACCATCCAGAATGGTGTCCGGCAGCTCAACGTAGTCCGCCGTAGCATTGGCGCCTCCATACAATCGCAACTGGCCAGAAACGAATTCGTGTCCCCCTCCGCCTTTAGCCAGTCCGGAATCATTCAGGTCGACAATCGTTGCGTGAGCTCCGCCAACCGAATCGGTCAGAACGGTGCCGCTAACTTCGTCGAAGCTGTAGCGATGCTGCAGACTTGGGAAGGTCGCCACAGGCTGAAATGTGAAGCCCGGACTCGCTTGAACCACGTCGTCACCGGCTCGCGTGTCGAACTCTGTCTGCTCGACGTCGCGTGTTTGATAGAAGAAGTACTCCTGTTCATAGACCGTGCGGCCTAGCGCATCGGTTGTCGTCACGAACTCTTGCGCGCCAATGTCCCACACCAGACTGGTGAACTCGTAGCGGTGCAGTCCGGTGTTGTAACGAATGGCCGCGTAGTCCGGCACAGGCAATCCCCGACGATCAGTGTCGCCGCCCAGGAATAACACACGGTCGGTGCCATCGCCGCCAATGAATTGGTCGCTGTAGGTCGGAATAAAGGTTTCCGTGGCTGGATCAAAGTTGGTGTCGGGTTGATTGCCCAACAACGGCAGTGCGTCGGGAATGATTTGGAAGGTGTCGTCGCCGGAACCTCCGAACAGCAAGTCGCTAGATTGGCGATCGGAACCGCCCGTCAACACATCGTTGCCTGCGTTACCAAACACCCAGTCTTCGCCAGCACCACCTTGCAGAATGTCATCGCCATCGCCACCCAAAATCACATCGCGGCGCACCGTGTCTTTACGCAGAGACATGCTAATGCTAGGTGAAGCTGCAATGGCTGGCTCTGCGATCCCGTTCAAATTAAATCGCAGGTCATAGAGCGTGGGGATTTGGTTTCCCGAAATTTGCAACACATACGGCACGTCCACAGCTAGCGAACTCAAGTCGGCAATCTGCGAAGCGTCTCCCGTCGTTGTGCTGGCAGGGCCGACTGGTGTTGCTCCCTCCAACAATTGCCCAGTCGCAGGGTCAATGTCCGACGCCAGATAAATCTTCATTTCCAAGTTGTCGATTGGCGAGCCACTGGCCAGCGAGATACTGCCCGCCGCATTGCCCGATTCCGTCAACTGAAAACCGAACCAATCCTGGTCGTCCGGATTGTCGAGCGACAAACCCGTGAAAGTGACGGCCTTGCTATCGAGTTCCGTTGCATCGAATGCAACGAGGTCGAGTGGATCCACATCGGCAGCTTGGCTGGGACCGAAAAGATCGAAATACTGTGCGGGAATGTCATTGCGACTGGCCAAACCGGTATTGCCCCGTGCACTCTCCGCTCGATCCACCAGGATCGCGTTCCCCGAACGAATGGTGACGACGTCATCGCCTGCGCCCGCGTCTACCCAAACTGTCTTCTGAACGGTTGGGCCGACAGTGATCTGGTCGTTTCCACCCAGCGCATCAATGAGAATCACCAGGAAGTCACCTTCCGGTGGAATGAAGCTGGCCAGAAGTTCGGAAGGTTCCGGAATTGCCGTGGCACCTGCGGCGATGTCTGACAGGGCTTCGCCACGCTGAGTTGGATCGTCTTCAGCCAGCAGTTGATCCAACTTAAACTGAAGATCACCGGAGTCCCAAATTGGATTGCCTTCACCATCGGTCGCTTGGAAGTCCAGTCGCACTTGAGCAGCAAAGCTGAAGTTGCCGTTGTTTTCTGTCAATCGCGTGATCAAGTGGTGATCGGTGAGCAAGCCGGGCTCAGTTACGAAATCGACGTTGATTTCGTCGGCAGCGTTGGTCCCGCCGACGTACCAGACTTGATCGGACTCTCTCGCATACTCCTTCCACTCGTCGCCTGCCAAGCCGCCGTCAGCCGACTCGAACGTTGTACCATCGCTGCGGATGAGAGTGTCATCGCCGCCATTGCCATACATGAAGTCCAGGGTGGTACCGCCGAACAACATGTCCGCTAGCTCATTGCCCAGCATGCGATTCAGGCCAGTAATTTCGTGAATCCGTGCTAAGCGGATTGGCCCTATGACGACGTCGTCATCCGCGTCCAAGATATTGTTGTCGTTTAGGTCGCCATCATCATGGAATAGCGCTCCGAATTCATCGACAAAGACTCCGAAGCCCTGATCATAGGTCAGCCCATCAGGAAGCGGGGCGATCAAGTCGGGGGCCGGGTCGAAACTCCACGCGTAGAGTTTGTTGGTGCCCTGGCCGCCAACTAAGTCATCATTGCCTTGGCCCGCGTACAGAACGTCTTGATCATTCGTAGAACCACCACCGGTATCGCCCCACAAGCGGTCATCGCCTCCAAAACCGAAGGCGGTGTCGCTGCCAATGCCACCATCAAGCCGATCACGTCCATCCGATCCGAGCAATAGGTCGTCGCCGCTGTTGCCGTCAAACACGCCTACGAAGTCGTCGGATCGCTCGCTCAAGAAAGCAGTTTCAAGTGCTTGGAGTCCCAACAGGTTGATACCAGCGAGTACTCCCGCTGCAGTAGCGCTATCGGATACAAACCCAAGCGTGTCGTTACCACCCAAACCGGCAATACGAAACTGCTCAATCAGCAACTCACCATTGGCACTCAACATATTGACTGGTAGCAGGCTGCCGTTAAAGAGTAGAGCCGCTTGGCCCGCAACCGTCTGCCCGATCAAGATCGTATCGTCTGCCGTCGTACCGTCGATGGTCAGGATATCGGTGGCATTGTCGTCCGCCACATCTCCTTGACTCATATTTCCGAAGTGTCCGTCGGTGTCGTCGATACCTGAATAGGAGGCATTGAGTACGAACAAATCGATGCCGCTACCACCGTACTGCTTGTCCGATCCATTCTGCCCATCGATGAAGTCGGTGCCGCTTCCACCCCAGATTTCATCATCGCCGCCTCCGCCGAACAGTTGGTCCTCGCCACTGCCGCCTTGGATCAAGTCCGCCGCACCGTTGATGTCCGCATCAATCCGTGACTGGTAGGCGGGGCCAGCAAACTCATCCCCCGCGATGAAGTCGTTTCCACTACCGCCGATCAGAATTTCTTGCCGCAAGTTCCCGTGCAAGAAGTCGCCACCCGCGCCGCCAAAGAGCTGGTCCCCAACTAGGCTGAATTCAGTCGGAGTAGTCGTAGGTGCGAAAGCGAACAACTCGTCCCGCCCTTCGCCACCGTACAATCGCTGACCTGCTTGAATGTCTCCAGTAGCCCCAGCCTCACCAAATAGCCGGTCATCGCCCGCATCGCCGTAGACCTGGTCGATGCCAGTTCCACCGTTGATCAGGTCATTGCCCGCTCCGCCGCGGATGACGTCGTCGCCCTCGCCGCCTTGAACAACTAAGTCACTACCCGCACCCGCATCCAGGTAATCAACACCGAGTCCGCCTCTCAGTTCATCCACGTCAGAGCCGCCCAGCAGGACATCGTTGCCTGCTCCGCCGGCGAGTTGGTCTCGCCCATCGCCAGCTACCCCATCGATCGACAATCCACCCAAGATTGCGGGCGTAATCAGAATGGCTGGCGTGTAGCCCGTTGGATAGAGTTCCTCGGTCGCCGTGAATTCGGGTGGCAAAGTGAAGTCGGTGGTTCCGAGTTGATAGTCGGCCCAGACGCCGGTGGGCAGCCCACCGAACATCACGTCATTGCCATCACCACCATCTACGGTGTCGTCGCCGAGCATGCCTACCAGCCAGTCATTGCCACCTTGGCCATTGAGCATGTCGATTCCAGCTCCAGCAGTAACGCTGTCGTTCCCACCACCCGCATTGACCGTGTTGTCGCCATTTCCGGTGAAGATGGTGTCAGCGCCGTCCCCAGTGGTGATCTCGTCGTTGCCGTCAGACTCTGTAAGGTTGAGTGTGGATGAAACGGCGATTCCAGCGGCAAACTCGATGCTGCCGTCGTCGCCAAGTACGTAGCTGGCTCCTGGCAGATTTTCCTCGGCAGGCTCGGCGGGCCGAACGCCATCATTGCCTCCTCCGGCAATGATGGCGTGTATGCCCTGACCAAGTGAGATGTTGTCGTGACCGGCCGTGGTTGACCACTCGCTGCGGGCAGAACTGGGCAGTCCGTTGAGCAGCGTGATGGTGCCCCGATCGGCTACAATTACGCTTCCACCGTTTGCGACGTTGACCGTGTCGTTCCCTTCTCCGGCCAAAACAATTTGCGTTCCGTCGGACAAGTTGATCGTGTCGTTTCCGGTGGCCGAACGCGTGGTGCTCTGCATCGTGACCACTTGGCCTCCGGAGAGTGTCAGCAAGGCTTGGTCCCCCGCGACGATATTGTTGCCCTGCGCGTCGACGAAATCATCACCGCTACCGGGCAAAAGGATGTTGTTGCCCCCGCTAGCGAACAAGCGATCGTTGAACTCACGGCCAGCAATGGTACGAATCGAACTGACCACGCCATCCTGTGTGGTAATAACCGCTTGGTCACCGATGAGGATGTCGTCTCCTCCTGCACCGCGAATCACATCGTTACCACCCAGTCCAATGAGTCGGTTGGCAGACGCATTTCCCGTGATCGAGTCGGCAGCACTGCCGCCCGTTACATCTTCCATACCGGCCACGAATCCAGAGTGAAGTGTGCCCGCAGTCAAGTCGACTGAGATCGTGGACGTCCAGTTGTGGAAGTTCAAGTGATCGCGATCCCCGACTCCACCATCGAGAGTTCCTCGCATGACGAAACCGGGATCGACTTCAAACTCGTCATCGCCACTACCGCCTTTGACTCCTTCGACTGAAAAGAAGTTCATCGGCAGCAGAGTGCCGCTGACTGTGCCAGCGTTGTTGGCGCGAACGTGCAGTTTGAGGTTGTTGCTCAGAGCAGACAGGTCGAGGCTGTCGGAATCGGTCAGGCCATCGTTGTTCAGCGGAATCGTCGAAGGTCCACCGAAAATTGGATGGATCAGTATGCGGCTAGCAAAGGCGGTCGTTCCAACCACATGTCCCGTGATACTTCCATCTGCCCCGACAATGAAGTGATCGTTCTTGTGTCCACCTTCCAGAAAAGCAAAATTGTCGAAAGCCACGGACGATTCACTTGTGGCAAAGACACCGGAATCCTGGCCAGAAATAGTCCAAGTCGCATCGACGTTTGCCCCAAACAAGAAATTGTCTTTTGACTGACCGCCAATGATCGCCTCGAACCCCGAGAAACTCCTGACCACCGGTGCTGTACCCACTCGAAGGTCGACGAAGACCGGCGACTGTGAATCAAAAGACGAGTAGTCGAGTGTATCGGTGCCACCACCACCGCTGATAACGCCCAACCGGCGATCCGTGGCGTCGATCACGAAATGGTCGTCTTGGGGTCCACCCACTAAGTTTTCGAAATTGCCAAAAGTAAATGCGTCATTGATTCTTCCACGCCCGTCGTCGAAAAACTCCCACGTGTTCCTAGTCGCACTACCAACGACCTTACCTACCGTCAGCGTATCGGAGCCACGCCCCGCCAAGAAGCCTTCGATACCCTCGGTTTGAACCGTCTCACCAGCTTCGTTCAAGCCACCAGTGACCGTGTTAGCACCGCTAGAAACGGACACGCTGCCAAAGCGAACGTCCAGTGATGTCGTGACACTGCTGAAGTCAAACGAATCCTCCGCGTCCGGTGCATTTTCAGGTTCTACCGCGACATCGATTCCCCATTCATCTCCGAAGATGTAGCGATCGTTGCCAAGCCCACCTTGGAGGCGGTCATTGCCCAACCCGCCTTCGATCAAGTCGTTGCCGCTGCCTCCGATCAGCACGTCATTGCCAGCGCCGCCCGATAGACTCACTGGCACTGTAACACTGGGATCGATCGTGACCGTGTCGTTTCCGCTACCGCCTTCGAAGAGAATGCGTTCAACTCCCGTGTAGCGTTCGACCACCGTAGCCGGTCGCTGGTCCCGATTGGTGTAGTGGAAGGTGACTTCGGTGACGGTCTCGCCAAAGGTCTCGCTTTCTGCGTCTGTGTCCTCGAACTGTCGGACTTCGAAGACTTCGTTGATGTCAGTGCCGTAGAAGTTGGTCCGCTTTTCGGCGTAGGGCCCGGCGAACAATTGCAGTGTTCCGTCGCGAACATCCGAGTCTACGGTTCCCAGTTCGGCCACATTCGGTGCCGAGCAGTTGATGTTGAAGTCAAAGAGTCTGGCTTCAACCAAGTCAAAGTTAAATCGGTGGATGGGTGTATCCAAGTAGGCTCGCAGCACTGCATCGAACTCACCGCGAGTATCGAACACACAGATGCCCGGGATAGGCGGCCCTTCGTCCGGAGTTAGTTGCGCCAACGCGAGCAATTCATCGGGGTAGAGTTTGCCGTCTCCGTCGAGATCGTTCCAATCAAAGCCAAAGGTGCCGCGAAGTACACCTTCGAGCCCCGCCGCAAAAGGACCTTTCTTGATGGCCGCGCCGATCGAGGCTTCGAGAATAAACACAAATTCCTCGATATCCTCGCCGGTGGTCACCCCAGCTAGATCACCGAAGTACAGGCCATCCAGGAAGTTATCGGTGATTAGCCCCCGTGTGTCGAATCCGATGGACAGGTTGGCGAAGACTTCCAGACTGGCACCGATCGTCACGTATAGCGGGCTTGGTTCAATCGGTATGGGGCCGAACTCTTTGGAAAATGGAACTTTTAGGCTAAGCTCCGGTAGTTTCCATTGCACAATGTCTGCCTTCTCGCCGGTGAACAGCTTGAAGATATTGGAGGGATCGGACAGCAACGGAATCTTGATGCCGAATCCACCATCTCCGGCACTATTGGCTGCACCGGTCAACTTCTTGAGTGCGGATCTTGTTTTCGAGGCCCCAGGTTTACTCGCGTTACTCCCGCTGGTCGTTTGGTCTAACACATCGTTCGAGAGCCCACCGCCCGCGCCCATACTGACCGTATCGAGCGAATCCATATCAACGCGAACTTCTGCCTCGGGATTCAGCAAATCCTGCACCCCGCCCTCGGTGGTGGTGTAGTCGGCGGTAATGTCGCCTGACTGAGCGGTGCGGAAGACGAGCTTTGTCTTGTTCGCGCCACCTTCCTTGAATTTCACGATGTCGTAGAGTCCTCTATCCAACTCGATTCCGTCGCTGAAGACTCGGACGTGGGTGCCCGTACGAGGATTTTCTGGCATCAGGAATTCACGGTCACCTGTTCCGGCGATTGGTGTGAGTTCGTCTCCGGTTACGGCAAGAGGTTTACCGGTTACATAGAACGAGCCAAAGTTCAACATCAGACCGTCACCATCTTCGATCAGTGTATTGACCGAATCTGCGAAGTCGAAAATGTTTTGAACAATGCGAATGACTTGATTGCCAATCTTCGAAGCTCGAATCGCGGCCTTGTCTGGCTTGCCCGAAAGTATGGCCAGCGTCAGGAAGGTGAATTCAGGGCCGTTAATCAGTTCTGACAGATGGTTTATGCCTGGTACTGGAGTGACCAAAAAGTCCAGCATCGGCTTCAGCGGTCCGACATAGGTGACGAAGTCCCTAAACACGGGCGCGAGCGAGGTTCCAAAAATCGAACCGACATCGATGGTCACGTCATGCAATGCGATCTCGGGCAGGCCACCACCGATCAATCCGTCGCGCGTTGTCAGGCCAATGGCCCAATCGAGCGTTAGGTCCGCGAATACCTTAGGCAAGCCAGCAAAGTCGGTATCGGCGGATAGGTGCAGGTCCACAAAGGCTTCGGTGGTGATCCCGGCGTTGAACAGATCATTCTTGGGGGTTTTGATCAGTTCGTTCAGAGTCAGACGCTGGTCGTTGTTGGGGTCGTTGATATCAACAAAGATGTTGCCCGCTAACCCCGTACCCTTGGAAAGGCGTCCGTTGCCATCAAGATCCTCCTCTGTCAGTTCATCGGTCAGGGTACCGTTCAGGTTGTAGTCGATGCCGTCCATGGCCTCGTTTAGCTTGGGTCCTTGCATCAGTCCCGTCACAGGATCAATGCCAGTGCCGCCATTGTTCAGAATACCGTCGCGGTTGTAGTCCTCGATGGCGTTACTCTCGGCGCCCAGATTGAGGAAAAACAGCCCGCCGGTTAGCGACGTACCGGGCTTCAAATTCACTTGAGCACTCAACGATATCTCTGGCGTGCCCGATTCAACTTGTCCTATCGAGTCATAGGTGACATTGTTGTTGAGTTGGAAGAAGAATCCTCGAGTGAGACTTACTCCAAATCCAAAGTCAAAGTTGTAATCCCAAGCCAGCTCCACGCCGCCCTGTGTTCGAATGTCGAAGTCGATCGTATCGACGCCGAGGTCAAAGTTGACGTCCATCACGTCTCGACCCGCCAAACTGAGATTGATCGTGAATTCAAAGTCAGCAGCCGGCGTGCTCAACAGATCGGGAAAGAACACTTCGACATCGCTGAAAACCGTAATCGGCTGCGTAAGACCATCTACGCGGCGGACCAGAATGTTCGCACCGCGAGGCCCGAGGACGTCGAAGATGGCTCGCTTGATACGATCGCTCGCATCTTGAAGCGTGCCGTTGGCGTTGGCGATTTCGGTTTCCAAACTATCGAGCATCGACTTTAGCTTGCCGACGAAACTCGCCCCCAAATCGACACCTTCGCCAATCAGTGGTAACTGTTCTAGCAAGTCCGAGGTCAACCCGGCCTCGACGGTTTCAAGCACCGTTCGGGTTCCCGTGATGAGTTTGCCCAGACTGATTTGGCTGGGATCTACCAAATTTTCAAGGTAATCCGTGATGCCATCGAACTCGATTTGCGGCTGCGTCGGATGATCGAGACTGAGCACCACCGTGATCGCATCCGGGACGTGCGCGCTCGCCAAATTGGCATCGAGTGACGCCGAGGCGATTCCGCTGACGTTGAAGTCGAACTTGTCGCTTAGCGGTGTGAATGTGGAGAACAATTGGCTGAACGGAATGCCACCCAATGTGTTGTTGTCGCTGGGAACCAAGGTGGGATCGACGCTGACACCGATCGACGCTTGCGAAGCACCCACCGCCGGAGCGTATTGAATTTCCGTCGCGGCTGTCGTTGGGTTAGTGAACTGAACAGTCGGCGGCGAGTTGGAAGTCTCGAGCGTGTAGTCGGTACCACGATCGAGCGTGCGCGTGCCGTCGTGAATGACCACCAAGCCATCGAGCGGTTCTTCCGCCAGTGTGAACTCGGTAGCATTAGCGGCAGGCGTCTCGGTGACACTGCCTTGCAGTTTCAGGTTGCCGGTCAAGCCTCCGGAGATGCCTGCAATACCCGCCTGGACATCCAGAAGCGAGTCGATCGATGCGTTCAGCGCAATGGCGGTCGTGTTCAGCAGATAAGGGGTAAAGGTTCCAAAGCGGAATCCAAAGTCCAAGTCCAAATCGCCGCCAACAGTGAAGTCGATTTCGGCCCCTGTTTCGACGGTGATCGGTCCCAAGTCTGGCAATTCAAAGTCAAATCCAACTCGCTCGGTCACCGATTTTTCGATGTCCACTTGGATGATCGCCGCAGCTTGGAAGCCCGGCTGGTTGCTATCAGCATCGACAAAGTTTAGCGTCAATTGGAATGCATCGTCAGGCAAGCCCAATTCCTGCTTGATGATGTCGCCGACGACGGTTCCCAGATTCCCGTGGGAGACGACGCCATCTTGCAGCTCTTCGACTTTGGCAAGTGTTTCCGATTTGCCATCCAGACTCGGCAGCGCCGCCACGGTGGAACGCATGGCGGCGAGCACGCCGATCATGTTCCCCATTTTGGCAAAGCGTATTTTTTGCACTTCGCTGGTGGTTCCCGTCACGCCGTCGGTGACCGTTTCGGTTTGCACGGGCAGACCCGTTACGCTGCGGCCTTGAAGTGGTTCAACGTCGCCTTGGCTAGCAGCAAAGGTGATCGTGAAAGGACCACCACGCTTACCGCTGACCTTTTCGACAACACCTGCTCCGAGTGCGGCATCGAGAGCATCTTTCAGCTCGCCAGCGGACGCATTCGCATCCAGCTCCGTTGTTCGACTAACTGCACCGCCGCTCTGCGGTAGTCCCAATGTGAACATGTGTTCGGCACGCACTGCGGACTTGAGCTGCAGTATCAGCGGCTCAAGAGCTTCGGCCTGTGACGGGCTGAGCGGCATTTCTTCGATGAGCGCTTCCAGCTCAACAACTTGTTCTGCGAGCAATTCCAAATCCGGCCCCGCCAGAATCTTCTCAGCCGCTGCCGCAAAAGAGTCCACGATGTCGAGAACTTCATTGGGTGATTTGTTGATCACCGGAATCGGAGTATTGAGACCTTCGATGTCGCTGTTTTGCAACAACTCGACAACGTTCTGTATCACCACGGCGATGTCTTCCAAGCCAAAATTCTTGAAGCTACCGACGGCGGCTTCCAGATTCGTGACTTCGAAGTTCAGCTCCGGCTTTAGCGGCGTATCGGCCCCATCTATGGAAGCCGTGATAGCCATGGGGGTAGCACCACCCTGTTGAAAATCGCCTGGCAAGAAAGCCAAGGCCGTGCCGTCGATGGGTAAATCGGCCTCGCCGCCGTACGTAAACGACGGTGTTAGAATGTCACCAAACCCGGCTGCCGAAAAATCCTGTAACCGCAACTTTCCATCGAGACTTTCATCACCGGGCGTTTCGGGATTGTCGTAGTCAGATAGCCCAAGACTAGCATCGACGCTAAAGACAACCGTACCGTCCTTGACTCCCAAATCCAGAATACCCAGCGAAGCAACCAAGTTGATATCGCTGGCATCGATTGAGGCGTTTGCGAAGATACTGCTGTTCGCCGCATCGATGTAGAACTGATCGAGCAACGTGCCTGTAAACAGTGTCTCTCCCAGCAAGATGCTGCCATCGTTGGATTCGTCTTCGGGTGTTTCCGCGATGTCTTCGACCACATCGACGACTCGCAAGATCCCCAGCGTGGCGGCGGCCGTGCTGACACCAATGGCATCGACCGCAGCGGCGACTCGGAATCTCGAATCACCAGTTGTATTATCGGTCAGCTTGAGTTGGTCGCCTTGATACTCGACAGTCGGGGCGACGATGCTCGGGTCGGTCGCGCTGGCGGCAACTGCAGCATCAAGGATCGCTTGCTTGACGTCGCCCATCGTTTCGGCAAAGTCGAGGTTCACGAAGAATTCGCTACCGTTACGAAGAGTAATCGCCAGGTCATTGCGATCACCGACTTGGCCTGGAGTGAAACCTAGAAAAGAAGAGGTGGAGCTATTGATCGTCAAACCGTTGATGGCTTCGCTGGTGCTCACCAAGATCAGGCGATCACCTTCGACTTGCACTTCTACAGGCGGAGTGCCGTCTTCAACTGGAGGCAAGCCGACCGCCGCGTAGTCAAACGCGTGCAGTTGGGCATTCAAATCGGCAGCCAAGTCATCGACGCTGATGTTGTCCGCGATTTCGCTCTGCGGTACAGTCACCGATACTTCGATCGAAGCCGTGTCCAGTTGGGATACGTCAAAACTCAGAGTTTGGGCTGCTAGCGGAGTACTCTGGCCGTTGGTCGAAACGGGCGAACCGGTGATGCCTACCTCCACGACTAAGCCACGTCCCTCATCCAATGCGGAAAGCAGTGTCGAATCGGCCAGTACTTCGCCGCTGCTGGGTGGGTCCAGATCAAACCCGACTCGCAATTCGGCTCCAGCGGTGGCGGTGAACACTCCATCTCCACCGCCCGCGATGCCAAGCTGAGCAAAGCCGACGTCCAAGCCCTCGTCAAAGTTCAGGCTGATGGTCTCGGTAAATTCACTGGCGATCGATAGATTGAAAGCGACTCCGCGTGAAACGTGCGGGGTCTGCGTTAGGTCCTCCTCGATGTACTGCAGCGAGGCGCTGAAGGGGCTGCCATCGACGCCCTCCATGATCAAACCGTTCAGTGTGTGAACGAGGTCTTGGATGGTATTAGCACGGAATTCGGATTCAGAACGTTGTCCGACGCCAAGCCCGAGTTCGGAAGAGGCCGTATTGGCATCTGGCTTTTGCGCGGTGGCGGAGCTGGCATCTGCTCCCGACTCCGGAAAACCTAGCGTCTCGGCGCCCGCCAAAGCGGCGACCTCAACAGCACTATCGATGATGGCGATTCTCAAGAAGCTTTCTGCCAGCAGGAATTGGATGCGGCCTTCCAAATCCGTGTCCAGGACAGCTGCGTTCAAGTCATCGATGAGATCTTCCACCGACAGATTACTTGATGTCGCATCGGCGGTGATCGTGAGTGTTTCGACTTCATCATCCAGGTCGAAGGAGAGCGTTACGTCATTTTCGAGCTGCGGTGCCAGCTCTTCGCTAGCCGTAAACTGCAGGGTGCTCACTGTCATCGAGACACCAACGCTCGGATCGGTGGTGCGAATCGCCAAACGGTTTCGATGGGCTGGATCGAAAACGGCCAGCTGCCGCTCGGAACCTATCTCCGGCGGCAGTTGCCGCGCCGCGTCGAAACGAACAAACAGGCTATGCAGGGTCATCTCATCAATCGACGCCGTTTGGATGCGACCGGTCGAGTCGCGGTATTCGATCACATCGCCGATCTTCAGCCCGAGGTTGAATAGATTGATCGACGGATCGACGTTGAAGCGGTAGCGAGACAGTCCATTCAACGGTGCGACGGCTGGCCCAAGTGCTTCGCCGGTCACGTCTAATACATCCGTCAGCTTGCTCGCATCAAAGGGAGTCTGACGCTCGGCGATTACAAAGCCACCCAAGCCCGCTCGGGTCAGCGCCGCGTTCACATCTTCGAAGAGATCATCGATCGTTGCATTGTCGGCGGTATCCGCTGCTAGTACGGTGACAAAAACTGGCGGGCTGCCTTCCATACGGATTGCGAAATGGGCATCCTCGCTGAGCCGACCGTCGGTTATGGCGATGTCGTTGTCACCGACGAGGCTGGCGTTGAAGTAGAGCTGCCGCGCGAAGTCACCAGTCGTGTCAATAAAGCGCACAACCTCACTGATCGCGTCATCGATAAAGGGCAATCCCTCAGGCACGTCCAGTTCGTTGGCTACATTCTGCAGCGAATTGCCGAGCTGAATGAACATCGTCACCACCGCTTCGGGCGTAAGCGATTCGGTCGAACCTATTGAGTTTCCAATGGAGATCTTACTGAACAGGCTGCCGAGCTCACTGAAGTTGTCGAACGAACTTACGCCTCGCGTCGTTCCGTCGGTGGTCGTAAAGATTTCTATCTCTCCGGGAATGGTTGCCCCGGCTATCTCAGGCTTAATCAGAACACCATCGATATCGAGTGTCCCGCTGAAGCTTGCATCCAGAGAGTTCGTTAGGTCACTCGTGATCTCGCTAAACGAAATCTCAGCGCCCGCGTCATTGGGCCCGTCCGGATCGTCAATGTCCAGGTCGAGATTCGTCGTGAACTGGATCCCTTCGTTGCTGGCTACGGTTGGGTCCTCGGCAAGCACGGCTGCCAAGAATCCGAGTGATGCTCTTGCCTGAGGATCATCCAAGCCGGCGGTCAACGCCACGCTGACTTCAGGTTGCGCGTCGTCGATCAACACCACTCGCTGGTCGGACGCAATGCCGTCGCCCAACCGAATGCGTAAAGGCAATCTCACCGTTGGTGCGGCTGCGACCATGAACTTCCCAGAAGCCTGAAAAGCCAGACCAGTGATCTCCTCTCCAAAATCCAACGTGGTTTCGTAGGCGATCGGATTCGGGGAGAAGGTTGGCGTCAAAGTCAGGATCTTGCCTGCGGAGTCGTAAGTGATCGCTCCAAAGTCGATGCCTAGAGGTCCAGCTAGTTCGTTCAACAACACTCCCAACGACGGGACCGCGGTCTGCGGATCGTTGAAATTGACTAAGGCGGCTCGCAAGTGGTCGCCAAGCGTGCCTCCAACCTCGAATGTCAGTGCCGGATTGGTCAGATCCGGAGTGTCCGTCCTGGATGCGGCATAGGTCAGCACCACTTCCTCGCCGTTGACTGACTCGACGCTTGCTGGGAAGCGATCACCGCTGGTTGAAAGGAATCGCATTTCAGCGCCCGGGCGAATTCCAAGTGCGGTAACTCTGCGCCCCAAGGTATTGAAGGTATTCAAGGTCGCACGGAAACGCTGGACATCGCCTTCCGCAACTGGGGCCGAAATTGCGATGACCTCAGCCGGACCAAACTCACGAGATTCCGCTGGTGTTGAAAGTAGTTCACCAACCGATTTGTTGATGAGTGGAATCTTGGTCGAACTCAATTCCCCCTGCAGCAGTGCATCATCCAGCCACTGGGCCAAGGCAAACAAACCATCCACTACGTTCTCTGCCGAAAGATCAAAGGCGAATTGCGTCAGATCGCCAATGAAGATCGGTGGAGTGGCATCGAACAGATTGTTGTCGCTGATCCCCAAGCCCGGCAAGGTAATCGTCTTGCCGTAGAGACTCGAAGCAAAAGCTAAGTTGGTTTCGAACGAGGACGTGGCCTCGACGCTAATTCTGTCACGCAGCGGTGCAGCGCCTGGGACAAACGTGAAGGACGCACCCGCCGAGACTGCTAAAGCACTCGCCGTGATCGTGCCTTCGATTGGGCCGATGTCAAATCCGAAACTTGAACCTGAAGCATCCAGGGCTGCCGCCACGTCAAACTGATGAAGGTTGAAAAAAGGATCGACGCCGGTGGATTGACTTAGGCCGACGCCAAAATCGAGATCCATGGCCACCGATGCGGTTGCTTCGAAAACCGCGTCCGCGTTAAATCCAATATCGAGCCCCTGCCAGATGGGCCCCAAAGCATCAAACGAAAGGGGCACCGATCGCAAAAGCGACGCGTCGACATCGACTTCGAAACGCAATTCATTATTCGTCAGGTCAACTCCGCCCGAGATACTGATTGGCGGCTTGCCCGCATTGCCAGAAAGGCCAGCGTCCAACTGGATACTCGCCGCCAGAGCATCCCGCAGGCCCAGCGCCGTTGGCTGCGTACCGAGTGTGCTCGGATCGTAGCCCAGGCTGGCTGGATCGAAACGTGCGAAGTAGTCCGCTGCAGCATGTTCCAGCTTCAGGAGATTGGTCCAGTTTTGTTCTGCACCAGAACCATCCTCGCCCAGCAAGCCATTGAGACTCTGCCCGATGCCCGGAATCTCAGAAGTCAGAAACTCGCTCTCGCCCAACTCATCTGCCCGCTCATCCAGCGATGACAGTACGGAAAGTATCTGATCTTGGAGTGCGCTATTCAGCTCCATATCGATCAGAAAATCCGCGGAGCCGTTGAACAGGTTTTCTGAGGCGGCAGAGATTACCGGAGTCCCGAATTTGTTGAGGTCAAAGCCTGTGTTGGCGTTAGTCAAATTGAGCGGCAGTTGCAGGTCCAGCGAAGAGCTCGGTTCGATGTTCAGGATTGACGAGAGGTTATCTAATCCGTTGGTGAGCTGTGCAAGCGTAAGCGTTCCGGCCGAGTCCGCACCAGCCAGGCTGATACCGACCCGTGCATCCATGTTGAAATGTCCGTTTTCGATGGCCGCTTTGATACCGCCAAATCCAATGTCGAGATTTAGATCTTCGATGCTCGCGCGGCCACCCACACTCAAATTCAAGTCGCGAACGAACAATGCCTCGTCGTAGTTGAAGCCCGCAGCGCGATTCAGACCTAAAGTACCTTCGAAGGTCAGGTCACCTAGAAACTCGAAGTCGGCTCCAGCCAGAAGGCCGCCATAGTCGCTGCCGAGGTTTAAGGTGTGGTCCGAGTTGAGTGCGCTTAGGTCGGCCGCATCGAAGCTAAACCGAATCGCGAGTTCATCGCCTGCCGAAGCATCAGTAAAACCGGGCCCCAGCGTGCTTGCGATGTCACTGGTACTCGCACCAGGATTGGTGGCGAGCAATGCTTCAATTGGCGTCAGGAATTTGTCTTGCCAAAGTGCGGCGAGATCAAAACGCTCGTTAAGCTTAAGCTCGGTGAATGCCATTTCCGCATCGAGCCATCGCGTTTGAAACGCTTCGCTGACAACTGACTTGAACTTCGCGCCAGCATCACGAAAGGCATCGCCAGCTCTCACGAGCCCAAGGTCAACGACTTTCAGGCCTGAACCGACCGTCGTCCGCAAGTTGTCAGTCGAAATATCGGCGGTAGTGAATCCAGTGACGCCCAGCGAATCTAGAATCCGACCTTGCGAATAGACGTTGTTGACCAAAGCGGTGTGGACTACCGGGTTGCCTCCAGCGTCTTCCGCCCGAATCGGCAAAAGCGTCAAGTTACTTCCTACACGCGGGTCGCCCAAGAACGGGTCGATGGAACTGAAATTTGGGACTGAGTTATCGCCGCCGTGTCCAGAGGCCGTACGCTCAAACCAAGTTTCACCAGCCTCGGGACGGCGCCCCACGTAGGTTGAGAAATTGAGAATCTCGTCTCTCAGAAAGCCATCTTCGCTGGGGCCGGCCCGCTGAATGATCTGGTCTGGAGTTTCTGCCTCAGTGGCGTAGATAATCGTCGTGTTACCGATCGCGTCCAAGTAGCTGTTGCCAGCCGCATTGAGGTCATTCAACAAGTCGTTGAATTCCGGCCTCGTATTTGGAATCTCTTCCAGCTCACCATCTCCGTTAAAGTCCATTGCGGCGTAAGTAGGCGTCAAGTGCTTCGCAGCGCCGACGTATTTCCGAATGAAATCGAGTTTGTTGATATTTGGATCTGTGATGTCATCACTAGTTGATCCGGCGTCAGGGCCCAGGATTGGCGTACCGTCTTGAAGTTGCTCGTAGGCTAAATTGACGGCCTGTCCGAGGATTCGTTCTGCGGGCGAGCCGTTCCAATCGTCGTTCAGGAATTCCCACGTGCCAATTGCACCTTTGTTGGGGACACCAACCATGAGGAAGTCATCAATACTGGGCAATCCACCCTGGGCGTAGGCCGGGCTTTGAATGTAGCTCCGCGTAATTAGGCCGCCTGTGCTGTGCGAAAGGATGTCGACTTTATCCAAAGCGGCTCCACCATTAGCCGCTGCATAGGCATCCACTGCGTCCTTCAGAGCATCGCCGAGGTAGTCCAGGCCTGTTTCGTAAACATCATCGGTGATTCCTGAGACGGAAACCGAACTCAGAATTCCGTCGCGACTGGTGATCGCGTCGGCATCGACGGGGGCTACGGGAACTCGGTAGTCCCAATGCACGACGAACAGTGTTTCACCCTGCACATAGCCGACATTTTCCAGCGTCTGCACGATGTCGTTGTAAGTGTTCGCCAACGGCTCCAGCTGGAGCTTTTCTGGAGCCAGCCCGCGGTTCGTCAGCCACTCCGTGACTCCACTTTCACTCTCATCGGCCGCAAAAGTCCCCGCAAAGCCTGGGACAAATAGCAATGGTTCCAAGCCGGGCGTTGCAGTCAGCAGCCTTCGATCCTCGAGCGTTTCGAACTGGCACCGGATTTGACGTTGAAAATCCGAGCGAGCACTCTTGGAGGGACGAGCAGCACGCTTTCGCGCTTTGTGAGGAGATCTCTTCATGGTGATCCTGTTTCGGCCTGAGGGGGGGATCCGCGCCGGGCTACGGGAAGCGGCGCGAAAAGAACCCTGTTGAGGTATTACCTCCCAAAAAACCGCACTTGTCCCCAAAAAAGATTAAAGTTGCCGTCTCCGGGGCCCATGCTCGAGCGATGCGGCTAGGCGGCTTGTCAATCTATTCGTGGGACAGGCATCTTACCTGTCGTCTGCGCAGCGGGCGCAAGGCAGCACCGGTGGCGCTAGCGCCAACCCGCTCAAGCTGCAAGAACGGCTGAGCCTGGATGATTCAGCCAGAGAGCTGGTGCCTTACGGAGAATCATGAGCTTTTACCATTGCCTGTTCGCCACATCCCCATGCGAAATTTTCCGTGGGACACTGGCAAAGGTTTGGGAGGTATATACAGGTCGCGTCCAGCTTTGATGCTTTAATCAATAACGCATCATTGCGTTAGGCTCACACTCCACCGCGTGAAGTATAAAATAGAGATGCGTGCGGCGCGAAGACGCAAAGAATGGCTTCGCGACTTCGGCTACCACGCCACCAATATTTAGAATAGAAGCATGGGGAGGTCCCTGGATTTGAGCGTTCAATCTGGAGGTGACAGCGAATCCAGGACCCAAAGAACTATAGAGCAGGGGTTAACGGATCGAGTGTGCGGAGGCGATGAGCACGCATTGGCCGATTTGTTTGCGGTACACCGACCACGACTTCGCAAAATGGTTGCCTTTCGAATGGACAATCAGTTGCGTGGGCGTGTCGACCCGTCGGATGTCCTTCAGGAAGCCTTCATATCTCTGGCCTCCAGAATCGACGAGTTCCAAGAGAAGAACAAGACTATGTCGTTCTTCGTATGGGCGCGGTTGATCACCACCGAGCGTTTGCTGAAAACTCATCGCCGGCACATCACGACTCAAAAACGCGACGCTCGACGTGAGTTGTCGATCGACCGACAACTCGGATCGGACGCTACGAGCATGTCCATCGCAGCGGCTCTCTTACAACCCGGGACGTCGGTAGGCGGCCGCGAAATCCGCAATGAGCAGCGAGAAGCATTGATGAAGTTGCTCGATGAAATGGACGCTACCGATCGTGAAGTGGTGGCACTTCGCGTTTTTGAGGGACTTACCAATGGCGAAGTGGCAGAAGTGCTCGGGCTGACCAAACAAACTGCCAGTAGAAAATTCATCGGTGCTGTGCAACAGCTGCGCACAGCCATGGAATGCGTGCCTGGACTCTCGGAACAATTCTTGAATGAATAAGCCTCTCCCCCCACCCGAAGAGCGGGCAGCAGAGCTCGATCGGCTCGTCGAAGCGTATTTGCATCAATGTGAATCGAATACTGCGATTCCTATCAAAGAATACGTGGCTCGCTATCCGTCCCTCGCAGACGACTTACGTCGAGTCCTAGAGACGGTGGCAGTCGTTGATCAACTTGGACCGACTGGCGAGGCTGATTCATTCGAGCCAACCTCGGAAGGCACGCCCACGATTGAGGACTACCGGGTCCTGCGGGTTGCCGGTAAAGGAGGCATGGGAACCGTTTATGAAGCAACCCAAGTATCTCTGGATCGCCGAGTTGCTTTGAAGGTGTTGCCCGGAT
>JAGQPR010000001.1:0-18845 GCA_020426625.1 Planctomycetales bacterium
CCTAAGTAAACAATGTGTAGTCATTTAGGGGGTGGTCTTTTGGGTTGTGTGGGGGTTTCTTTTTTCATGTTTTCCTTTTCTTATGAAAATGCGGATTGGTGGAACTTACAGCAAGCGAGGACCTCTAAACCTCGCCGGCTGAGCCATGCTCAGTTCTGCTGTTTGTCGGAAACTGGATTGGGAGTGATTCGCTAACGGTTAGTGCAAGGGTAAGGGTGTTACGGTGAGCCGCCCTATTTTTGCCAGATGTGCAAACTAACCCAAATAACCTTAATTGCAAAAAACTCCAGTCTTGACTAATCTAAACCATTCCTAAGATTCTCCTCAAATGGTTTCTATTCCGTTTTACCCCTGGATTTCTCAGGTACAGGTCTTCATGGTCGGCTGAGATCTTGGCCCCTGCAGGTACCAGGGTAACGATGCGTGATACAGGTTTACTTCGCGAACCCTCTACGTCTTTGGCGCAGTAATGAAAAAACAAATCGGAAAAATGCTCACCGGATTCAAGAGTTCACGTAGGCTGCGAAAAGATCGATTGCGAAAGCTTCGTCTGGAGTCACTTGAGGGCCGCCGTTTGTTGGCGAGCGACTTGGCTGCCAATCCCACGCCGTATCACAATCCGTTGATTGATGCGGATGTGAATGCGGATTTCAATATTGCGCCCAACGATGCGCTGGCGGTGATCAATGCATTAAATCGTGATGGGGCGGGCAAGCTGAGCTCTGACTGGGTAGATCCGCAGGGAAAGTTGTTCATTGACGTCGATGGTGATGGATATTTAGCCCCGATCGACGCCTTGCTTGTAGTAAATCGGTTGAACGGCGAGGGCGAGACTGATCCCTTGGTCACTTATACTGCGGAAGTGACGGATCTGAGCGGCAATCCAATTACTCAAGTTGTAGTTGGACAGTCATTTCGTTTGAATGTATTTGTGCAGGACACTAGGCCCACCGGACCGACGGGCGTTTTTCAGAATGCGATTGACGTCGGCGTCGAGAATTCCAATCTGATCACATTTCCACTTGGGGCAGGGAGCGTAATCAGCAATCTGACCTTTGGATCTCTCTATCAAAATGGACGTCGCGCTTCGCTGGGTGCCAATCCGATCGAAGATTTTCTGGATGAAGTTAATTCGTTCTCGACCGGCACTACTCCGCCTGATCCTCCAGGGGGCGTGTATTTGTTTTTCTCGGCGGACATGCGAGCTGACGCGGCTGGAACGGTCAACTTTATCCTGAACCAGCATGAGAATGAGCCTACGAGCCAGGTCAATGTGTTCGATCAATCGCAAACGTTGCCTGACAACGGTCGAATTGACCCGTCCATGATCATGTATGGCACCGACAGTATTCAGATCATTGTCGACCCAACCTCGCCGGTAGCCATGAACGATACGGTTTCCACGCCTGAGGACACGGCCCTATTGCTCGTCGGTGGATCTGTAGACTTGACCACCAACGATGCCCGCGAGGCGGGCCGAACTCTCAGCGTTGTGTCTATCAGTTCCATCGCTGGAACGACGCAGGGCACCATTAATGGCTTCACCTACACGCCACCTCTTAATTTCTTTGGCCAGGACACGTTGACCTACACGATCGAAGATAGCAACGCGCTGCGATCGACGGCCACCGTCACCATCAATGTCACACCTGTCAATGACGCGCCTGTGGCGGTTGACGATTCCTTGGCTGTCGATGAAGAAACGACGGACAACTTCTTAGATGTGCTGCTCAACGACACGGTGGGGCCAGCCAATGAAACCTCTGATTCAATCATCATTACCAGCGTTTCAACGCCTACCGCTGGCGGTTCGTTAAGTATTGCTGCTGACGGTAAGTCACTGATTTATACGCCGGATCCAACATTTATCGGCGATGACACTTTCACTTACACCATCATGGATTCGGGCGGATTGACGGATACTGCTACCGTGACGGTGGCAGTTGAAGCAACGGTCTTGCCGCGGGCCAGGACCGATCGAGCAACTGTCCTGGAAGACTCCATGGACAATATCATCGATGTGTTGCTTAACGACCGGACGAACGCTGGCGCTACCAAGATTCTAGTCGGCATCGATAGCAATCCGGCGAATGGCAGTGTCACGATCGACACCATGGGAACGAGCGATTCGGCGGACGATGTGGTTCTTTACACGCCCAATAGCAACTTCTTCGGCACGGACACATTTACCTACTCGATGAATGATACTGCGACGGGCAGTCTAGCGTCGATTGGAACCGTCACCGTTACTGTGACTGGCGTCAACGATCCAGTACAGCTGGTTAATGATATGGCCAGTGCGACGGAAGACACTCCAGCCACGATTGCGATTTCCACTCTGCTTTCCAACGATTCCCCCGGCCCAAATGAGACCGCGCAGACGCTGACATTAACTGCTGTGAATGCGGTTGGCAGTGGAGGAATGGTGGCGATTTCCGGCAACAATGTGATCTACACGCCTGCGGCTGATTTTAATGGTACTTTTTTGTTCACGTATACCGCCCAGGACAATGGAACACCCAGCGAATCGGCGACCGCTACCGTCACGGTTATCGTAGATCCGGTTAATGACAATCCTATCGCCAACCCTGATACAGCGAACGCGGTCGAAGATACGGCGGCCATGTATCAAACCATTGCCTTTACTTCTAACGACGCAGCTGGTCCGGCGAATGAATCGACCCAGGAACTTTCGATCGTAGCGGTCAGCGCCAGCAGTGCTGCTGGTGGTACGGTGGCTTTAGCTGGCACGACAGTTACTTACACACCGCCGACCGACTTTAACGGAACGGATACGTTCACGTACACTTTGAGTGACGGACAGGGCGGTACTGCAACAGGCACGGTTACCGTTTCAGTTGCAGCAGTCAACGACGCTCCAACAGCGGTTGCCGACACGGTTCGGGCATTCAAAGATAATCCACTGAATATTCCCGCAGCTGACTTGCTCGCCAACGACCTCAAGGGCCCCGCCAATGAATCGTCTCAGACGCTGACCATTGTGAGTGTGGCTGCCACCGCGAATACAAATGGAACGGTGGTACTTAATAGCGATGGGTCGGTAACTTATACACCTACCGCCGGCTACACAGGACCCGCATCGTTCGATTACACCATTCAGGATAATGGCGGCGGAACAAATAGTTCAACCGGTACCGTCAACGTCACCGTCGAAGAGTTTGTTCCCAGCGTAATCTCTGGATTTGTGTGGGTCGATGAAAACAACGATGGCGAGATCGACAATACGGGGCCAAAATTCGAACGACGTGTTGGCGGTGTGCCGGTTACTCTAACGGGTACTTCGTTAGGGCAAGCCATTACACCACAGACAATGATGACGCTGGCAGACGGATCTTATTCGTTTGAAAACCTTGGCCCGGGACAGTATGTGATTAGCTATGCGACGCCGACTTTCTTGATCGATGGCAAGGATGTGGCGGGAGCTCTAGGGGATGCGGACTCGGTCGAGAATCAGTTCACACTCAACATCGCCACGCCGGGCGGTGCGAACGCCACCGACTATAATTTTGGCGTGTTGGGCGTACAGTCGACGCGAGCGCGAATTCTGGACCAGTTGGCGTCCAGCTACTCCAATGGCAATCCGGGCTTGGTCTACAACGGCGGCTATTTCGGATTGGCAAGCGACAACTCGTTGATGTTCGGCACGCTGCTTGATGGTTTCGATGGTACCAAATTCGCGGAAGCGGTGCTCAGCGCAGATGGATCGCAATTGTTGTTGACGGTTGTTGACAGCTCCAATACGATCAGAACCACGGTTTTGGGCCGCGGTGAGTTCTTTGTTTCTCGTGATACGGACGGAAACGCCTTGGTCCGCGTGTTGGGAAGTGCGGCGCATTTTGATTGGCAGATTGTCAATCTGGGTACGCCGTCGATTATCTCAGCAACCAAGTATTTGGATGCCGTGGATGCAATTTTTTCTCAAGAAGGTTGGTAGCGGCCAACTGTCAACGCTGACAGTCAGTCGCCTTGACGCGATAATCTGTCATTGTGAATCAGCAAGACCCACGCCTACTCATCGATGGCTACAACCTGCTTTTCCAAAGCAATTTGGTTGGCAAGGGGCGTGGGCCTAAGTGGCTTGACGTAGCCCGTGCCCGCTTGATTACTTTTCTTGAACAGCATCTCACACCTGATATCTGTAAAACAACTCAGGTGGTCTTCGATGCCTCTAGCAGTGGCGGTCGGCTGCAAGGGAGTTTTTCCTCGGCGGGGATAGAAATCACATTCGCAAATGAGCACCCAGAAGCCGACGATCTGTTGGAGTACATTATCCGACGGCATTCTCATCCCAAGAATTTAAGAGTTGTTTCCAGCGATCAACGAATACGCCGCTGTGCTCGTGCGCGGCGCGCGGAATCGGTCGATAGCGAGAGCTTCATTCGGCAGTTGGAAAGTCAACCGCAAGGCTCGGCACGGAATGCTGGCTTGGAGCAACTTTCGGAAGAACCGCAGCTTTCCAATACTGAAGTCGATTATTGGTTACGTGAATTCGAAGGTGGTTCCTGAGTCGGGACCGCGTAAAGTTGGTGCGCTTCGATATATGCTGCCGTGGCAGGATGCAATTGGTAACGAACGGAGCGTCGCTGCTGCAACTGGCTGCGAATCTCGCTACTACTGATTTCAATCTGGGGCATACGGATGAGGTGATCGTCAAGTTTTTCGCGTTTACCTGCTGGTAAGTATCGCTCTAATTTCGACATATCCGGAGTATCCTCACCGCCCCTGGCAACGACTGCGACAAAAGCGAGCTGGCAAATTTTTTCTGGCTGATGCCACCGGTCAAGGGTCATCAACGAATCAGCACCCATCAAAAATACCAAGTCTGCTTCTGGAAAATCGGCGTGCAATTCCGCGAGAGTATCGACGGTGTACGATTTGCCGCCTCGCCTCAATTCGCGATCGTCGGCTATAAAATAGGAATTGCCGCCAATGGCTAGCTTCACCATTTCTAACCGGTGTTTGCCGTCAGCCGCTTCGCCAGCGATCTTCAATGGCGATGTGGCTGCAGGAATGAACCGCACTTGATTCAGGGCAAGCGTTTCCCGGACGCGTTCTGCCACTAACAAGTGTCCAATGTGAATGGGGTCAAACGTGCCGCCAATTACTCCAATCCGCTGACGATGATCTGAATTCGCCATATAAATAGAAACCTCACGGAATGCCTTGTATGTTCTCCGCCAATCAAGCTTAGCGAATGCAATTCTCGAGAGATCTAGCTTTCTCGGGTGCTCGCATCCGCAGTCAAGTCAACTTGCGATTGGTGGTTGATTTTGAATTTACCGATTATTGAGCATCCACGCAGAAGTTTTTCCGCATAATTAGCCGCTTTGGCGTTAGCCACGGTTGTTCAAGTATCAGAAAACTTGTGCGTTGGTGTTTACCAATGTGCTATACGTGCTAAAGACATGGTCGCTCATCAGCCACAGCTATTTGACACCGATATTCCCCCGTGGGAGTTGGATGCACAAGGGCAGTGCCGTGCAGCTACGGTAGTTTTTTCGGAAGCCCCTCATGGACCGCTCGATTATCGGATTCCGGATGAGCTAATTGAAACTGTTAAAGTGGGAATGCGCTTGCGCGTACCGTTGGGGAAAAGCGATCGGGCGATGCTTTCGTACTGCGTCCAAGTTGCCACCATTCAGCGGCCACCAAGTGCGCTGAAACCGGTTCTGGAAGTATTGGATGCCGAACCACTTTGCACCCCGCGCCTGCTTGAGCTATTTCAGTGGATGAGCCGTTACTACATAACGCCATTGGGACAGGTTTTCGAAGCTGCTATTCCTGCCGGTGTGCGCGATGCGGCGGGTAGCCGTCAGCGGACGATGCTCTATCCAACTGAGCAAGCTCGTGACAGCGTTTCTGTTCAGGAACTTTCCCCAAAACAACAGGCCGTACTTTCCCAATTGGTCGCGGCGGGGGGAGGGGTTACTGGTCAGCAACTGCAGCAGTTAGGCAACTGTTCTGCGGCGCCGATTACAAGTTTGCGAGCTGCTGGTTTTATCGACGCACGACAAGAGCGCGTGTTGGAGGATTTGGGGCAAGTTGCTTTACCGCCTACGGGGCCACCGTTGGCTCTCAGCGCCGATCAGCGGCAAGCGCTCAAGCACATTCTCGACGCGCTTAATGCTTCCCGGCAACAAACGATCTTGCTGCATGGCATCACGGGAAGTGGAAAGACGGAAGTCTACATGCAGGCGATTCACGAAGTCATATCCTATGGCCGCCAGGCAATTGTACTCGTGCCAGAGATCAGTTTGACCCCACAAACCAAGCAGCGTTTCTTGAAGCGATTCGGTAACGTGGCTGTGTTGCATTCACATATGAGTCCCGTGGAGCGACATCACCAATGGCGCCGAATCGCAGCCGGTATGGTGCCCGTGGTTATTGGTCCGCGCAGCGCTATCTTTGCGCCGTTGCCGCGTCTGGGCCTGATTGTCTTAGATGAAGAGCACGAGTCGTCATTCAAGCAGGATACGATACCACGCTATCATGCGCGCGATGTTGCTTTGCACCGCTCTTTCCTCGAGCAAATTCCGCTGGTCCTCGGGTCCGCGACGCCAAGTTTGGAAAGCTGGAATCGGGCACAGAAAGGCGTGTATCGATTGGCGAGTCTGCCAAGGCGCGTTCACAACCGTTCTTTGCCATTGGTCACGACGGTAGATCTTAGATGCGAAAGACCGGATCCGAACCGCGGCGCGATCACGCCTCGTTTGCAGAGTGCAATCGCAGAGACTTTGGCCGAAAGTGGCCAAGTCATCTTGTTGCTCAATCGCCGCGGATTTGCCACAACCATTCAATGCCCGCAGTGCGGACACGTGGTTGCTTGCCCGGACTGCGATCTAGCGCTGACTCATCATCGCGATGGCGGCAAGGCTTGTTGTCACTACTGCGACTACCATATTCCAACCCCGCCAGCCTGCCCGCAATGTGCCTGCCGCGACATTCGCTTTTCTGGGTTGGGAACACAAAGGCTGGAAATCGAAGCGCAGAACCTCTTTCGCGGCGCCACTGTGGCTCGCATGGACAGCGACACCATGCGCAGGCCGGGCAGCCATGAACGGGTGCTTAGTCAGTTTCGCGAGGGTAAGATCAACATCCTGTTAGGCACGCAGATGATCGCCAAGGGCCTAGATTTTCCCAACGTGCTGCTGGTGGGCGTCATCAATGCCGACACCGCCCTGCACTTCCCTGATTTTCGTGCTGCTGAAAAGACTTTCCAGATAGTGACTCAGGTTGCTGGGCGAACCGGGCGTGGCGAAAAAGCAGGTCACGTTCTGGTGCAGACATTCTCTCCGGAGCATCCTGCCATCGCGGCCGCTTGCAAGCATGACTTCAATGGATTTGCGGCAGCGGAATTAATCCAGAGGAAGCAATTTGGCTATCCGCCATTTGGCTACCTGGCCAGGATCATCATGCGCGGTCAGGACCAGATGGAAACCGAAGGCTTTGCTGAGTCCGTTGTGCGGAGGCTGAAGGCTACCCAGGAATTGCAGGGCATTGATTGCCGTATCTTGGGGCCAGCGCCACCGCCATTGGCCAAATTGCGAGGAAAGTACCGCTTTCATTCGATCATACAAACGCATGAGCCTGAGCCCTTAAATCGATTGATTGTGAAGACCTTGGCGACTATCAAGCCTCCCAAGGATGTGCAGTACATAGTCGATATAGACCCGCTGGATACGCTGTAGTCTTTCCGGCATAAACGCAAGTCGGATTAGCTCGCTTCAGGTTCTTCGACTTAGGTTTGGTGTCATTCATAGCCTTCTGATTCCTCTTGCTCCCCCTTCGTACCTCAGGGGCGAGGGGAGCAAGAAAAAATGATGTGGACTCACTTTCTATTTCCTCGACGCACGTTGGGCTCGCAGTTTTAGCAATGTGAGCATGTCAACGAGTTCACAGGTGAAACGTACAATCCAGGAATTGGCCTGGTTGAAGCGAGTAGCGTTTGCGAAGTGTTACTAAGAAAACCAGCTACAAAGCGACAATTGCTAGGAAACGCTAATGATCTACTTCGTGTACGACTAGTAGATTGTGCGTATTGTCCAAAATGCCCGTGCCCGTCACGAAGACGACAAAATCTCCTTTGGTAAGTAGATCTTGCTCGATGCCCCAAGACGTGATGCTCTCGATCAGTTGCTGGGGATCTTCCAGTTTGTCCACTCGGTGGGGCATGATTCCCCAGAACAGGCACATTCGTCTGAGTGTAGCGACGTTGTCGCTGACACCCAATGTTGGGATATAATTACGTTGCTGGGCCTTGACCCAGGCGGTGCCTCCAGAGTGGCTGGCCACGACCACGATCTTGGCGTTGATCGCGGCGGCGATATCGGCAGCACTATGTGTAACGGCAAACGTTATCGGATGAACTTGCTCAGAACGCCTGGTTCCAGCCGAGGACTTCTGGTTTTTCAATAGTAGTTCGGTATGCACCATGATTCGATTCATGGTATCTACGGCTTCAACCGGATAATTGCCGATTGCGGTTTCTCCGCTCAGCATGCAAGCGTCGGCGCCATCCAAAATGGCATTGGCAACGTCGCTGGCTTCAGCTCGAGTGGGGCGCCGATTCTCATGCATGCTTTCCAGCATTTGCGTGGCCACAATCACGGGTTTCATCTTCTCGCGGCAGACCTGGATGATACGTTTTTGAGCCACTGGCGTCTCAGCCACGTCGATTTCGACACCTAGGTCGCCACGGGCCACCATAATCCCATCGGCGGCCTCCACGATTTCCTCCAGGTTTTCGAGGGCCTCTCTCTTTTCAATCTTGGCGATTACCAGAGCCTTGCAGTCCAATGAGGTGAGAAGATTCTTGAGCGAGAGTACGTCTTGCGCCGAGCGGACAAAACTGAGGCTGATAAAGTCGATGTCATGGCGGGCGGCCCACATGGCGTTATCGATGTCTTCGGGACGCATGGACGAAACGCTGAGCGTCACTCCCGGTAGATTGACGCCTTGCCGGCTGCGGATCGTGCCCGCAGTCAGTACGCGACAGGTGGCTAGGTCGCGCGTCTTGGACGTCACCTGCAAGGAGATGACACCATCTGCCAGCATGATTTGGTCGCCGACTTTGATCTCGTTTAGCAGTTTTTCATAGCTGCAGCACAGCTCGCCTTCATGAGTAGACTCGTTCCCTCGAACTATCGTCAGCTCGGCACCCACGGTTGCTTCGATGGGATCCACGGCCAATTGTCCCAAACGGATCTTGGGCCCCGAAAGATCCAGCAGAACGGCAACGGGAAAGCCAGTTTGCTCTCTTACTTGGCAAATCTTGTTCAGAACTCGTTCGTAATCGGCTTGTTTGCCATGCGCGGCGTTGATCCGAAAAACGTCTACTCCGTGCTCAACCAACTCAATCAATTTTCCCACGTCCTCACAAGCAGGTCCAATGGTAGCAACGATTTTTGAGCGAGCTTCATTCAGATTTGGTTGCCGAATTGTCATGGTAGCTACCTGGGGCAAGAGCCTCTTTTCGCCGAAATCCCGTTCGTTCCTAGCGATGAGAAGACATCTTTGTAGACGATTGGATTAGATTCTTACAGAGGCGTACGTTGAACTTTGTTCTGGTTGACCAATGCGTTTTGGGTAATTGAATTCTCACATATGTCGACAATGTACTGGCAGGGGAAAGTAGCAGTTGTCTGTGGTGCTTCATCCGGCCTTGGACGCGAGTTGGTGTTGGCGCTAGCCCAGCAACGGGCAAGCAAGATCGTCTTGGTCGCGCGAGGTCAGGAGTCGCTGGACGCCCAAAAAACTGAGCTCGAAGCTAGTTTTCCGGAAACTCTTTTCAAGATATTCTGCGGAGATGTATGTTCCCAAGTTGATATGCGCAGGCTGCGTTCAGTACTGGAGCAGGAATCGCTGCTAGTTGATCTGGTGATTCAAGCCGTAGGGCGTAGTGGTCGCGGAGCGATCCTAGAGCTCGAATCGGCCGAGTTGCGAGATTTGCTGGAGGCAAACGTGGGCTCTAGCTTGACGGTACTGCGCGAGCTTGTGTGCTCGCTCCGCCAACCCGGAGGAACGATAGTTTTCATCGGCTCTCTGGCGAGTCATTTCACGCCGCGTTTTCTTGGCGGGTACGCAATTGCCAAGCATGCCCTGGCAGCTCTCGCCGGACAAGCCCGATTGGAACTCGCTGAAAAAGGAATTCATGTAATGCTGGCTTGCCCCGGTCCTATCGCCCGTCCTGATGCAGGGACGCGTTACGCCGAGCAAGCTTCGTCTGCGGTACCTGCCCAAGCGCTGCTGCCGGGCGGCGGAGCCAAACTGGCTGGATTGAATGCATCGCTGTTGGCTCGTCAAATCTTGCAAGCCGCGTTCCGCCGCAAGGCGGAGATCATTCGCCCGCGAAAGGCCAGGCTCCTGTTGATTCTGTCGACTATATCCGTGAAACTGAGTGACTGGATTTTGAGGCAAAAAACCAGCTGAAACCTGCGACGCAATTGTTTGGGTTAAAAAATTGTCTCTTACCCATGGTTGGACGATGATTGCGATGATTTCTGTCGCAACGGTGCGAACATTTGCGTCGATCCTTATCTATCCAGCCGATAATCGACTTCACTCAATGCAAATTCAATAAAGGTTTTACAATGCGGGCACAGATTGTCGCAAAGGCGATGCGGCGCGTGGTGAGAGAGCTTGTGCTACTTGCCGGGCTGGCGGCGGTTTCCCTGCAGATCAACTCATTGGTGCATGCGGACGACCGCCCCAATTTTGTCGTCATATTTGCTGATGACCTTGGTTATGGCGATTTGGGGTGCTTTGGACATCCCACGATCTCGACACCTGAATTGGACCGGATGGCCTTGGAAGGGATGCGCTGGACCCAGTTCTATTCGGCGGCTCCAGTTTGCACTCCCAGCCGTGCTGCCTTGCTTACCGGGCGACTGCCTATGCGAAGTGGTATGTGCAGCAACGTCCGGCGAGTGTTGTTTCCGGATTCCAAAGGAGGTTTGCCTGCGTCGGAAGTCACGCTAGCGGAAATGCTAAGAGAGGCTGGTTATCGCACGGCCTGCGTGGGTAAATGGCATCTCGGGCATCTGGCGCAATTCCTGCCAACCGAGCATGGGTTTGATCAGTATTTTGGTATTCCCTACTCCAACGACATGGACCGAGTCGCCGATGCGCCAAAGGGAATGGAAGCGATCTTTAATCCTAAGTCCGAGTATTTCAATGTCCCGCTGATGCGCGACCAGGAGATAATTCAGCGGCCTGCAGATCAAACTACAATCACAAAGCGTTACGCCGAGGAAGCGATCAAGTTTATACAAGCCCCTGCCGAGAAGCCCTTTTTTCTTTATTTGGCACATTCGATGCCGCACGTTCCGCTATTCCGCAGCCAGGAGTTTGCCGGACACAGCCAGCGTGGCCTGTTCGGGGACGTGGTTGAAGAATTGGATTGGAGCGTGGGGCAGATCCTGCAGGCGTTGCGTGATTCCGAGCATGCAAAAAACACTTTGGTCGTGTTTACTAGTGACAACGGACCATGGTTGTCCCAAAAGCAACATGGCGGGTCGGCAGGATTGCTCAAGGAAGGGAAAGGCACTACCTGGGACGGAGGCATGAGGGAGCCAACCATCATGTGGTGGCCTGGGCATATCGAGCCCACAACGACGACGGCCTTGGGATCGACCATGGATTTGATGGCGACTTTCGCGGGATATGCACATGCCCAGTTGCCAACGGATCGCGTGCTGGACTCGATAGACTTGTCGCCCATTATTGACGGCGAAGAGCTTCGCCCCCGTCAGCAATTGCTCTACTACAGAGGCTACGAATTGATGGCTGTTCGACTGGGACCCTGGAAGGTCCATTTTCAGGAGCAAGGCTCGTACGGAACGTTGCCAAAAAATCTGACCAAATGTGAACCTCCGAAGCTATACCACCTGGAGCGTGATCCTGCGGAACGGTACAACATTGCAGAAGATCATCCCAAAATTGTCCAACGCGCCCTGAATCTTGCGCAAAAGCACTTATCCACAACAGAGTCCGCAGAATCTCAGCTCGAACTGTAGCTTGCCGTCACGGTCACTGGTGCCATACAACCTGACCGCGGATGCCTCGCGGTGGTCGATGGAATGGCAGCTACTCCCCTGCCCCACCTCAATTGTAGAACAACCAATTGATTATGCTGCCCGTTCAGAGGTGCTCTAGGTACCGCGACGGCGTTAAACAGTTGGTAATGCCCTTCATAAACACGAATCAAGCTAGGTATATTTACCATGAGTTATTTTCCTGAAATCACTCGCATCGAATACGAAGGTCCTACCAGCAAGAACTTGCTCGCGTTTCGGTGGTACAACCCCGACGAGATGATCGAAGGCAAGAGCATGCGGGACCATCTTCGCTTCAGCGTCGTCTACTGGCATACCATGCGCGGTACCGGAGGCGACCCATTTGGCCCCGGTACTGCCCTCCGCCCCTGGGACGATGGCTCGGACAGTGTTGACAACGCGCTGCGGCGCGTTGAGGTTGCATTTGAGATTTTCGAAAAGCTGCAAGCCCCATTCTATGCATTTCACGACCGTGATGTGGCGCCAGAAGGCAGCACGTTGTCCCAGTCGCATAGCAATTTTGAACGCATTGCGAAATCTCTCAAAGAGCACCAAGAGAAGACGGGTGTCAAGCTGCTGTGGGGGACTGCTAATCTATTTAGCAATCCTCGTTTTATGCACGGTGCTGCTACCAGTTGCAATGTCGACGTGTTTGCCTACGCAGCGGCACAAGTCAAAAAATGTTTGGAAGTCACGCACGAGCTAGGTGGCGAAAACTACGTTTTTTGGGGTGGCCGCGAAGGCTACCAGAATCTTTATAACACAGACATGCGCCGTGAGCTCGACCATTTGGCTTGCTTTTTCCACATGGCCGTCGACTATGCCAAAGAAATAGGTTTCACCGGTCCGTTTCTCATTGAACCCAAACCGAAAGAGCCGACCAAGCATCAATATGACTCCGATGCAGCAGCTTGCCTCAATTTTCTGCGGGCATATGACTTGCTTCCCTATTTCAAGCTGAATCTCGAGACGAACCATGCAACGTTGGCTGGTCACACCATGATGCATGAATTGGACTACGCAGGGCACCAAAACGCATTGGGCTCGATCGATGCCAACACTGGGGATCTCCTGTTGGGGTGGGACACGGACCAATTCCCGACAGACTACTATCTGACCACTCAATGCATGTTGATGATCCTCAAGCATGGTGGACTGTCCACTGGTGGCGTGAATTTTGACGCCAAGGTACGCAGGGAGAGTTTCGAGCCGATCGACTTGTTCCATGCCCACGTAGGTGGAATGGACGCATTTGCCAAAGGATTGAAGATTGCGGCTGCGATTCGCGCTGATGGCAGGCTCGATAGTTTCGTGAAGGAACGTTATGCCAGCTGGGACGGAGATTTGGGCCAACAGATCGAAAGTGGCAAGTCCAGTCTGGCCGCGCTGGAAAAATACATGCTGGATAAAGGTGAAGTGGCTCCAAACGCCAGTGGCCGCCAGGAAATGCTAGAAAACCTGATCAACCAATACTTATAGCTCGGTCGTTCCTCTAGCCAGCTCTTTCTTGATCACTATGAGCTAAAAACCTATTATGAGCCAGAACCTGGTATTCTCCGGTGGCACTGCGATCCTACCCGATCGTCTACTGGAGAATGCGGTTGTTGTGTGCCGCAATGGCCAGATTACTGACGTCGGCAGCCAACTGGATCCACCATCGGATTGCAACATCGTCGACGTGTCTGGTCGATATCTCATGCCGGGCTTGATCGACATGCATGTGCACGGTGGTGCCGGTGCCGATTTCATGGATGGAACGGTGGAAGCCGTTTCAATCGCATGCCAAGCTCACGTTCGGCACGGCACGACAACTCTATTTCCAACTACGACTACCGGTTCTCCGGATCAACTGTTGAACATGATTCGGGCTTGTCAACAGGCAAGTGACGCAGTCGGTGCCCGTATTCCGGGCGTGCATCTATATGGTCCATTTTTTGCCGAAAACAAAGTTGGTTGCCACTCGCTGGCTGGTCGTCGCTCGCCCGGTGCGCTCGAATTCGATCGCTATTTTGAAACAGGATTTGTTCGAATAGCAACATGCGCTGCTGAATTGCCTGGTGCCCAGGATTTTTACCAATCCGCCTCAGCGCACTCGTGCCTGATTACTTGCGGCCATTCCGATGCAACTTGGAGTGAGATGCATGCTGCGTTTGACCTTGGCATGCGGCACGTAGATCACTTTTGGTGTGCGATGAGCAGCGTGTCTTCCCTGCGGCAACGATGTGGCGTGCCGATGCAGGCCAGCATGGCTGAATTTGTGTTGATGCAAGAGGAGATGAGTACGGAGGTGATCGCCGATGGCTGGCACCTGTCGCCGGAATTGCTGGAGTTCGCGTTTCGCATGAAGGGGTCAGGGCGGCTTTGCCTAGTCACCGATAGCAATCGCGCGATGGATATGGTTGCAGGCGAATATCGCTTTGGCAATTGCCAGGATGGCAGCTGGTTCTACAGCGACGGTAATGTTGGCTGGGCGCTTGACCGAAGTAGCTTGGCTAGCTCAGTGGTTGGATTGGACCACATGGTGCGGCACATGTTTCATCACACATCAGCCACGCTACCGGAAGTCGTAGCCATGGCCAGTTTGACGCCCGCACAGCGCACTGGGATCGATCGCGAAGTTGGTAGCATCGAAGCAGGCAAGCATGCGGATCTTGTAATCGTTGACAAAGAGCTGAGAGTTGAGGCGGTGTACATCCAGGGAAAACGCAACTCTTAAGGACACTTCTCGCTGATGTGCGGAAAAACTTCGGCGTGGAAACTTGGAAGCCAGAGAACTCGCTGATCTGGTTACTGGGAAACGAATTCTTGGGCGATCGACATTTGTCGGACGGTGCGCGTACCAGGATCCTCCATGCGAATGGAGATCTTCAATCCTCGCAGAGCGACTGGAAAGGGTGGCGACGTTTCGAATTCGGAAACATCGTCCACACCTATGCGATTGGGGTCGATATTGCCGCTGCTATCGATGCCGTTATTGTCAATTCCATCGCGGGCGGCATCGATATTGGCCCGTCGCCAAGCGGGTAAAACTTGCCCGGTTTCATTGGCACCATTTCCGTACAATTGCAAATTGCCGTTAATTCGGACATTGCCTGTTAGTGGTGGGCGACTGCCCTGCAAGATGCCGTCTTCCTCATAACGTTTGGTCCAGGTGTCATACGACGTTTGAAGAACGAGAGGAGGCTGCGAGGCGTTGAATGCCCGATTCTGTATTGCCATCCCCGATTTGTACAGTGCGTCGGTAAACGGAAAACCACTCGGAGCGGCCATGAAGTTATTTTGGGAATAGCCGCTTAATTGACTCCACAAGGGCATGGCTGCGGTCAGGCTGGCGCCATGGGTAACCAATTTGTGGGCCCAGCCGAGATCGACATATTCGCCTGAGCCGACAGTCACTGCGCCCGTAGCCATGGCCGTAGCGTAGCCAGGATCATTTGGGCTCAGCACCAAGTCGTCGGAACCGGCCCAGCCAGCTTCGTTCAAATCTGGTGTGCTGCCGTTAAAGTCTTGGACGCCATTGCCATCGTCGTCAATTGCGGCCACTCCAGGTGCACCGTCGCTGCCGAAGGAGGCCAGTAATGTACAGCCCGGATCGAAAGCCTTGACATCAAATGCGAGCAAGTCGCTGGCTAGGATGTCTTCACCGGTACGTTCGCCCTGGAGAGTAAAAGCCGGATGGAGGAACCCGCTGCCAACCCCGGTTGGATTGAAGGAAGCCAACATGGCAGGCCCGGGGCCCAAAGCCAACAACGGCATCGTGGTGGAGTTTCCGAGATCGATCTGGACATGGGCAAACCGATTCGCTGGATCTACCAGGTCCTCCAAGCTGTTGGCAGCCACTTGGTCTCGAGTGGTGGAGTCCCCATCATAGACTCGACGGATCGACAAATCGCAAGCACCATGAATGCGCGACATGTCGCAAAGCGGCGAAGGCAAGCTAAAGGGAGTGCCATTGGGCAGGGTGCCAGAAACCGGCCCAGCCGTAAAGATCGCCCCTGATGAAGGCAGGACGCCTGCGCTGTTCAGGTCAGGCCGAATGATCAATGTTCGGTAGTAAAGCCGATAGGCATCGGGCACACTGTCGCCATCATTGTCCTGGTAAAAGTCCGTATTTGCGACTAGGTAACTCTGGTCGCGCTGTGAATTGTCTATACCAGGAAAATCGGTTCTTGCACCAGCGACAACTGGCTCCATAAAGACAACGACTTCCGCGTGCTGCGCGCCTACCGAGATCAAATTTTCCAGGTCGTCAATTCGTCCATTGCCGTCGTTGTCGGCAGCAGAGGGAGCACGGCGTTCCAGAACGAAAGACGGGACTTTGCCGGTAAACCACACATCGCCAGCGCGAACCGTCGCCATAAGAATGTCATCGACATCTCCGATGCGACTGGTGTTGGGAACGTCGTCCAGTGGATTTGCGTTGGAATTGAGAGTCGTCGAGTAGATCGTCGTCGTATAGTCAGTCTGAGGGCCGTCGTAATACTGCATGTAACCCATGCCGGTCGTGTCTCCCGCGGGCGGGTTAGGAGTGCACGTCAGATTCTGCAGGTCCCGTCGCATGCGAAAAGTGACGTCGCGCAGGCGATTGTTCAATTCAAGCGTCGCCCTGCCCTGCTTCATGCTGGTGCCGATATCTTTAAATATCTTGGCCAAAGCAGCCATCATGAGCAGAGTAACAGTCGTGGCAACCAAAACTTCCAACAGGGTGAAGCCGCGCCGAGGGCTACGATGAAAACGGACTGATCTGCCCTTGGGGAAGTGTTGCAACATGAGGAGGTTTCCTTCGCCGCAGATTAGCAGCTAAACTAGCTTCGCACGCGACGCCAGCCGCCGACTGCAGCGCAGTTCGAGATAAGATATACGGACGGAGTCGAAGTCAGTTGCCACGCCAAATTCCATTGCGCCGTCCTACAGTTCACGGCTCAACCCAATAGTCACTGCAACGAGTTGCAGAAAACTGATGGAGCTTCGCAGCAAGACTGACCGATCGACGAACTGTGAACGCACGTAACTAACTGTTCTTTAACTCCCCTATTCTACTCCCCGTGACTTGCATTGCACAACGCAGCGGCCCAACAGTCAAGTCCTACTTTTACCCAATTGAGCAAACAGCCCGTTTGGTGGATCGCAGCGGCGTCAGTTTTGGCGTCGGTTTTTGCCCTCGCTGGCCTTCAGGAATCCCTTTGGGTCGATGAATTGCACTCAATGTGGGTCATTTGTGGCCCAATCGAGGAGATTGGTTCGCGAGCGAGCGCTGGCAATCAATCGCCGTTGTTTTACGGCATGCTCTGGGCGGGATACTGGACACTCGTTTTTTTCGGTTGTTCGCCAGAGTGGTCGATCCGGCTTCCGAGCGTATTATTGTGGCTTTCCACAATTTCCCTCACCGGTTGGCTCTGTTGTCGGACGGTCTTGAAAGAGGAGCCAGACAACCCCAGAGGTTCTTCGCTGGACTCGCTGGGATGGAGCTTTCCCGTCCTAATGTTCTCCCTATTGGCGATCACTTTGGACCGCATCCAATGGTTCTACGCTTCGGAAGCTAGGCCTTACGCCGCCGTGCAGTTGGTTAGTTTTTTGGGCTGGTGGCAGCTGCTGCGGATGTGGCGACGGCGTACCATGCCGAAGAGAGACATCGTTGGCTGGACTCTGGTGGTTGGATTGATGCTCCAGTTGCACTTGCTCAGCGTCGTGGCAGTGCTTTGGCAGTGGATTGTCTTGTTCGCGCTGGCCCTCCGTAGGTCGCTTTCAGATGTAAAGCATTGTTTTTTGGCGGGCGTTGTCTGCGCTTTGTTTTTCGCCCTGGCCTTGGTTTGGACGCCTGAGTTATGGTTGAGAAGGCGGCAATGGGAGAGTTTTGCAGGGGATTCGACTTGGCAACATGCGGTGGGGCTGTTTCCAATCGTTGCGATCCTTTGTCCCATTGCGGTATGTTTAGCCGTTGACAGTTTGTTGGCATCGCGCAAGCAGCACCAGCCAGTTCAGCAACGTGAGGGTAGGAACTGGCCTGAGATCTTTTTTTGGTGCGTGGCCACGCTGGGACCGTGGCTCACCGCCTGGCTGATTACCGCAGCGGGCATTGCGCCGGTGATGCATCGGAGATACGTGATTGTTAGCGCTATTCCTCTGGTGTGTTTTTCGGCTTCGTTGTTAAGGGCCTGCAATCGATCGCGCATTTGCAGCTGTGCTTGGTTGCTTTCGCTCGCGAGTCTGTTGGTCACGCAACAGACGCTTGAGGTTTGGAGAGCTGGAGATGTCGTAGGCTGGCAACGCGTCGAGGGTTGGCGGCAAGCGGCCGAGTTTGTCCAACAGAATTGGCAGCAAGGTGATCAACTTTGGTGTGCGAGTGAGTTGATCGAGGGTAATCGCCAGGAGCTACCGCTTGACGACAGTACGAATCGCTATTTGAGTTATCCCTTGCGCGGCGCGTATCGCGTGATTGAGCGGAATGGTACTGGGGCAACAAGCGTCTCGGCTAACGCGCTGGTGAATGATCAGGCGTTGTGGGCAAAGCAGTTGGTCGATCGTCGATTGCTTGGGCACCGGCAGTGGATTGTAATGCGATCCACGGCAGAAAAGTTGCAGGCGCACCTTGCCCGCGTGCAGTCCGATATGTCGAATGCAGGTTTCCGCATGTCTCTGCGCCAGAGTCCGGTTCCGTTCGGCCGAGTTTCCGTGGCATGTCTAGAGTATTCGTTGGTTGATCAGTGACATTCGTTGATCAGTGACATTCGTTGATCAGTGACATTCGTTGATCAGTGACATTCGTTGATC
>JAGQPR010000001.1:18944-85103 GCA_020426625.1 Planctomycetales bacterium
GTTGATCAGTGACATTCGTTGATCAGTGACATTCGTTGATCAGTGACATTCGTTGATCAGTGACATTCGTTGATGGCGGCTGCCCACTCCTACTGCTGCTAACTGTCCTGTTGTCGAGTTGCGTGGGAGAGCTTGGAAATGCCCGGAAAAAAATAATCAGTTGCCAAACTGCTTGTTGTAAATAGCCTGAATTAGAGTTTCAGTATCCTTGAATTTGCCCCCAGATGCTAACGTCTGTTCAATCAATTGACGGGCGTCTGATTCGCTGTGCCCCAGTGCTGTTAGTGCTTGGAATGTATCTTCAACAACTCCGTCACTCAGCGTTTCGGTCGCCGGGGTATCGCGTCGCACCAGCAAGGCGAATTTGGGCATTTTTCTGCGCAACTTAGCGATGATTCGTTCGGCGGTGGCCGGTCCAATTCCTGGTAGACCCGACAATCCCTTGGCGTCCTGCTGCTCAATCATGATTGCGGTATCTTGGACGGCTTGAGTCATGGCTCGCAGTGCCTTTTTAACTCCGACACCATCAACGGAGCAGAACAATTCAAAGAAATCTCTTTCGGGCGTACTCAAGAAACCCACCAACCGCGGCGTCAGTCGCCCTCCCGAAGTCACGTTTCCATCCAAATAATGCAGCGTGTGCAGGGTCACGTCTTTTTGACATTGACCTTGTAAGTGGCGTCGAGTGTATTCGGCGATCAACACCTCATATTCCATGGGCGGGATGGATAAGGTCGCGGTTTCATCGACAACTGCGACTAGTTTTCCGGTAATCTTCGTAATCATCGCTTAGACGGCCTTGGCTCGAGGATTGCCACTCAGGAAGGGTGATTGTCCGGAGACGTGGAAATGGGTCAGGGCAATCGCCAATGCATCAGCCACGTCTGCGGGCTCGGGAGTTGCTGATAGCCCAAGCTGATGTTTGACAGCGAATTGCATCTGCGCTTTGGGAGCGCGCCCGCTGCCGGTCATTGTTTTTTTGACTTGGGTAGCTGCATACGAATGCACCAGCAAATTAGCCTGCGCTGCAGCAAGTAAGATGGCGCCTCGCGCGTGTCCCATGAGTATGGCAGTCGTTGGCCGGTCGTAATGAGAGTAGAGCTTTTCGATAGCGAATACAGACGGCTTGAACTCCTGGATGATTTCAAAGATGCCATCGTGCAATTCCTTGAGACGAGATTCCAGCGTTCGATCGCGTCGGCATTTAACGATACCAGCGTCAACTAACGACAGGCTGTTCCCTTGGCAGCGAACAACTCCATAGCCCGTGGTTCCCAATGCTGGATCGATGCCCAGGATTGTCTGTGTCTCCATACTGTTCTTTCGTGGATAAGAAACATGTTCACGATTGTTCCCAAGTCGTTCCTTCTTTGAGATCTTGAAGGGTGATTTTCAGCCCAGCCAGCCCGTCCCGGATTGCATCCGAAGTGGCAAAGTCCTTGTTCGCTCTGGCTTTGGCGCGAAGATCGATCAGCAGACTCATCAGACCATCTACCGTACTTGCGTTGCCGTCACCGCCGCTGCTCTTCGGCTCTTTGAGGAACAACCCCAGGATGGCGCCCAATTCGCGCAAGACACTCATGCTCGATCGCAAAACGCTCAGCGATTCAGACGTTCGACTTTTCGAGTCTTCCAGACTCTCTTGGTCAATGAAACGGTTGATAGATCGCGAAATTTCAAACAACTCACTGACCGCCGCGCCCGTGTTAAAGTCATCGTCCATTTTTTCGATGAACGACTTTCGAAGCCGGGCCATTTCAGCTAGTAGACCGTGGTTTGCACGTGACAGGGCTGCGTCGCCATCGCGTCGGGTCTTGGCGTAAGAGAGCTCGCTCTCGCCGCGGGCGTAAAAATCTTCACCGGATAGGCGTTCGAAGCGCTGAATCAATCGGTAGAAAGCACTTAGCGCTTGTCCAGCTTCCTCCAAACCCTCTGGGCCGAACACGATTGTGCTGCGGTAGTGTGAACGCAAGAGGAAAAAGCGAATGCGGTCGCCCGTCTGTTCCTCAATCAATTTCGCTAGTCCGCCCGCGCCCTTGCTGCGGCTGATCTTGCCGACGTCACTAGCTTCTGACGATTCCGCCGGCGTTGCCTGTTCCCGGTCGCTCTTGCCGCCAACTTTACCTGCGGCACCGGCTCGCATGAGACCATTGTGCATCCAGTATCGCACCATGGGTTGTCCGTGGCAGCATCGACTCTGCGCCAGCTCGTTCTCGTGGTGTGGGAAGATTAAATCCAAACCGCCACCATGGATGTCGAAAGTTTTTCCTAACAAGCGGCGACTCATGGCTGAACATTCGATATGCCAGCCGGGCCGCCCATTGCCCCACGGGCTGTTCCAACTGGGCTCGCCCGCCTTGGCAGACTTCCACAGCGCAAAATCGCCAGCGGAACGCTTCTTGGCAGCGGCTCCACCGCCTTCGCCCAACTGGCTGTCGGCACTACGATTGGAAAGTTGTCCATAGTCGGCATCGCGCGATACATCAAAAAATACGTCGCCTTCATTTTCATAGGCGAAGCCGAGTTCAATCAACTCAGAAATGAACGCGATGATTTCATCCATGTTGTCCGTTGCGCGAGGCATGTGGTCAATCTGAGTGACGCCCAATGCCTGCAGATTGGCCAAGTAATCCATCGTCATCTCAGTCGCCAGCTGAGGCATGGGAATGCCGCGTTTCTTCGCGGAGGCAATCAATTTGTCATCGACGTCCGTGATGTTGACGACCCAATTGACTTCGAAGCCACTGTATACCAAGTAGCGTTTAATCGTGTCGAAGATTACCGGACCAACCATGTGGCCAATGTGGGCTTCGGCGTAGACAGTTGGGCCACATAGGTACATTCCCACTCTGCCCGGCTCGACGGTTTGCAGCGGCTCCTTCTGACGCGTCAAGGTGTTGTACACGCGGATGCTGTCGCTGGCCAACCCTTGGCTGGCGCTGCCAGATTCCATGGAGTTGGGATTTAGGTCTCGAGTTGGTGAAGCACTCGCCACGAGTAATACTCCTTCGCGTCCCGCTGCTGATATCTTGACAATGGCGAGGAGATCCGTTCATCATGTCATAAGAACCATGATGCTTCGGCGGAAATAGACTGTGGATCCGTCCCGAGTCAATTTCCCAATTTTAAATGTAACGAAAGTCGATGAGGCCTTTTTGCCCACTCATCTTGATCTCCCGGCGAATTCCGCCTGGAAATTATTTCGCAACAATTTCTAATCGAGCCGTGTTCTCCACCGCGCAGGTGATAAACCGCAGATTATAGAGACAATAGGCTTGCCGTGGTACGCCAGTTTGTCCACGCTTTAGGGGAAACTCGCTCGGAGTTCCTTGGACTTTTTGAATGCCCTGAGTGCAGGGTCGACAGCATGAGACAGACGTTAACGGAGCGAGCGACAACTTGGTTGCTCAGGTTGATTGGCGGCACAATTTGCTTGGCTTTCGTGCCCGTTTTTTTTCCGCTGAGCTGGATGCAAGCAGTCCATGTTTGGTTGGGGCTGGGGGACATGCCGCAATCGACGATTGTCGAGTATTTGGCGAGATCTTTGTCGGCGATGTATTTTGCCCACGGCGTTGTAGTGCTAGCAATCTCCACAGATGTGCGGCGCTACTGTCCGTTGGTTTCAATGCTCGGCTATCTGAATATGGTTTTAGGAGCGATCTTCTTGGGCGTGGATCTCGTAGCCCAAATGCCCTGGTTCTGGACGATCAGCGAAGGCCCACCTATTGCCCTGATGGGGCTAGTGTTGCTCCTTATTTCACGAGCAATCGCCAGCAGTGACCAGTCGATGCGAAAAGCTTCAAATTGACAAATGGTGAAACTTACGTGACACTTTGGTGATTGGAGCTACGCTAAGTGACAAAGTAGTGTCTGCATGAAGCGATTATGGAAATGAGTCAGCCGAGCCTCGTCAAGCTGCGTCCGAGCCAGGATTGCTTGTGTCCAAGACTTTTTAAGATACTTGCACTCGCGTACCATGACATGGACCGTGAACTTAATGCTCTTGGACCAAAGTCAGTTCGCGAGAAGGCGAACGACCTGAAGCTGGGTTTAGATGCATGGACTGCTATGTCTGATAGTCGGCAAGAGCAGATAGAATTACTCAATCAGATCGCCGAGCAGCTTCACCTCGCGTCGAACAGGGCTAGCAGCAATTTGGCTACGTTGCTCTCCGGCGTCGAACATTGTTCGCAAGTGCTGAAGGAGGACAGCCGTGCGGTATTGGAATTGCAGTATCTCAAGGAGGTGGTTTTCGACTCTCTGGTGCGGTTGGGACTCCGGAACGAAACAGCCTAACGGAGCTGTTCTTCAGCCAGCACAAGTCGAGTATAATTGAGAGGGTTAATGTGATGGCTTCGCAACGACAGTTCACCATGATCAGCAATAGTAAAGAGCAGACTGATTGCCAGAGAATGACTGGCAGCGCCCTGGCAAGGGCTTACCAAGTGTTAAATGCCAGAGCGGAATATGCAAACCCGCTGGCGTTTGACATGGATATGTGTCTAGCAACCAGGAGTCTGTACTTCGCGTTCTACACCTGGGTCATTCTCCACGGAAAAATCGATCAGGCGGCCGAAGAAGACTTGCATAAGATATTTGCGGCTGCGATGGGAGGCATGAATGACAACGAGTATCGCGACTCTGTAGAGAAGCGTTTTCGCGAATTCCAAAACAAATGTCATAGCGTGCGGAAGGGCGTACCCGTTGAACGGAGTACCGTGTATTCATCGATAACCTGAAGCTAGTCTCATGGATTCTCTTCGGAAACTGTTGGTTCAAGACTGGTGTGTCCTGTCGCAACAGCTCTGGGAAGAGTGGTTCGCAGACCTCGAAAAAGATGAACAGATTCTCGCAATCCTTCGAGAAAGCATTCGTTTCGATCTTTCTTCTGTGCAGACTCGCTATGTAACAGAATCTATGCTCAGCGTCATTCGGCAGGGGCAAGCAGATTCGCTCGTTGTCCATGTTGAAGGTCGCCGGTGGTTGTTGCTCGAAGAATTAGGCAAGGGAGCCTTTGGGCAAGTTTGGTTGGCTTCTCCCTGCGAGGCCAATGTCGCGCCGGATGATCTCGCTGCAATCAAGATCCCTTTGAATGAGAAGGCTTTGGATCTAGCACCGAATGAAATTGACAAGTTGAGTAGGCTGCCGAAGTGTCGTTATATTGCCCAGTTCCTGGGGGCGGATATCCGCAGAAACTTGTTGATTACTAGCTTCATTGATGGTCCAACGCTCAGTCAAGAGATATCGCGGTGTCGCAGATTATCGGCAGCAACCGCGGTTGGAGTTGGGTTGAATATTGGCGAAGCAATCTCCAATATTCATAAACAAGGTTGGATTCACAAAGATGTAAAGCCGGGAAACATAATCCTAGATCAAGAACGTCAAGCGGTGTTGGTTGATTTTGGATTTACGGGAAAACCTAGACTGTCAAATGCAGAGGGTACACCTCAATACATCGCACCTGAGCTATATGCTGGTCGGACTGCTCCAACTCCGGCTGCTGACGTTTTTAGTTTGTGTGCTACATTGTACGCAGCTAGCGTCGGGTTTCCACCGTTCTTCATGAGTTGCTTGAGTCCGCATTACTCGCAGGATTCTCGGGCGCAGTTGGACGTGCTCAGATTTAACTCGATTAACCAAATCACATCCAATCGCATTTCCAGGTTTCGCCCAGACATTCCTGGCGAATTATGCGATCTGATTGCAAACGGACTCCTGGTGAACCCGACATCAAGAATTCCACTGCGCGAATTGATGGTTGGCTTACGAAGACTTTGGAATCGGCTGCGGTTGATTGAAGAGATGGTCGCCGAAGCTGAAGTTATAGAGCGGCAGCTCTGGCTACTGGTGACGGCGTTGCAGCGGGCTGTGCGTGAAGTGATCTATGATCCGAGCTACGGGCACCATGAACGCAGTAACGCTGAATCGATCGGAGCCGACTTAGCGAATATCGAGTTGCTTTTTCGAGCGGTTAGCGGCGTCCGGCGCGACCCAGAACAGTGGCGTTCCGCTGGTGTCGACGTGCAACTGGTCCGCGATACGATCGCTATGGTGGATAGATTGTCCAATCGAAAGGAATATATCCATCTATTTCTCAGCGATTCTCCGTTGCTCTCTGAGCAAAATCGAGAAGTGTTGTTACCAACACTAGTTCCCGATACACTCGCCGAGCTGAGGGACTTGGCGTACGAATCACTTGGCTTGGCGCATCGTTGGCGAGATTTTGTTGCCAGTTATCAAGCGACTGAGCGATCTTGCGAACCAGAATTCAATACACTACCAACTACCGTTAGTGCGGCCTCCTCTGACCGAGCTCCGGCTGCATCGCAGAAACAGAACCGGTCAGATACTACCTAAGACGCGCCTGTTGTTCGATTGCCTGGATCAGCTGGGAAGATGGTGCATCGATGGTCACGACTCGTTGGGTCCCGTCCCCGTCGTGTACGATGCAGATCAGTTGTCGGTGTGTCGCCATCGTTTGGCTATCGGCATCGCCAGGGGAATTGGCAAGCTGAAGGGCTCGCGCCGCATCGGCTTCGCTCGGCCAGCCGACGTGTTCTTGCCGCGAATCATCCAGTTGGGAATTCGTTGCACGCTGTTCGACTGCGTGAGAAACGAGCGAGTTCGAATTGGATGTTGGCGAGCGATTCTCGAACAAATGTGAAAGTCCTAGACGATCGATCTGTTTGTAAACAACTGACGCGGCAGCATAGATACCTTCGTCGTCAGTTGCGTCCGCCGCATTGCAGACGCCTAACAACCTGCCCTGATCGTCAAACAAGCCACCCCCGCTTCTGCCAACCGCTGGTGCACCGTAGATTTCGATGTTCTCCGCACCAATGTAACGATTGATATTCTTGATTTGTGTGTCGCGGCGAGTAGGATCGGCTCCGTGGTCGCATCCAAAACTAAATGCATGCATGCCGATCGTCGGCTTTGATCCAAGCGGAAGAACTTCTACCGGCTCAATAGCCACAGGTGTCGTAAAACTGATCAAACCAATATCTTCGTCCTCCGCTTGAAAGTCGATCAGCTGAGCTGGCAAGTTCATTTGCTGGCCATCTGGTTGGAACAGATCGACGGTCAACTGCGACCCCGGAGTCATATTGCGAAAAAGGTGCCCACACGTCAAAACCAGCGCTTCGCGGTCGTGGACATCGATAATAGTGCCCGTGCCAAAGGCGGTGGTGTTGGCTTCATCGACGCGAATCCTTACGGTTGCCGCCGCAGCGCGAGCTATCGCTTCTTCTAGGCCGGGCACTCTGCCGGGATTGCCCTCGACAACCGCAGCCGGAGCCTGTCGGGAACTTGCCACAGTACCAGCGCTACTTTGGGTGGCCAAGGCACTGGCTGCCGACGCGAGCATTGGAAACGGAGCAATTCCTGGCGTTTGCCCGCGCACCGTCGGCTGCCTTGTCGCAGGAGTGGCAGGCAACTCTGCAGAATTCTGTTGCCACTGGGACGAAGGGCTGAGGGGATTGGGCGAAGAGCTTCTTCCACGTGCCGCGACGCGTTGCACACGCCCGACGAGAGTTGCATAGTCGACCGCCCCGACCAGGCGATCCACTTCGACGCCGCCGCTCAGCAACACCACTGTTGGCAAATTTTGAATTTTATATTGGCTTACTAATTGGGATTCGCGGTCGGTGTCGACTGCCCGGACATCGTGTCCCGCGCGCCTTAACTGATCAAGTGCTGGCTGGAGTTGCTGGCACGGTTGGCACCAACTGGCAGTAAATGACACGATCGTGCATTCACTGCTGCCGTCCGACACAGCCAGCACCAAGGACATTAGCAGGCCTAGGACCATTGGTTTCCCTCCCAAAGGCTTTAATCTTCGCTCGGTGAAGAATGAGGCTTATCAATTTCAACTATTCGATCGAAGCATCAACGCTGGTCGTGACCTGTTTGGCCATCCGATATTCAGATCAACAACCAAACAAGCTGGGCTTCCTGGCCGAGCCTGCGTGCGAGCGTTGAGGTCGTTATCGGGCAGAGTCTCGCGAGTTGTCTCAGCGACCGCAAGTGCAATTGGTTGCAATGCATGCATACGACGTTGCAAGAACAGCATTGCCTAAACGGCATAAACGTTGTTCTCAGCCAACAACTCGAAAAGCCAGTAAACGCGATGAGCTAGCTGATCAAATCGTGCAATACTCGGCCGTGGACGTCCGTCAGCCGGCGATCGATGCCGTCATGCCGAACGGTCAATCGTTGATGGTCCAAGCCTAATAGGTAAAGTATGGTCGCATGAACATCGTAGACTTGGGTAGGATTCAGGCGGTCGAGCGGTTTGTAGCCCCAGTGATCCGAAGGTCCGTACGTAACTCCTGGCTTAACGCCCCCACCGCAAAGCCAATTCGTAAAGACGAATGGATTGTGGTCGCGTCCGCGATTGCCTTGCGAACTGGGCATTCGCCCAAACTCCGTCGTCCAAAGGACGATGGTGTCGTCTAACAAGCCTCGCTGTTTGAGATCTTTGATTAAGGCTGCACTGCCAACAGCCATGCCGATAGCCAGCGGTCCATGGTCTCGTTCGATATCTTCGTGTGAGTCCCAATTACGGCGCGGAAAGCTGTTGTCGTTACCGGACCAGATCTGAACAAATCGCACGCCACGCTCGAGCAGTCTTCGGGCAATTAGGCACTTGCGGCCAAAATACTCGGCTTCCTCCGCCGGATTAATTGTGTCGGGATAGGTTGAGCCAAAGCGATCAAGCCCATATAGCTTCATGATGTGCTCAGGCTCCTGCGACAAATCGAGCGCCTCTGGTGCACTCAACTGCATCTGTGCGGCTAACTCATAGGAGCGGATTCTGGCTGCCAATCGCGAGTCTTCGGGACGCTGTTGAGCGTATCGCCGATTGGCTCGCGAGAGCAGTTGGAGACCTTCGCGTTCTGCGTCTGGCGTGATGAAATCTGCTCTAGGTACCAAGTCGGCAATGGGGGCCGGACGCTGAGGAAAGACGGTGGTTCCCTGATTGCTGGCAGGCAGGAAGGCAGAACTCCAGTTTTTGGGTCCGTTGCTGGCGTAACCGCGATGGTCCGGCAGCACGACAAACGTTGGCAGTTCGTCAGAGATGGCTCCCAGCGCGTAGCTAATCCAGGCTCCCATGCCTGGGAATCCTGGACGCTGAAAGCCCGTGGATTGAAGGTATGTCGCCTGGGAATGCACTCCCGTCTTTCCAACCATATTGTGTATGAATGCCATGTCGTCAACGCAAGCGCCCAATGGCGCGACCACATTACTGAGCATCTTGCCCGATTCTCCGTAGGGGGAGAACTGAAACGGTGACTTCATCCAAGGTCCGAGACCATTTTGAAACGCTTCGACATGTTCGCCAAAATCAGAGGGCTGACCATGGTGTTTCGCCAACATCGGTTTGTAATCCCACAAATCGACCTGGCTGGCGGCACCCGCCATGAAAAGCTGCACGACTCGTCGCGCTCGCGCTGGCCAGTGCAGTACTTGGACCGACCCATGCATTGCCGCTGAAGCGTCATCATGCAGCATCGTTGACAGCGCTAGCCCGGCAAAGCTGGCGGCACCGTTGCCAAGAAACTCGCGGCGACTGTTCAACTTGATTTCTCCGGATTCGAATCGCAAAACTTAAAACGAGCGGCAGTTGAAAATATAACCGAGCGGTTTCGGCGCTAGCCGGTTCTGTAGTTCTTCGCTTGTAATTTTAATACCGACGGCTAGTGTCACAAATCGAAACTCTTATACCCCATCAGCTTCTAGCGCGCTAACATGCGGTTCCGTCAAGAACCGCGTGCTAGCGCACAGCGGTTAGTCTTGCGGAAGGAGTATGTGGAATTGAATTTCCAATTCTTGACACTTGCGTCTTGTCGCTCAGGCGCGAATTGGGCAGCTAGTTTTCAACTGCCGTTCGCTTAAACTTATCTAGTCGATGTACATGAACTCACTGAAATTGAACATCAGACGGCATAGATTGGTCAGGCCATGGGTATGGGCATAGCTGGTGAGTTCATCGATTTCTGCCTGATCGGGCATGCGTTGAAATGTTGACTGAAACGCGCTGGTGACTTGACGCTCTAGATCGGTCGGCCCAATCTTCAGGCGACGAGAAAAGCACTCTGCCATGTAGAGACTGAATCGATTGTTCAACAGCGAGAGCGCCTGTAAGGCAGTCAGCGTCTCACTGCGTTTGGCGGTACTCTGCGAGGAATCGGCACAGTCGAGCGTCGACAGCCATGGATCGGGTTGTGAGCGGACGACAAAGCGATAGATGCTCCGGCGGTGCGCTGACGCGTGATCGCCAGGATTGAACTTGTGGTATTCATAGTGCGGGCTATGTTCGGTTTTCTCAAGTTCAAAAAGGTAGAACCCTGGGCCCCCCATGGCCGTGTCCAGCGTGCCACTGATTTTCAGCATCGAGTCTCTGATCTGTTCCGCATCCAGTCTCCGCCGCTCGGCACGCCAAAAGTATCGATTGCTCTTGTCAATTGTCTCGTTCGCAAGGTTCGATACGGAAGCCTGTCTATAAGTATTGCTAGTCACGATCATTCGGTGCAGCTTCTTGAGTGATTGCCCGCCATCGCGGAATTCGGCAGCCAGCCAATCGAGCAGCAGTGAGTTGCTTGGCTGGTCTCCCATTCTCCCAAAGTCGTTAGGAGAATCGACCAGGCCGCGTCCGAAATGGTATTGCCAAACACGATTGACAATGGAACGCCAAACCAGCGGGTTTTCTGTAGAGGTCAGCCATAGTGCGAGGGCTGATCGACGCTGGCCTTCGCTGGAATCAGGATCCAGTGAACTTGCTGCATCGGGACTGAATGGCAGTACGCATGGCAAGGCAATCTCGCCCGGTTGCGCGACGTCTCCCCGCTGAAGTACATGAATCGGCCTCAGTTTGCCTTCTGTCGGGCGGAAATTGCTCTGCGGAGAAAAATGAGTGGCGGCAGCATAGACAAGCTTTTGAGGCGGAAGCTCAGATAATTCAGCTTGCACACGTTGAATCTCCTGCTGAACGGTTGAAACCGTGTTTCCGGAGTCAATGCCGCTACCAACTTCGCTGACTTTAAGCTCAGACCGTAGACTCGCCAATTCCTTCTTCAGCTCTTGACGTTGTCGCTCGACGCGAGGGTCAATGTCGTACTGCCTGTCGGCTCGATCGACGGCGGCCAGCAGGGACTGCAAGCCGTAGTATTGTTGTTGCGTGATGGGGTCAAACTTGTGATCATGGCACCGAGCGCATTGAACCGTTAGGCTGCAAAAGGTATTGAAAACATTCGCAATCATATCGTCACGGTCGAGATTGCGGGCTACCTTGCCGTCGATCTTTGATTCGGGAACTTCGGCATGCCCGATGAAATCCCAGGGCCCTGCAGCAATGAATCCAAGCCCTAGGATGCCGTCTGGTTCATTGGGAAATAGTACATCCCCGGCAATTTGTTCCTGAACGAATCTCCAGTAGGGTTTGTCTTGATTCAGCGAGTGAATAACGTAGTCGCGGTATGGCCAAGCGTTCGGCCGGAGCTTGTCTTTGTCGTAGCCATGAGTATCTGCATATTTGACGACGTCCAACCAGTGGCGGGCCCAACGTTCGCCATAACTTGGCGAAGCTAACAACTCATCCACCAAGATTTCATAGGCATCGGCGCGAGGATCTTGCACAAAAGCTTCAACTTCGTGGAAGCTCGGTGGCAGTCCAGTTAGATCGTAGGTGAGTCGACGGATCAACGTGCGTCGGTCGGCGGCTGGCGAGTGGCTGAGCGCTTGCTGGTTCAGTTTGCTGAGAATGAATTTGTCGATTGGTGATTCTGCCCAGACGTCATCGACAGACGGGACAGTCGGCTTGGTCAATGGCTTGAATGCCCACCAGTCGTACTCCCCTACCCTGTTGGGCTCAAGTTGGATATCAGCGGGCCAGGTGGCTCCGTTGGCGATCCACTCACGCAATACGTTAACTTGATCATTGCTCAGTGGTGCCGAATTCTGAGGCATGGCGGCAGTCCCCTCGCGAGCTTCAACCAATTGAAACAATCGGCTGGCAGCCACATCCCCGGGCACCACGATGTCATTTTCAACAGCATCGTGTAATGAATGAAGCGAGAAACCACCTTCCGGTCGATCGCCACTGTGACAGCCCAGGCAGTGCCGCACTAGAATGGGTGCAACGTTTTGATCGAAGAAATCATCTGCGAACAAATCGGGTGCTGGAACACTCCATGCGCAGAGCACAACTAATAGAATGACAACCAATCGCCGAATCCCGGGTCGCATCAGTGTTCAGTCTCCTGGGTGGTACTCTGTGCCAACGGCAACCTGACTTGGGCCAAATAGATAGCAGAATTGAATTCGAAATCACCAGCTTCGTGCGAGGAGTAGTAACTGACCCATAGCCGGTTGTCGTGCCAAACTAGTCCTGGGTAGCTGCAATCTCCGCCGGAGGGAAGCCGCAAGAATTCAGTCAGGGTAGCAGTTTTCGGCTCCAACCAACAAAGAGAAGTGCGTACAACCCCATCGTAAAGTCTCACAGCTGCAACGAAGCGTCCATCCGGCAGTTGCAGCATGTGTGGTCCACCGATTCTGTGCCCTAGATCTCGCCAAGACCATTCGGTATAGGGAGGTGCAGAAACACCCAGCATTCCCGTAGCGGAATCCGCGTCGCGACGCAGCAGGCAGTAGCACTGCCCATCGGGCTGGAAGATCATTGACGATTCGTTGGGGTAGTTTTGCGAAACCAATTGATCGACCAGTTTATCGAATCGTTTGCCATCTTGGCTATGGTAAAGGCGGACGTGACGGTCGGCAGCAGCGGTGTTCGTTTGGTAACCAATTGCGTAGGCGGTGCCCGCGTGCCATGTGGTCCGCCATAGCCAGTAGTCACGCTCACCAATCGAATGACTTGGACTCCAGTTTTCTCCATCCGCAGAAAACCAGCTCAGCGACTGGTGTTTGAATTCTGAAGTATTGTGCATGGCGGCCGCACCAGAGAGCATCAGTTCGCCACCTGGCGTAGTGGTCAGCTTGGCGTCGCGCAGGTCGGCATGCGGATTGGATAACAGGGCGCTTGATTTCCAGGAAATCCCGTCATCAGAGACAATGACACGCAGACTACCCTCAGGCGAAACGTGACTATGCCCTTCACGAAATACACAGTACCAGCGGTTTTGGAATCTGGCCAAATCGGTGAACGCATTGTGTCTTGCTTGTGACCAAATTCGGCGAACGTCAAGCAAGTACGAGAGACTGAGCTGCTGGTAGAGTTGCCTAAGTTCGATGCGGCGGATTGCAGTGGTTCCTAGCTGTTGTCCCGCGAGTTGATGCCCCGCTGAATGACCTATCAAACAATGGTCACCGCTAAACTCGAGAGCAGAGTAACAATACCATCCATCCGGGTCCGCTGCTAGCGTCAACGACTTGGTCCAAGTCAATCCTTCATCTTGTGAGATGGCCAATGAAAGAGGCGTTCTTTGGGTTCGTTGATTGACAGGGAGATGGGAGTGGTCATTCCAAATAGCCAGCAGATCTCCTGTAGCTGGGATGCGTTCGATGGTTGCCGGGGATCGAGGCGAAGCAATACTCGTAGCAACGAAGGGTGACCAAGTTTCACCTCGATTCTCTGAGTGTGACTGGTACTGCAGACCAGCGTCGGTGCGGATCCACATCATCAGCCGCCCGTCGCGCAGTTCGACGATGCCTGGTTCTTGGGCTGCGATCCGATTTCCGGCAGCATCATAAGCGGCTTGTAATGTCGAAGAGCGAAACCACGTCGCTCCAAAATCATCAGAAAAATAAGCCGTAACCTCGCCGGACCAGTCCGGTTTGGGGCTTCCCAGTGAAGCGTGCCTGGCAACGGGGACGACAAGACGCCCAGGTTCCAGCTGAACGACGCGGTCGTTGTTCAAAACGAAATATCCGGTTTCTTCATCCGGAATTATTTGAATCGGTTCGCTCCAAGATTTGGCTTCATCGGACGAAAAGCGAACCACTGGTCGACAGTCTGATAGTGAGTTTTTTACTAGGTAGAACAAAGCGATGCGTCCATCATGTAATCGCAGTAGCGATACGGACATGACGTTCATCTGCCCTTCGTTCCGCAATACCAAGGCATCGACGTTGGACCATGATTGGCCGTCATCGTTGCTGACTCGGCTGACCAATTCGGCAGCATCGTGGTCAGATGCCCCTGTTCGAAAACGCGTATAGATGAATAGTAGGCTGCCATCATTCAGCCGGATAAAATCACCTTCACTTTTACGAGGAAAGGCTTCATCCGGATGCAGCTCGAGTACAGGTTTGCTGCTGATGGACCATTGAAAAGACTCGTAGTATCGGAGCCCCAACTCTCGTGCGGAGGCCGAATCAAAATGGATTTCATCTCCTTTGTGATTGAGTCCGCCGGAGGGGACATACGTCGTATTGGGGACGCTGCGAACGAGCTGAGCTTGGGACTGGTCGACCAGTTGCCTGCTGTCGTCCCATGGCCGTTCGGAGAACTGGCCCATTTGACCTATCATGAATGGCACTTCATTTGCGTTGAGCTCCTTCCGCAGTCGGTTGATCAAGGCGTGCAATTTTCCTTGGTAACCTTCCGCCAATCCAGGCTGAGAATCAGATTCGCCCTGATGCCAAAGGATTCCTTTCAGAACACCGGACTGCAACGCCAGCTTTGCCCGACGAATCGCATCGTCATACGGATGCGAATCCGTCTGCTCGTGGTAACCGCCAGGAGTCCAGGAATCGATGGCGGAACCGCCAGAGGCACAGGGAACCAAGCCAACGGTTGCGTCAGGGTGTTCCCGAGCGTAAGCCAAGGCAAATGCACGACCCGGTCCGACTCCAACAATTTTCGGCTTATCGTTATGCATGGGGGCGACGGCAGGTACCCACTGATCTGCGTGGTTCAGCATCAGGACTCGGTTGTTAACCACCTGGTCTTTGGCTGCCACCGAACCGCGTCCGGCCATGTTCGATTGTCCGATCAGCAAAAAGAGATGGAAGTCTTCACGGATACCTGTCGTAGCAATCGTCGGCGGCTCTTGAGCGGGGACCTGCTGCTGCAGTAAAGCTAGCCCCCACATCGCCAACAGCGTCAGGCTCAAGAGCCTTGGCTTGATCAGGGCTTGCAATAAAGTCGAACAACGTCCGCGAACTGAATTCGAGGGGCTGGCAATTGCTTGGGCTTCCACAGTTCCAGATCCGCGGGTTTGCATGGGGAAAAAGTCAGACGACGTTTTGAGACACGATCTGAGACTATCGTTCATGGTTCGGAATTCGCAGATGTCTTAAGGAGGAGTGGCGGGAACGCAGCCGAGTCAATCCACAGGAACGCCGTGGTGCGTTGGTAACGATTAAGCATCCACACAGAAGTTTTTCCGCATAATTAGCCGCCGTTGGCGTTAGCCACCATTGTTCAAGTTTCGGAAAACTTGTGCGTTGTTGCCTACACGAGGTAAGTCGAAGTTTGACGCTCTCTACCCTATAATAACGACTGAGAAGTCGTTTATGTGATGATGCAGCAGAGGATTGATTGTATGGCATCGGAAACTAGAACGGATGGTTTGTCATTGGATAAACCACTACCTCTGGATTTGCACCCCAATATTGACCACTTGGTTATGGAGGACGATGCGCCTGTGGACAATATCTATTCAGAGAAACAGCAGCGCTTGCTGATCGAATCGCTCCACAGCTCTTGGCAACGAAGGGATGCGGCACCGTTTGTCGCCTTTGCCAATGTCGGCCTTTTCTACAAGCTGCACGGAACGCCTTATGTTACCGACGCGATGCTCAGCCTGGATGTTGACTTGCCAGAAAACATCTGGATCAAACAACATCGTTCGTATTTAGTTTGGGAATTCGGCAAGCCTCCAGAGGTGGTCATAGAAATTGTATCCAATCGGGAGGGAGGCGAAGGTGATAGCAAGTTGAAGGGGTATGCTCAAATCGGCGTGAAATTCTACGTGATTCACGATCCAGAATGTCAACTGTCGGATCAAATTTTGCGGGCTTTCAAGCTGGATGGAAGCGAGTATCGACAATTGGGAGCACCAGTTTACTTTGAAGGCATTGGACTGGGATTGCAATTGTGGGAAGGGATGTACGAAAACCGCCACGATACATGGCTGCGCTGGCATGATGAGCACGGTCGCTTAATCCCAACTGGAGCCGAGCGAGCCGAAACCGCTGAGCAAAGATCGCGTCGACTGGAAGAGCAGTTGCGCCGAGTGGGTATCGAACCTGAGTAACAAGCACCGAGGAGAAAACGATATGAAACATATTCACCACTACTGGATTCTAATTCTGTTCGCATCGCAGTTCTGTGCGCTAGCGAACGCACAAAGTCCCACCAGTCTACGTGAAGCCATCGATCAGGACTACGAAAGCCATTTGTGGCCACTGTTCGATCATTGGCATCGCAATCCTGAACTTTCTTTGGTCGAGAACAAGACCGCTAAGCGATTGGCGGAAGAACTGCGCGAGGCTGGTTTTCAGGTACGCGAAGGAATTGGAGGTACCGGCATCGTCGCGATCCTTGAAAATGGTCCTGGCCCAATGGTCATGGTCCGTGCCGACATGGATGGGTTGCCCATTGAGGAAAAGTCCGGCTTAGCCAACGCATCAACGACAACACAGCTCAGTCCGATTACCGGACAGCAGGTGCCGGTGATGCACGCTTGTGGTCACGATGTACACATTACATCGCTGGTCGGCACGGCGCGAAGGATGGCGAAAATCAAAGAGCGGTGGTCGGGTACGCTGATGTTGATCGGTCAACCTGCCGAGGAACGCGTGATGGGCGCCAGCATGATGATGCAAGACAATTTATGGAGTCGTTTTGGCAAACCGGACTATGCTCTGGCATTTCACGTGTGGTGCGGCGGGGTAGCTGGCAAACTGACGGTATCTGAGGGCAGTGCATACGCGGGAGCAGATGCCGTTGACATTGTCGTGCATGGCATTGGTGCTCATGGCGCTTCACCCCATCAAGGCAAAGACCCCATTGTACTGGCATCCCAAATCGTCCTGGCCCTGCAGACTCTTGTATCAAGGGAATTGCCTCCGCGCGACCCTGGCGTGATCACTGTCGGCTCGTTTCGTGCGGGAACCAAGCACAATATCATTTCTGATCGCGCTGAGTTGCAATTGACGGTTCGAAACACCAGTAAAGAAACTCGCAAGCTACTCCTGGACGGCATCAAACGCATTGCTGAGAACATGGGCAGGGCTGCAGGACTGCCGGACGACAGACTGCCCGAGGTGACTTATTCAGAGTCTACTCCACCAACATTGAATGACGGTCAACTTGCCCGCAGGCTCCGTGATGTTTGGTCTGAAAAAATGGGGGCCGACATCATCATGGATGACGACTTTGTAGCGGAACACCGCAAGGGTATGGGGGCGGAAGACTTTCCGTTTTTTACAACGGACCCGCCTATTCCCAGCGTTTATTTCACCGTGGGAGGAACACCGATCGAGGACATCGAAGCTGAGGCTTCAGGCGGTCCGAAAGTGCCCTCACATCACTCACCCTTGTTCAAGATATCCCCTGAGCCCTCCATCAAGGCGGGTGTGGAGGCTACCGTCTATGCGCTGTTGGATCTGCTCAAGCCATAGCTGGGCGCGATTTGTCTAGTCTTAGCAGGAACTCCCAACGATTCTCATAGTCATCGTTGGGACGGTGGTTGGGACGGTGGTTGGTCAAGCACTTGCATCCGCAAATTTGTCATTCTTGGCCACCACCAAGTATTTCCAGCTGGAGCTTCAATTGGTTTCGGGCACGCGAAAGGCGACTGCGGACGGTACCAATGTTGATCCCCAGAATATCGGCGATATCCTCGTAGGAGGTGTCCTGCATTTCTCTCAGAACCAATATGGCGCGATGTTCTTCGGTCAGCTGCTGAAGTGCCGCGTGCACGATGGCAATCTTCTCTTGACGCATCAAAGGCTGGTCCGGGGATTCAGTGCGATCTTCGGGATCGGTGCCAGTCAGCTCGCGGCTTTGTTCAATGGAAAGCTCCGCGCGCCGCCGCCGCCCACGGCTCAACGCATTGTTGAAAGCAATGCGATAAAGCCAGGTGAAAATCTTGCTATTGCCTTGGAAGGTATGCAGTTTCACGTAGGCTTGGACGAACGAATCTTGCACCACGTCCTCTGCCTCGTCGTAGTTTCCAACGACGTTTAGCATCGCATTGAACAGCCGATCTTTGAAACGGTCTACCAACTGGCCATAGGCGTCCGTATCACCGGCAAGTGTCGCTTGAATCAGATCTTCTTCGGACGTCACTTAGGCTGGCTCAGTCGAATTCAGGGCTTGATGCGCACGCATTCTTGCGCGTGACTACCCAGCTTTCAGCTCACAAACGCATCTGTGCCAGGTATGCCGGAGCGGCAAACTTCTATGTTCTTGCGAATCTACCGCCAAGTCAAATGTGGTGGCCTGAATCCAGTACAAACTCGGGTTAACTTTTATGCATCGTAACGGATGCGCAGTCTGGCATGCTTAAGGATTCGTTAACGCTCTATTCGGACAATCGGATAGTTGCCCTGAGCAGAAGCTTTGCGGGGGCAAGGCAAGTTCGACTGTCACACGCCTGAAACGTCAGGCGAACAACGAGCGGAATTGACGTTTCGCCCCTGCCAGCGCGACCCGTGAGGCTCAAATTCAAAACAAAACGTACCTTGCCTTCATAAATTGTCAGCGTTTGGCCCAGAACTTCATCGCGAAACTCTGTTCCGTCGGGGCGTTCGATGCTGCGTACCACGAATTCAGGGCTGTCCATTAACTCGACGATTGTTTCTTGAACGCTGAGGTCCGGTGATTCGTCAGAACTGGGCGCCGAGCCGTAGATGTGGTAGCCATCGCCGATCAGTAGATCAACCACGGCCTGGAACCCATCTTTAGCATCAGCGACACTTAGTTTTGTAGGTCGGACACGCAATTCTGCAGTTACCGCTATTGTTGATTGGCGATCATCGGGTTCGGCGGCGCCAGCGTCGTCAGCAGTAAGTTGATCTTCGATTTCACGCCAGCGACTTTCCGCCAAGACGAGATACTCAACCTGACGCGGCGATGCCTGCATGAGTTGTGCAAAATATCCCAAATGCTGGCGTGCGGCGAACAAATATTCCTGTTTGTAGGTCGATTCATACAAGTCCAGCAAGACGTTCACTGCGACTCCATTTCCCGAAGGCAAGTTTCCGCTTCCATTCAAATGCTTGGTTCTGGTTAGCAATTCTTCGTGATCGAGGCTACTAAAAAAATAGCCGCCTGACGAATCCTCGAAACTCAGGTGCATTTTCTCGATCAATCGCTCCGTTGCATCTCGCCAACGAACGTCATGGGTCGTTAGGAACAGTTGCATCAACCCATCGGCAAGAAATGCATAGTCGTTCAGGTAGCCCAGTCCCTCTGCCCGCCCTTGCCGCCAATTTCGCAGCAAGCGACCTTGTTCGTCGACCATGTTCTCCATGATGAACAGGGCTGCATTCTCGGCTGCAGACGTGTACCTTGGTTCATTTAAAATTCTCCCGGCTTGTGCCAAGGCAGCGATCATCAAGCCATTCCAAGCCGTGATGACCTTATCATCCCGATGCGGGTAGCGGCGATGCTGGCGAGCTTCTCGCAGCTTCGCTCGCGCGCCTGCCAAAGCGTTGTTTGATAAAGGCAAAGAGCTTTCCTCGGAATCAAGTGTATGTAGTTGATCCAAGAACATGTAAGGGATATTCGTCCCAGTCGGTTTGCCGGTCGCTTCTTCAACGAAATTGCCCCCTTCGCTGATGTGGTATGCGTCTACGAATTGGACGAACTCCGCCGGCAAGAGGATTTGAGAAAGCTCGGCAGATGTCCAAGTGTAATAGGCTCCTTCGACTCCATCGCTTTCCGAATCCAAGGCTGAGTAGAATCCGCCTTGCGGATCGGTCATTTCTCGATCGACCCAGGTAAAGATGTCGTCCACTGCTTGTCGGTAAAGCGGACGTTCAGTCAATTCATATGCCTCTGCGTAGGCTCTAATCAATTGGGCATTGTCGTACAACATTTTTTCGAAGTGAGGCAGGAACCAGCGTTGGTCTGTGGAATAGCGATGAAATCCTCCTCCGATATGATCGTGAATTCCACCACACCACATCGCGTCAAGTGTCGAAGTTAGCATCTTCAAAGATTCCTCGCGGCGCGTGAGCGCGAGATGACTGAGTAATCGAAGTTGTCCGTGAGGCGGAAACTTGGGGTGGCTGCCGAAGCCCCCGTGCTGACTGTCAAACAGTTGTGTCATTTCCTCGAGTGCACGATCGACGGGACGCACATTGATTACGCTCGGTGAACCAGTTTGCAATGCGGCGGCGTTGCGAACGGCCTGCGAAAGGGAATCTGCTTGAAGCTGAACTTTTGCTGGCTCATCCTGCCATATTCGACTCAACTGCGTTAGCGCTGCCATGAACTGCGACTTGGGAAAGTAGGTACCGGCCATCCACGGCCGACCATCCGTGGTGAGCCAAACAGAATTCGGCCACCCGCCACGACCAGTCATGAGCTGTGTGGCCAGCATCATTTGCTCGTCGATATCCGGACGTTGCTCGCGATCGACCTTAATGGCTATATAATGTTCGTTCAATATTGCAGCGACCTCTTCGTCTTCAAACGATTCTCGTTCCATGACGTGGCACCAAAAGCAGGTAGAATATCCGATCGACAGGAAAATCGGTTTGTTCTCCTGCTGGGCTTTGAGAAATGCCGCTGCACCCCATGGCATCCAGTGAACTGGATTGTGGGCATGCTGCAGCAAGTAGGGGCTGGTGGATCCAGCGAGAGCATTGGTGTGTACCTGCGCCACAGCTGGTGGCGAGGATGCTTCTTCCCGCGATGGCCCTGTTGATAATTCTTGAGCGCTGTTCACGCTGCAGTGGCAGACCACGAGCAGCATCGACAACCCGCGGAAATACATGGTATCGTTCGTGTGGTTTAACACGGTTGCCTCCATTGCGCTGGCAGCCTTACGCGTTCGAAAGCGAGCACAAATCCATGCGCGTCGTCATTACTGAGTATGCTTCCAATGAGTTGGACATCAGAACGATTCGTGATCAAGTGTTCATTGTGGAGCAACAAGTTCCGCGTGAACAAGAAATCGATGACCGTGATCCAATCTGCTTGCATGCCTTAGTCTACGACCAACAAGAGCCGATCGCGACTGGCAGACTGGATCTCGCCAAGGGAAAAGTCGGTCGTGTGGCGGTTCTTGAACCTTATCGCCGTTGTGGGGTTGGCAGTCTAGTCATGCGAGCTTTGGAGCAATGCGCACTCGAAGCGGGACTTGAAAGAATCTGGTTTCATGCTCAGCTAACGGCTGTGCCATTCTATACTTCGTTAGGCTATCGGATTTGCAGCGAGGAGTTCGTTGAGGCCAACATCCGTCACGTGATGATGGATAAGGACCTGAATTCCCAGACGAATTGAAAGTTATGGTATTAGAATACGCGGTCACGTTGTCGATTGCATCTCTCCAAGCCGTTATCCGCCTGGCGTAGAATTTCCGCTTTCCTCCAACAATTCCCACTCATGAGTACACTTCCACAGCTAGTCCTGAATACACGCAAAGCCCGTAGTTTTTCGGGGCATCACCCCTGGGTGGTAAGTCATTCGATTATCGAGCCGACAATACCACTTGCGCCTGGACAAGCCGTCGAGTTGGTGACCCCAAATGGCCATTGGATTGGAAGAGGTTTCTACAACCCTGCTAGTGCCATACGCGTGCGTCTGTATCAATGGTCGGAAAATCAGTCGTTGAATGTCGACTGGTGTTTGCAGCAGCTGGAGCGAGCGGTTGCGCTTCGGCGAATGTGGGCAGACATCGACTGCCCGCTGACTGCAGTCAGGCTTATCAATAGCGAGGGTGATGGGCTGAGTGGTTTGATCGTCGATCGCTTCGGCGACTATATCGTGATTCAAGTAACCGCTCTGGCCATTGTGCCGTGGCTAGATGCAATCTGTGATTGGTTGTCTAAGGAGCTTCGCTCCAAGGCCATATTCGTGCGTACTGACGCGAGGATTGCTCGCAACGAAGGGATGCCTGATCGAGATGAGCTCGTTAGTGGATCCGCCCCGGACGGGCCCATCGAGTTGATCGAAAACGATGTGCGTTTGATGATCGACCTGAATCAAGGACAAAAGACGGGCTATTACCTGGATCAACGCGCCAATCGACTAAGAGCTGCAAAGTGGATTGGACCAGGAAGAATGCTTGATGTTTGTTGCTACCTTGGCGGATTCTCACTGGCTGCATGTCGTTGGGGGCAGCCATCCCAGGTGACGGCAGTAGACTCAAGTCAGGCCGCGCTTCAGCAGGCGGCGGTCAATTCCGGTTTGAACGGCATCGAGCGTATTGAATTCATTCAAGCTGACTGTTTTGATTTCCTGGAGCAGCAATCACGTGAGGTGTCAGAAAAGTTCCAAACGGTCGTTCTGGATCCACCGCGTCTAGCGGGGAACCGAAATCAAGTGCCAGCTGCGCTGCGGGCCTATCATCGCTTGAATCTGTCTGCAGTCAAATGTCTCAGGCCAGGCGGGGTCTTGGTGACCTGCAGCTGTTCTGGAAGGATCAGTAGAGCGGATTTTACGGGCATGCTCGCTTCGGTCGCAAAACGTAGTCGCCGAACAATCCAGATTCTTTGGACTGCCGGAGCGGATTTTGACCACCCGGTGGATGCCAGTTGCCCTGAGACTGAGTATCTGAAGTGCTATTTCTGTCGCGTGGAATGAAAACGACCACGTAGATTCGGCAACGGAATCAAAGTGCTCGAGTCGTGCACGATGTCCAGGTTGCGCATAAAAAATGGTCACGGTATGCCGCTCCATCGCCACACCGTAACCATTAATTCGTTGGAGCGGAAAGCGTGTTTCCGTTCCATCATCCCAATCCGTGGTACTAACGTTATCGGTCTTATGACAGAGAATAATTTAGCGTTATCTAACCAAAAACTGCTTCGTTCTTGCTGCGCTCATCGGGCGTTGACCTAACGGCTGATCAACGGCGGGAACTGAGCAATCCGTTGCGATTGTGGCTTGATCGGCGGTGGTGGCGGCAGCGAGACCGGGCCAGCAACTGGGGACACGTTGGTTGCCGACAGTTGCGGGATTGCACTGGAAGCGAATTCGTTGCATTGATCACAAGCTGCAGGCGTCTGGAGATAACGGTTTACTTGAACTCCGCACGGCGCACATCCAGCGGCGCAAGATGGCTGGCACGCACAACCGCATCGCGGATGTCCTGCGATCTTCTCCCACATGCGCGCACATTCGGCTGCTCGTTGAGCTTCGTATCCGTCCCAAAGTCCCGCAACACATTGTTCTCGCAAAAGCACTGAAGCAACTGGATTGGGTGTTCTGTACGCCTCATCCCACGAAACCGGAGTGGTTCGACAGTCGGAGACGCCCTCAATTGTTGCCAGAGCATTGACGGCATCGATAACGGAGGAGCGGTTTGCGTGGGACGTACGCAGCGATTGTGGATCGCTCAGGTCCTGACGCTCATTCCTGGACTCCGGAATTGGCTGAGAATTCGAACGATCATTAATGTTGTAGGAATTCTGCGATGGCGGAGGGTATGTTGGCAAGTTCTCTGGTTCATCTAAATCCAGGAATTCCAAGTCGCTGTCCAGTTCTGCGGATTGCTGTTGAGCGACTAGTAATCTGTCGTCGTCCAGCGACAGAGCAGGAGCTGGTGCGGGCTGGCCAAAGCCGCGGAGTGCTTGTACCTGACCAAAGGCCCTCAGAGGAACGCCGCCAACGATTGCGACGGTTACGATAATTGCGTGAACTTTCATGGGGGTACCCCTAGAGTGCGAACGGCGAGCCGAATCCTTGGCAACGAGCGTTACGAAAAAGCACCTCGAACAATTTCCCTTAGCGGCGGTAACGTAGACCGCATCAACTGCGAGGCAGGTGTCACAGCGGGTGTCGTAGGTGCATCGGTAACATCGAACCGCCGGGCTGGCGTACAAAAGCAATGATAGCGATATCGCGGCAAATCCCGCGCCACACCTGCGCAACGCGTCGAATAAAGAAGTCGCAACTGTTATTCAGAAACAAACCGGATTTGGCACAAACACGGAATAGCTGAGATGTCCCAGCTGTTTCGGTTTTGCAGATTAGGAACGGATTGCGAACAAACGAGATATTTGGTGCCTAGACTACTTGCCTGGATTCCTAACCGCCTGCAACAGTCGCTGCCGGATCATGTAAAGTCGGGTACTTTCAGTCAGTTTTTCACCATTGACATCTGTCACATAGAACACGTCGACAACCTGATCCACATGAGTGCTAATCTTGGCAAAGTGCAAGATTAATTGCATTTCAAAGAGAATCTTGGACACAGAATAAAGCAACCCCAGTCGATCGTAGGCAAACAGTGTAATGATCGTGTGCGAGTCTGATGTGCTGTTATCGAAGCGAACTTGCGTTGGCTGGATTTGCAGACTTTCAGTATTCTTCGCTTTACCATAGGGCCAGCGGATCGGGAACGTTGGTGGCGCCAAAACTTGTGGATCCAAGGCGGCATTGATCTTCTGGCATACTTCATCAATTCGAGACTGCGGAGGTGGGCCCTCGAATTGCTTGTCTTCTACCAAGAATCTGTCCCAAGCGATTTCACCAGGCTGCGTATGGATATCTGCCGCGTTGATTTGCATTCCCAGGCTAGATAGGGCACCTGTAATTCGATGAAAGGTACCGATGGGACGCCCTGTTTGTCGAGTGGCAATCGTGTACTCGACAGCGTTTTGCGACTCGATATATCTCCCCCAAGCGAGAGAAGGCAACTGATCCAACTTGGAAAGGCTCGCTAATTCTTGGACGGCAATCTGAGGTGGAGTTCTCATCAGGTAACCGATGGGCAGCGCGGCCACCTGACTTTCCCACCACTGACGATCTACTTTCAGACTGTCTGGGACGACTCGCAGAATTGACGATCGGCGAGCATTGATCTCACCTCGAAATCCTTCGCCTGGTTTGTCGTCTCGAAAATGCGAATCCGTTTGGTAGTACAGCTGCAGTAGCAAGTCGATCTTCCATTGATTGACTACATCGGGGCCTACGCTGGCCAGATCTGCGTAGGTCAGCAGCAACAGCAATTGCAATCGCTCGCTGCTCCCGACTATGGAGGCGAATTTTACGGCTGCTTTATTGTCACTCAAATCAAATCGAAACGCTGTATGGGCTAGCAGAAGATGCTGATGAACAAGAAACATCAACGTCTCTTTGTCTTGCGCCGAAAGGCGTAGACGATCCGCGGTTCTCTCAGCGATAATTCGCCCCAATTCACTATGGTCCTCTGCGTATCCTTTACCCAAATCGTGAATCAAGAGTGCCAGATGCAAGAGAGCTCTATTGTTTAGTCCACGGTAGATAATTCCCAGCAACGACGGATCCGTTGCCAACTCCGTGGCACATTCCACTGCGCGAATCGAATGCGCATCGACAGTATATTTATGGTATTGATTGAATTGAAGTAAGCAGCGAGCATGGGTCATTTCCGGCACAATCTGTTCCAGCACTCGCAGTTCATGCAAACGCCGAAGTTGAGTGGCCAGACTATTAGAACTAGAGAGCAGTTCCCAAAAGCGTTGAATTGTGACGGAATCAATTTCGGAGATTTGGCGGGTCAACATCGCGGAGCGGATTTCCTGCCAGGTCCGGTGCTCAATTGCCTTTCCATACAGGCTGGATATCTTCATTAATTCGAGCACAGCGGCAGGATCGCGTTTCATGCGTTCCAGTCCCGAGCGTGAGGCCCAAACGTGTCGCCAACCCACGCGGTAATCGCGTTTCACCGGATAGGAGATGCTGTGTTCCAGCGAGACTGCCAATGGCGATTGCCATTTTGCCGATCCAACAAACTGAGCTGAAGAGTAGCGAACCTCGCTAGTGTGCTCAAAGTACCGTTGCATGAACTGCTCGACGGGTAACAGCCCATCGGTTCCTTCGAATCCACTCCACTCAGCCAGGCGGATTTGCAACGCGCGATCCAGTTGGTCCTGCGACTTGCCTGCCTCAAAGTGCATCTGATTTCTCAAACGCAAGAGGAATTGGTATGCTCGCTTCAGCGCTCGGTGATCTTCCTGGGCGAGATGCCCCAGCTGAGCAAGCTGGTCGAGATCACACTCGCCGAATTTGGCAAAGCCTAGCCAACGCACCAATTGGATGTCACGCAGGGCGCCACGCGACCGTTTGACATTCGGTTCGAGTAAGAATACTGTTTCGCCATAGATGCGGCTTTCTTCCCGTCGGGCTGCCTCGACTTTCTTGATCATCGAACGACTACGGTGTCTTCCTCCCTGCCGTAGTCGGTTGATGTATTTTCCGAAGAGTTCGACGCTTCCCGTAAGCAGCCTGCTTTCTGCCAGCGAGCTAAAGACCTTGCCATCACTCCATGCTAGCTTGCAGGCCTGTTGCGGTGTACACATGGAAAAGCCCAACATGCAACCGACATCGCCAATGCACTTGACCAGCGACCGGGCAATTCGACCAGCATCCTCGGCAACCGCCTTGGAATGCAGCAGCATCAGGTCAACGTCCGAAAACGGTGCGACGTCGCGTCGACCGTATCCGCCATGCGCGACTAAAGTGAAACAGCCAGCCTTTTCGGATAATCCTTCTTCATCAATCGCATGATCAAAGATATCCAGTACGATTGAGTCGAGCAGGTCTGCGTGGCACAAACAAACTTGCAGTCCGGGTGAACCCGAGTCGTGTTGTGCCCTGAGCTTGAGGCGTCCCTCAAGAAGCCGGTCTCGCAACCGCAGCACAATCGGTGGCAAACCGCCTTCGCTTTTCATGTGATTCAAGAAGCAAGCCTGTAAAATGCTGTGAAACCAGACAAGCCACAAACCGATTTCACAAATTGGTCAAACCGAGTTGCTTATCCGCCTAAGCCCGCGGTCTTGACATAATCAATGATGTTAGATCGCGTCTTCTCCGCTCTCACCCGTACGAATACGAACGGCGTTGCTGAGGTCAGTGACAAAGATCTTTCCGTCACCGATTTGACCCGTCTGAGCAGTTTGAAGTATGACACCAATCACCGTGTCGAGATTCGCATCAGTACATACTACCTCTATTTTTACCTTGGGGACGAAGTCGACAGCATATTCTGTCCCACGGTAGATTTCTGTGTGTCCCTTCTGCCTCCCATAACCCCGAACTTCACAAACTGTCATTCCGTGGATACCCTGTTCGGTCAAGCCGTTCTTCACGTCTTCTAGCTTAAAATGACGTACGATGGCCTCAATTTTCTTCATCCTTATTCTCCGGGTGTCTCAAACGTATTGTTGGGGTGTGCAGATAGTCGGTGATCCATCGAGATTGGGGAAAAACCGTAAAAAATGGGAAGCCGCAGATACGGCCGTACCCAAAAGAGTGAGGATTCCCCAAGTCCTATCAGTCTAACCTGTACCCTGGCAGGCAGGAATCGGGAGGAAAGCCGATTTGTGATAACCTAGTAACGCTGGGTCTAAGCATTTGTCTGGCAAATCCAATATTCAACTTTTCCGATTTGGCAAGCTTGTGAAACGTTCCTATGGTTTGCACCAAGGCACATCTGAAATGCCTAGGGCGCGATTGTGCCAGCGCGCCAAAACAAAAAACAGGTCGCTCAGTCGGTTCAGGTAGATGATCGGCAATTGAAGGCTTTCCAACGAGTTTTCTTCGCAGGCCAAATGAACCACGGCCCGTTCACAGCGTCGGCAGACGGTGCGGGCCAAATGGAACAATGCGGAACCCTTTGAACCACCGGGAAGGATAAAAGTCTCTAGGGCTGGTAATGTAGCCTCCGTTGCATCAATTTGCATTTCCAAAGCGGTTACATTGTCAACCGTCAATATCCGCATGTTGTGCTGGTCTGGATTGGGGGTAGCCAGTTGTGCGCCCATCGAGAATAGATCCCTCTGAATTTCCGATAGTAGGCGAAAAATCACATCGGCGCCCTCAAGCCCCAATACCAGTTCCGCGGAAATCAATCCAATCAGGGCATTCAACTCATCAACGACCCCATAGGCGTCGATTCTCGCATGATGCTTGGGAACTCTTGGACCTGCAAAAAGACCAGTCGTTCCATCATCGCCAGTCTTCGTATAGATTTTCATAAGCAGCGTGTTTCTTATGAGGTTACAGTCGGCCGAGGCGATTGCCAGTTCTATGGTGCCGTTGAGCGGTTCGCGTTGCAGCTTGCCTTTTTCACTGGCCTCGAATCTAGACTAGACTAACTAAGGGAAAATGTCATGAGGGCTGTTGTCCAAGCGGCCGGTTTCATCCTGTTCCATCGCGCACAGCCCGCCAGTTTCCTACTGATGAAACATCGCGATCGCTGGGATCTTCCCAAGGGACACGCCGAAGAGGGCGAGGATCTGCTGACTACGGCACTGCGGGAAACAGAAGAGGAGACGGGTATACGCTCCTCTCAGATCGAGATTGATTCCGGTTTTCGCTACTCTTTGGAATACCCCGTGGTCGGCAAGAAACGGGGTAGCTACTTGAAACGAGCAACCTATTTCTTGGGTTATGTCACCCAGAAACATGAGATTACATTGACCGAGCACTTGGGCTACAAGTGGTTCGAATGGCCAGTTGCTGGCTCGATCCAAGCCATGACCATTGACCCCTTATTGCAAGCCTTGTCAACACACTTCGAACATTTAGCAAAAAGTGCGGAAGAGTCCTGACACAACATGGGGCACGAGCGATGTTAGGATTCTCAATTCACCGTGGAAACACCAATGGTCATATTGGCCAACGCATCAGCCACTGGGGTAATCGCTTCTAGCGGGTTTTGGCTAGTTAAAGCAGAATCAAGGAACTTGATGTAGCCAACGTCGGTCAACTTGCCTGTCGTGCTGTCCAGCGGTAACCAGTGATCGTCAAGCCAGGCTTCGGTCCACAGATGAATGGTCAGCTGGCTTGGTTTTTCGCGATCAACCATAAGTCCGCTTGCGATTCGTGCCGGAATTGCACGGTTTCGAAGTAGCGCTGCCAGTAGCACAGCGTGCTCGTTGCAATTTCCCGTCAGACGAGATGCGACTTCGGCAGCGGAATCAAAGCGAGGAGAAAATGGCTCCACCGTTCCCAAGTTGTCGAAAACGGCCTTGTTCAAAGCGAGGGCGATTTGCAAGGGTTTTGATGCGCTGCCCGTCCATTCCGTGGCTAACCGATCCACGGTTGGATGATTTGATTGAACAAACTTAGAAGGCTCCAGGAAAGGTTTGAAATCCTTGCTGGGCTCCTCCGCGGGGAATTGATCGGCGGCCAACGCAGTGACCGTCACGGCAGCTCGCCGCGATGTGACCGCTTGTATCAATTGATTGCCACCTGAAGTCAACAGATCTTCGATTCCTGTGGCCACGGCCAGGTACATAACCTCCTTCGCCGGTTCGGTGGGAAAATCGCCATCTAACGTTAGTGTGAATGCATTAGATTCTTCCAGCCGATACTGGTCTTGCATACGCTGCACAACATCTCGGCTCGTGCGATAGGCGACGTGATTCAGGCCGGTCAGCGCGACTGTCTTTTCGATTTCTCCTTTTGCGTTGATCCAGTTTTTGGAGCGGATGCCGTTGTCTGCACTGTAGATCATCGTCACTTCAACCGGAACAAGTTCGACCCGCGTTCCGTCGAGCATCGGAGTCAGCTCTGGCTCGGAAGCAATCAGTTTCACGTCGACCACCGCTCGCAATTGAGGTAGGTACACTTTAGCCGAACGCCGCTCGCCGGGTACCATGACGGATTGCATCAGGATCGCCTGGATTCCCATGGCTCCCCAAGCCTGATAGTCCAAGTTGACGACTTGTTGTTTGACCGACGTTCCCAGCGTGGTGACCAGCCTTAATTCGCCTCTGGTCAATGAACCTGTTGTTTTAACTAGGCTCGTCCCATTGGATGTCGTCTCGGTCATTTCTTGCAGACGACCGTCGTAGGATTCCATGGTCTCCAGCACTGTTTTGATGCGTGTCTTATGGCCTGCTCTTACGAATTCCATCGAGTCAGTTCGCTTGATCGTGATCCGATTGCTTGCGGACAGTGCTGGAGGTGTGACGATGGTATGCGTAAAACCCGCTGGTTGTCCATTGATGTACTGGACTTGTGACATTTCCCAAGGAAGCTGCTCCGCAAAAATCCATGGTCCCTTGCCAGCAGGCGTCTCAACAAACGACTTGTCGTCTATTTCGGTCGCGTCAATTTCGGTAGATGTGGCATTAGCATCGACGTTGTCTGTCTGAGTGCCTTCTGATTCCTCACTCGCCACATCAGAGCCTTGGCTTTCCTCTTCGCCAGTGAGCTGGTCGCCATCGATCGAGAATCGAATTGGAGGGCTGGAAGAATCTTTGGAATTGTTGCAGCCCACGTTGATAACAATGCAGCTGAACAGGGCGAGTAACTGCACGACGTGCTTGGCTTGAAATTGGCTCATACGGCTGGCTCGTCTCAATAGCGAATAGAAAGGCACACGTTTGACGTTAATTCAAACGTTGTGATTCTGCTTCAATTGTAGCCTTTCTCAGTTGACTTTCTGCAGCGTAGCCGTCTGAGCCGTTCCGATTCTTCCGTCTTTGCCAGTTGCTCATTTGGACACGTCCAGGAAACTGCCCAAGTTTCCACGATCTTTGAGTCGGCTTTTGAGGATGACCTAGTTTTCCTTGTGGCAACTGAGGTTGCACGGCTTGAACGCCAAAGTCTCCCCCCAAAAACGCTTTCGCAAGAGAAACAAAATGGGCTCGCAGCAACGCTCCCAAAAAACCAATTCGACAGGCAACTCCACTTCGGCAAAGGAAGACGCGCTGACCAGTTTCGGCAGCCTAACTGACGAACAATTGGAAGCACATCTGGAAGTCTCGTGCTACGGCGTTTTTGAGCTGACCGATGCAATTCGCCCCTCGGTCGATCTGCAAATCATACCCAAGCAAGGCTTCCGCCACGACTTTTACGTCGATCCCGCGTCGGAGACCAAGGTCCCGGTGGTGATGGCCGCGGCCTCTCGCGAGCGACTATTTGATCTGTTCATCGATATGCTCGATACGCTAGGTCCAGTGGTCGATGTCGTACTGGAAACCAGCCACTATCATACGGGTGGCCATCAAGACCACTATCGCGAACACATCGATATGCCCGTCCTTAAGAGCATTCTCTACGACTTCGAAGAGATGTTGCTGAATGACGGTTGCACGGGAATCGCTGTTCTGAATCCCCAGCGACAGCAGGAGGTTCAGTTTGATGAACACAAGATGATCATCGCCTACGGATCGCCGCTGGAATCATTTGAGCGCGTGCTTATTAGCCACGATGTGTACGTCGATGAATCAATTCGCTTTGTGACAGAAGCGGAACATGTACACACCAGCAGCGACAAGCTCTATGACGAATTCACGCAGCTGACGATTCGTTTGGGCATGGAATCCGAACACGAAGATTCGGCGACCTGCTAGTTCCCTCACAAGCGGGATCGGCAAGCGGACGCGGCTAGACTAAATCCTGTTTGCGGCGAGTGTTTCGGCGACTACTGCAACTGTGGCAGACGCCTTGAATAATAAAGCGATGACTACGCACGCGGAAGCGATGCTGCTTGGCAATTTCGTCACGCAGTTGAGCGAGCTCATCGGACTGAAATTCCGTCAACTCGCGGCACTTGACACAATAAAAGTGATCGTGCTCTGGATAGCCGTAGTCGGGCTCGTAGACGCTTCTCCCATTCAGCTCAAATCGCCGCAATAGTCCAGCGTCCACAAATTCTTTCAGCGTGCGGTAGACAGTCGGTCGGCTAACGTAATTCTCTTGGCCCTTGCGCGGCAGCTGGTCAATTAACTGGTCGGCATCAAAATGCTCGTGTCGGCTGAATACCTGTTCAACCAAATATCGTCGTTGGTCGGTTTTTCGCAGACCGCGACTGGATAAATACTCCTCAAACCTCTCGATTGGCGTTTGAGATACTTCAACCGCTTCGAAAGGATTGGAGTTTTGCTCCGGATGATTCACGTTTCGACTAAATCTATGCAATGAGACCTGGCAAGCTCTGATGGAGGCCTGACAAGAAAAAACCGTTCCGATATTGGAGTCCCGAGAAACTCCTCACATCAATCTTAGGACCTGAAAGAAAACTGAAGGTTTCAATCCGCCGCGGCAGCCATAACGGGCGCCTGGCAAATCGCCAAGTTCCGGTCCTCAGGTCCTAAGATTGTAAGGCAGATGCAGCGAGATGCGAATATGGCAGGCTCAGGCAAGAAGCAAAGAGGAGTTCCGCCCCGCTGCGTGCCGAGCGTCGTATCCCCCGATTGTGGAGTAGCCAAGCGGCGACCGATCAGAGCTGCACTTGACCGAAGGAACTAGTCGTGAGACTTTCACAAAACCCAATTCGGGAAGCAGATTCCCGTACTTGGCTCAAGCAAACGTGTCGAGCAAACTGTCGAGCGCTGCCGAAAGCTTTTCTGGCGTTTCGTAACTGCCGTCTGCTATCGCCTGACGGATAGCAGCAACCTTTTCCGTGCGAATACCAGCATTTTCTCCGTTGGCTGTAACGTCTTGGGCAAAAGTCAATTGTTGTGCTTCAATCGATAAGTCGAGTTGGTCTTCGGCGATGGGGCGACTAGCGTTGGTCGCCTGCACGGGTCCCGTAGAGCTTGCGCTATTGGGCCGTTGTATCGCGTGAATTGTCTGAGCTTGCTGCAAACCATGAATTTGCATAAAGATGGATCTCCCCTGCGGATAAAGAGTCAAGATTCTTATAGGACAGTGGCTTGGTAAAAGTCAAGTCCATTGGAGCGTCGCATTCCTTGTCGGAATCGAGGGCGATCCGTTTCACCGTGATGAGACTTCGCGAACGCAGTGGATAAGCAGTGCTATCGACTGACGTCTTCCAGGCTTTGCAACAAAAGCCGTGCGGTTCTAATTGTTTGGACAAGTCAATTGCTAGCAATTCTCTGGATTGCAGTCCAGTTGCTGCCGTACGCATGTTCCCTGTATTCTCTTGCGCTCAGGTCGTCGTTGGAAGCAGCGGATTGCGAATGATGCCAGCTCGTTGTGCGGGTCGCGCTGATCGTTCAGGTCCGTTTACCTGCGTCACGAATGCGTCTGTAAAATTCGTTTCCAATCTCGAATACCGCACCCGATGGTGCTCAATTCCCTAGAGGATTCTCACATTCGAGGATTTCGTGCATTGAGGCTATAGAAGGCGAAAATGCGATTCTGCCTGTTCAGCACACAACAACATTGGGGCGGTGGAGAAGCACTGCTCAAGACCGTCGGCGACGAGCTGCAGCTGTCTGGGCACGCTGTCGCCTGGGTCGCTCGCAACCATAGCGAAGTGCATGAACGAATTGTTGGTCAATCAGAACAATTGCTACACGCAACCGATGGCCGTGGGTGGAATGTCGCTGATTGGTTGTCGGTTATTCGCGTTTTTCGACAATGGGCACCAGACGTTTTGCTACTCAATGATACGCATGCTGTACCATTGGCTGGGACAGCGGCCTGGTTTTGCCGTCGTCCGAAGCCGTTGAGACTCGCATACAAACACACGATTTTTCCGCTGCGCAGCAAACTCAAGTACCAGTTTCTAACGGACAAGATAGTCTGTGTTTCTCAAGCTGCCTTTGAAACGCTTTGCCAAGGAGGACTAGGGACGAATCGCTTGGCGATGATTTACGGTGGCTGCAGTATTCCCCAAGTCGAGCCACAGACCGTGGCTACCATTCGACACGAATTCAATGTGGCTGGCTCCCGCAGGTTGATCGTTTGCGTGGGCAACCTGCTTAAGTGCAAGGGACATGCCGAACTGATCCAAGCGGCCGCCCTACTGCCCGGCAACAAAGACCTACTTATCGTGATTGCCGGTCAAGGCGAGCAAGAGCAACGGCTGCGCCACATGATCGCCGACTTGGGACTGTCCCAGCGCGTGCGATTGCTTGGTTACAGGCATGACGCCGAACAGCTGCTGGCAGCTGCGGATCTGGTGGTGCATCCGTCGCATGCTGAAGGGCTTTCGCTAGTGCTCATCCAAGCTCAGATGTTGGGTAAACCGATAGTTGCTACCGCAGTTGGTGGAGCCGCAGAGGTACTGAACGCTGATCGGCCGGAAGACAGCAGCTGTTGGCTGGCTGAACCAAGGCAATCGGCCGACTTGGCTCGAGCAATCTCGCAGGCCTTAACCGAACTGGAACGCCCCGACGAACAATGGACTGCGAAACTGAATGCAACAACGCAGCGGACGCTGGAGACTTTTAGCTCGCGCCGTACAGGCCAGCAATTGGCTGAATTGGCTGCCAGTCTGCGCGTGCAGAGGTGACTTGCAGACTGGCCAGTTCAGCGCAATGCCGGAATCAATTCAATCAACGTGTGGGTGGAATGGTTTCCAGGACCACTGTTCCCAATTGTTGGTCCATGACCAGTATTGCCAAGCGTTGTGTCGTGTCCAAGTCGGCGGTGCTCAACGATGCGTAGTCGAAATAGCCGCGCAAGTCAGTGTACCCGTCTTTGAAGAAGCGAACGCTACCGTCAGCGTGGCGTGCATAGACTTTGACGTACGCCCCAGTTGCTGGGCTGGAGTCCAAACGGCTTTGTACATGAATCTGGCCCTGCGAGGGAAGCAACCTCGCATTCAGTGAATTGGCAGTCACAACCAAACTACTGGAAAGACCTGCCGCAGTCACCTCGACCAAAACATTGCGATTGCGTACCTCTTGAGGGATGGGGATTTCCGCCGAGCCGGTCTTAGTTGGTAGTTCTAGTTTTTGAGTCTGATTCGGCTCGATCACTGGAACGCGACCATCGCCCTGCGAAACAAAGGGCTCGCGGCTGAACAGAAGCTCGATGTCCATCAAGTAGTAGTTGACTTGAAGCGACTCGAGATTTTGGTAGTTTACCACCGCTTTCTCCCCTCGGTTCTGGAGGCTTAGTGCTGGGGACACAGCGGCCGCAACCGTTTGTTGCGACTCTCGCGTACCCGCCAACAGTTTTTGCGTTGGATCTAATTGAGGTTCGTTTTCATCAAGCGGAGGTAGCGAGTTGCCCGCAAGAATGGCCTCGCGAGCGGCGATTTGTTCAAGCACTTGGCGAAACATGGAATTCCACCTGGGCACCGGGTAGTTGGCAAATCGCTGGGCGACTTCGCGCGCGTGATCGTACTCACCGCGGTAGAAATCCAAGTAAGCATCGAAATAGGCGTATTGCATTGAAGCTCGCGCACGTTGTTCGGTAACTTGAGAAAACCATGTCAGCGCTTCCTCAATTCGATTCTGCAATATCATGTAGTAACACACCTGCATGCGCTGGTCGTCCATCAGCTTTGAATTGTGGCTGATAACGTTCATCAAGTCATGATAGTGTCCATGTAGGCGAGGATTGAGGATAACTCGCTGCGTTCCCAGTTGATGGAATCTGGCCACCACAAGCGGATTGAAATCCAGATGCTGATAACTGTGTTGTTGCTGGGGATTCAGGGTCAATAGTGGGCTACGGAGAACCGGTCCAAGTTGGGCGATCAAGTCCGCTCGCTGTTGCAGAAACTGTTCGATTCTGGCTGGATCTGCATGTTGTAGTGAGTAGGCCCAGAGTGTTGCGTCGAATCGGCCTGCGCTGGCCAAGAGTTCAATGACACTCTTGTAAAAGTCAGTGTCTTGCATGCGAAAAGCAATGCGACTCAGGTCAAGCTGTTGTAGATTAGCTTGGGTCAGGTAATCGATCACCTGCCCATTGGTTCCCCAATCCGCCACGTAGCTCCAAGTGTTTTCGTCCACGGACTCGGGAGCATCCAGTACGCGAATCGTACGATGAGCAGCAGATGCCAAGGTGCCCTCAGCATCATTGACTTGGGCCCCGTAATGGTCAAAGCTGCCAGAGTTAGGAAAGTAGAAGCGGTATTCCACTTGCGCAGTGCTGTAGGCGTTGAGCTTCAGGGGAGTACTGCGAGTTTGTTGATTGCCTTGCAAGGGAATCGTGCCTTGGGGCAACTGCGTTAGCACGTAGACTTGCTGTTGCTGGTTGCTGGTATTGGTCACCACGACTCGAGCTACATAAGCAGTGCCCTTCAGCAGTGGCGAATTACCAAGTGGGCTCACATCCTGTTGGCGATCGCCCGGATTGGACAGATAGATTTCTTGCCCGACCAAGATTCTCGCGGCTTCATTCGATTGTGCGTTTTCTGGCGTCGGTTGTACGCTTTCCAGGTAGACGATGCCGGGTGTCTCGCTTCGCAAGACGATTTGCCCGTTCTCTATATCCAGTTTGGATCCCTTGGGTTCAAATGGAAGGTCAACGACTGCCAACGCCAGCAAGGCTTCGCTGACGTTGCTGCACGCCAAGTCCAGATTCATAGGAAGGAATGTATCCGCTTCGTTCGTCAAATACTCTTGCCAAAATGGGTTGGCTGGTATCAGGCTGGGCAATTGGTCTTCCAGCTTGACGTGGTGGTAATGGGTTTCCGCCCATACGCGAGTTGGCTTGAGACTTTGGAAAAAACGATTGGATGGCAGCCCTAACATTTTGCGATCGCTGCCGAAAAAATTGTCGTCAAACTGGGCGGTCAGAGCTTCAGGGACAGCGTCGCGAGATGCCTTGGCGTTTGCTTGAGCACGCATGGCTCTTGCAGTCGGCGGCATGCGAGGATCCGACTCAGCCAGGCTTTCCCCCAGGCGTGCCCCGTCAAAGTTCATAGAGCCCCCGAAACCACCACCTGCGGCACTCAGTTCTTCCAGCGTTCGTCCGCCAGAACTGCCCAGTAGGGATCCGCGCAGCGCGATTTCAAATCGTTGATTACGCAAGTTCTCGTCCAGCTTGTTAGCTTCCAAGTATTCGTTCAGCCAACGTTGAACCGTCGCTTCCGCTTGTGGGACTCTCGATGCAAGTAGCACTCTTTCTAAGGTGTTCAGCCGATCTAGTTGCCACAGATTCGCATACTGGTCGATGGGTTCTTCCAGAAGCCAGCGGTCTACCAATTGTTTGTCCATCTTTTGTGTGAGGAAGGGACGAATTACTCGCTCAAAAAATGGTCGGTCTTTGTGATACAAGAAGACGTTCAGCTCATGACAGGCCATTTCATCGTAGGCAGCCAATTGGGCCTCTGGTGACAGTTCGTGCCAGTTGCCGACAAAGCGGAATTTCTCCCATTCAGGGTTATTCAAGATTGTTGCATACAGCTGGAAGACATCCGCGATCGACGTAAACGTTTGCAGTCGTTTCGAGCGAGGGTCGCCCAATTCACGGACCGTACCGGCTTGCAGCACTTCGACAGTGTGAGTTTGCACCAAGTGTTGGTCGGAGCCAAACGCCGACTCGAGGCGCTGATCTCTCGACGAAAGTTGGTGGTTGGGCACGACAACTTGTCGACTATCGACAGTGGTTGGATGGACCGCGACAACTGTGACATGGCTAGAATTCCGCAAGGCCTCCAGGGGAATGCTTACGCTGCCATTGGCCAAGCCCAAGTTTCCGGCGATCACCGCCCCGCTGGCCAAAAAGTCAAAGCATTTCCAGTCAGGCGAGGAGATTGCCATCTGAGCTTCCGCTTCGCCGCGACTCATTCTGGAGTTCAGGTCGGGAGCTGGCGAGGCGGGCAATGCGTCTCCTGCGGCAGCTTGCCGAGTCGTGCTTTCGGCAACCGACAGCTCCCACGGATGAATCAGCAACGTGGGCTGGACGAGCATGTTGCCGGGGAACTTCTTTGCAGATTGCCGATCGAGAATGTACTGGTACTCTTCGTCCAGCCGCAGAGAGTCCACGAAATGGTTCCGCGCTGGCTGCCAGCGCCCTACGGACGATGTTGGAAACGGGAACTGAAAATGCTCAGCTTGATCGGACGAGGGCATGAAGGCGTCGGCAATGACATGCACGCGCGTCATCGCATCTGCTCCCGCCACGCGAATCTTGAGTTGCCCATCGTCAATCTCAGCAGATTGAATTGTAATTGCGGGTGGATTGTTCGTTTGGGCGATTTGATGTTTGCCAACTACGAATCCATGGTGTTCTTCACCTGCGGCAACGAATATTCGCAGTCGCTGCTGCCCTTCGTAGTCGTGAAGTATGTACTCGCCAGCCTGCCAATCGGAAATGATCAGCCTGCCAGGTTGCAATTCGATGTGTCGGCTTGCGTCACGATATGTGGTGTTATTGCGAATTTCAAAAAGCCGAAAACTCGAATTGGCCACAGTGCTCTTTCCCAACGGAAGCACTAAATCGTTGGACATTGGCACGACAACCGACACTGGCCAACGGCGATGGAACATCTTCGGCAGAAAAGCGACGGACCGAATTCCGTTGGCTGTTGCGACGATGCTGTCTACTTCAGCGAGCTTGCCCAAATCAATGTGGCCCCGTTCATCCGTTGCCAAGGTAAAGCGTTGTTCGGCTTTGAACGCATTCAACTTAATGGCCAGGTTAACTGGTAAACTCGGTATGGCTTCTCCATTGCGTCCGATGACATGAAGCTTGAATGCGTTGGGGGTGGGCACTAGATAAAAATCGGCAATCTGCTCGGTCTTGCAGATTGCATTGCAAGCCAATGAGTATTCCGAGCGAACTGTCTGAAGTTCTCCACGGCTTACGTTTCTAACCTTCCCTTCTAGAACAAATTGAAGCTGCGCCAGTCTTTGCGGAACCAGGAATTGGTGCAGGACTTCATCGCCATCGCTCAGGTCGTCCAGCGATGTCGTTTGAGTGGTCGCAATGCCATCTAGGTCAGTAGCTCTCACCGTCAACTGTGGCGACTCGAGCAGTTCAATACTGGTTGCTCGGCCGTTGCATTCCAGGCGAGTACGAATGGCAATCGTTGCTTGCAAACCAGCCACTAAGGATTGGCGGTCCACTAAGAAGCCAGCTTGCAACTGGTAGCTTTCGTTGAAGTGTGCCAAAACTTGTTGGGCAGTCAGATCTTGGTCGACCAGCAACAATTGCCGCGTTGTTTGTGTCTCGGCGTAGGGAACAACGATTTGGCCCGTCTTATCGGGCATGAAGGACTTGCTGTTCAATTCAATGTGCGCTTGGGGCTGCGGATGACCAGCTTCGTCAACGATGCGAAAGACGTGTCCGGCATCTCCCATGCGCTCCAGTGCAACAAGAGTCCCCTTTTGTATAAGGGCGCGAGAGCGGATCCCGCCGCCCAATAGATCGACGACCCAAATTCCACGTCCAGCTAGCTCCGGCAACGGGATTTTCTCGTCGTGGCGCAATTGACTGGCGTGTGAGAATTCGATCGTTCGTTGCGTGTTGGCAACTAATCCATCCAGATCCAAGTCAGTGCCGGGCGCTTGTGGGTGGTTTCGATAGTGGTTGAGCGTGTTGATTTCATAGATTTTGACGATCAACTGTGGAGCGTTCTTGATTTCGACATCCAAAACCACGGCATCGGTAGGACTGAGTTGAGTTTGATTCTGGGGAGCAAAACGAACTTCGACACGTTCTTTGATTTCCTTTTGCTCTCCAGGAGTTAGCTGGGCGTAAGCGGTCGTTGCGTCTCCTAAACCGTAGAGGATACTTGTTTCCGCTCGCACTCGCCTGAGATAATCACGGTCCAAAAACTGTGCGAACTCAGATAAATCGTCTTGGGATTTGAGAAACTGCTCCAAATATCGACGCACTAGCGTTGTGTCGTCAGCGATGGGCTGCAGCGCTGCTTGAGGCTGCATTGAATAATTCAATTCTGCCAGTGAAACTCGCTGCCTCTCGAACCGCGTCGTGTTGTAGTATGGAGCCGACCGCGGCAGTTGTAGATAGGCGAGGAAACGCTGGCGGTTGTAAATGCCTTCGCTCATGTCCAATCGCAAGAGATTGCCCAACACGAGAGCCTTGAAGCTGTTCTGTGACTCGGGCAGCCGATTGGACCATGCTAACAATCGATCCAAATACTCGCGCAGAGTGTCTTTGTCGCTCAGCGTTTGCCCCTCGGGAGGCGCCAAACGCGCAGTGTAGGCTCGTACAAACGCTTCGTGGCCAAGCAACGTCGGCACTGTTTGCTGCAATTGCTCAAGCTGTTCGAGCGTCAACCGCTGGTGGATATTTGCCCAGCCGAAGCCCTTAGTATCTTTGAGCTTCAGTTCTTCGGCGATGCGGGCAACAACCCCTGGCAAGTCTGCTCGCTCCAGCCGTCCAAGTAGCGCTCGCAACTGGTCTACGCTTAGCTGTTCTTCGATGAGCAACCACAGTCCCGCTTGCTCCAACTGGCCCAGACTCTTGTCACGAGCGACAACGCTTTGCAGCAGTGAGTTGGTTTGCAGCCGGGTATTGTCTAGGGAATTAGCCAGCTGCGCAGCGCGATCGCGCGACGGTCGTGAGTGCTGCAGATTGATAGACAATTCGCGTTTGAGATAGTCCAGTGTTTCCTGCGGATTCTCATCATACGTGAGCAGCCGTTGCCTCGTCAGCATGGAGCGATTCTTTGCCGACTCGCCTAGTTGGGTACGCCAAGCGTCAAGCATCGCCTGCGCGTTGGCGAATTGACCTTCGTTTTGAAAATGGAGGCAATGGTAATAGAAGTACTCTTCAGTGCCTGGAATCAATTCCTGCAGTACGGCACGGCGATCCTCGGCAAGTGCAAATCGCTCGCTATATCCGACCTCTTGTTGTGCTAGCACTTGAGCCGCTCCAGAAAAGAAAATGATCAGTAGGACTTTCATGCTACGCGGAACGGGAAACATTGCGTACTCCAGTGATCTGATTGAACTTTACAGGTTGCGGTCAAGTTTAGGTCGCAATTCACTACTTGAACCGCAGTGCCGACCCGGTCGAACTAGTCTGCAGTTGTTCCGAAACACAGGGAACATGGTCACTCCTGGGCATGAGCGCTACTGGCTGCAGGTGGGCCGAAGGAGTTTGAAAACCTAATGCCCCACGTATAAAATCGTCATTCTCGGAAAAATCGGACCGCGACGAGGTCCTCAAAGCATTCTTTTCCAGTTCAGAAATGTAGACGCGGGTACCGAAATTGCAGTTCCCGAAAAGTCAGAACCGGGCGGCTGTAATGCTTGCTTCCATAGAATTGTGTCGGCCCTTGGAATGTTGATTTAATTACTGGCGACATATATTCTCACCTCTCTCGGCGGCGCACGAGCGTTCGGGAGAGGTCGGACGTAATGCGGCCGGGGGCGGGTCTGTGGCTTTGCGTCTGTAGAGTCTTAGTTTCCAGGTGCGCACTGTTTGCAAAGGCCATAGCTAACGTACCCCGAACAGAAAGTAGAGGGCACTGGGCGGTCGCGGTCTGCCATCACGCAAATCGTTGCGCACCGCCGGATACTACGCTCACACACCTGCGAATTCTTCGACGCCAAGTCCGACGATGCCCTACAAATTTGCAGTTTGGCTTGGACATTCTTTCAAGACTTCCAGGGCATAATCGTAAACCGCCGCATTGCAGCCCAGTCCATCGCCACCGAAAACGTGAGGCTCCCCGCGCCAGCTCGAGAATTTACCGCCAGCCTCTTCAACGATAGGCTGTACAGCAGCTAAATCCCAAGGATTGGCAATGGGGTCGACCATCAACTCCGCTCGACCCGTGGCGACCAACATGTAGCCGTAGCCGTCTCCCCACGATCGCGTGACGTAGGCGGTCTTCTCAAAAGATCGATAGGCCTGCTCTGCGCCACGTTTCCCGAAGCTATCGACCTGCGAAACCACAAAAAGTCCGTCCTCGAGTGACTTTTGTGAAACCTCGCAGCGCTGTGGAATTTGATCTTGTTTGCTATGCCAGGCACCCTGCCCACGAACAGCATAGATGATCTCGTCCAGGGCAGGAACGTAGATGACGCCAGCCAAACATTCTCGCCCTTTTACGACGCCAACGAGAGTCGAATACAAGGGCACGCCACAGATGAAACTTTTTGTGCCATCGATGGGATCGATGATCCATTGGTACTCGGACGTCCCAGCTGAATTGCCGAACTCCTCCCCAAGAATTGCGTCCGTGGGAAAACTTTGTTGCAATAACTCTCGAATCAGCTGCTCTGCGTTTCGATCCGCAACGGTTACCGGTGACGCATCGCCCTTGCGGTCTACTTGAAGCCCTGATGATTGGAAGTGTTCTAGAGTTGACTGTCCGGCTGCATGAGCCAATTCGACGGCCAGAGCCAGCCTGCCGTCCAGGGCCTGAAGCAGGGATTTCTCGATTCTAGTACTATGAATCATGGCTAATTATGTGGGAAAACTCCTGCGTGGATGCTTACTTTGCGTCGGCGGCGATCGCTTCCCCCTCCTCTTGCATGCTCGCAGGAGGAGCCATGAGAAAAGAATGAATGGCCAGCATGAAAGCGCCGCACACCAAGAAACTATCGGCAATATTGAAATTAGGCCAAACCCAATCGCTGTTGTATTGGAAGAGAATCCAGTCGCGAACTCCACTCTTCCACATCGGCATATCGACCGGGGGATTCCATAAACCTAGGCGATCGTACAAATTGCCGAAAACCCCAGCCATCACCGAAGACAGGGCGATCAACAGCCACCAGCTTTCTATGGCACGAAACAAGCTCAACCATACTACGATGGCGACAGCAGCGAGCAAAGATAGCGCGGCAAACAGGCTACCGTAGCCTTCTCCCAGACCAAACAGTGCACCGGGGTTGACTGCGGTCTCGATTCCAACATAGGGCTGATACAGCCAGTACGGTGGATTTATACCGGGCAGTCCTCGCCAACTGAAGATCCATTGCTTAGTAAGCAAGTCAATGGCAGTTCCCGATGTCGACAGTAGCAAGAACGTTGACCAACGTACCCAGGCAACGCGACGGGAGCTACACCCGGGAGTTGTTGACACTTCAGCCTTCCAAACGAGAGGCACACTTGACACAGTATGGGGTATCCGGCAGCACTTCCAATCGAGCTCGCGGAATGCGACCTCCGCACTCCTCACATGCACCGTACGAACCATCCTGGAACTTTGCAAGGGCAGCTTCGATTTGATCCAGTCGATCGCCGTCGGACGACAGCAAATTCAGCGTAAACTCTTGCTCAAAACTGTGCGTGCCAACTTCCGCAGGATGAATGGGCGCATGATTGTCCGCTGCCGCATCCGAGCCACCCAACGCTTCTTTGGACATCATATTGACATCCCCATGCAGTCTACGCCGCAACGTTAGTAACAGATCGCGAAACTTGTCGTAATCCGCAACCGCTCTGCCAACGATCGCAGCGCTAGTATCGTTGGCATTCATTTCCGTCTTGACGGAGCCATTCTTTAACTTGGCAGTAACCCGTTTCACCCCAGTGCTGGGTGCTGCTCCGCCTTTGGAGCTTCTGGGCTCTTTTTTGGTAGCCAGCTTCTTCGCCTTAGATTTGCTAGCGGCTGGGGTACTGGCGACCGACGAGCCGCGTTTGGCTTTTGAGTCTTTAACGCCAACGGTCGACTTCTTAGTAGGCAACTTCTTGGCGGTCGGCTTCTTGTTGGCCGATTTCTTGGAAGCTACAGAATTCTTTGCCACTGCAGCTTTCTTAGTAGTTGTGGCCTTAGCAGACGGCCGAGCAGACTTTTTAGCCGTGGAGCCGGTAGTGGCTGGCTTGGCCTTGGTCGTCTTGCGAGCCGACCCTTTGCCAGAAGCTGCCTTTCGAGTTGGGCTTTTCTTTGGACTCAATGAACTCTTCCCGTAAATACAGGGGGTCGGCGTGCGGAGATGGTAGGCAAATTCTGGAATTCTGTCAAACTGAGATGATCTACTTTATGAGAAACGTAAAGGCGTCATAGGTACCCACTCCGATATAACGCCAATATCCTGACCAAAGTCAGCCCAATGTGCCGAAAATAGCTATTATAGGTGAATTATGGCCGACACAAAGTTGGCAAGAACGAACTCAATGCAGCTGGAGAGCGGTGTGGCTCACCAGCGTTGCATCAATCCACAGTGCAGAGCCACGTTGGACATCGCCCAAGTTCGAACTGCCTGCGATCGCTGCGGTGACCTACTAGATATTGAATACGATTGGTCGAAGACTGCGGTTCCCAAGCGATTGAGCGATTTTGAACAAATGTGGAGCCAGCGCCATTTGCCTCTGCGATTTAGCGGAGTGTGGCGGTTCCATGAATTGTTGCCTTTTGCGCCTGCCGACAAGGTGGTCACCGTCGGCGAAGGGCAGACTTTGCTGCAACAGTCGAATGAAGTGGGTAAGTATGTTGGGATGGCAGCCGAAAAACTCTATCTTCAATACGAAGGTATGAACCCATCGGGCAGCTTCAAAGACAATGGCATGTGCGCCGCATTCACCCATGCTCGGCTGACAGGTGCCAAACGCGCGGCGTGTGCTTCCACAGGAAATACCAGCGCGTCGCTGGCGATGTACAGTTCCGTTACGCGACTAATGAAAGCGGTGATTTTCATCGGTAGCGGCAAAATATCCTACGGCAAACTGTCTCAGGCGCTGGACTACGGTGCGCTGACGGTACAAATCGCGGGCGATTTTGACGATGCGATGCTCCGGGTCAAAGAGGTCTCCAAGGACTTGGGAATCTACTTGGTCAATAGCATTAACCCCTTCCGCTTGGAGGGACAGAAAACAGTCATGCTCCGTGTGCTCGAAGCATTGCGATGGAATGTCCCAGATTGGATCGTGGTTCCCGGCGGCAATCTCGGCAATTCCAGCGCGTTTGGCAAAGCCTTCATTGAGCTTAAAGAGCTGGGGTTGATCAATCGCGTGCCTCGCTTGGCGGTCATCAACGCAGCGGGTGCGGACACCCTGTTTCAACTTTACGAGCGACGAGGGCTGCGTTGGAACAATGGTCAGCCAGATATGGCCATTATCGGAGATTACTACAGCGACCTGGACACTCGAAAGGCCAAGGCGGATACGATCGCCAGCGCCATAGAGATCAATCGTCCGGTCAACTTGCAGAAGTGCCTGCGTGCACTCGATTTCTGCGATGGTGTGGTCCGCAAGGTTACCGACCAAGAAATCTTGGATGCCAAAGCTCAAGTTGGCGCTGGTGGGATCGGCTGCGAACCAGCCAGTGCAGCAAGCGTGGCGGGCGCCAAACTTCTACGTGAAGAAGGGGTCATTGCTCCCTCGGAGCAAGTAGTGTGCATTTTGACTGGGCACCAACTGAAAGATCCCACTGCGACTGTTGCCTATCATTCGACCGACCAAGATCAATTCAACGATGTGTTAGGCAAGCGTGGCGTTAGCCGAGCTTCCTTTGCGAATCGCGCGATTGCGGTACCGAACGACCTGGACGATATCGTTCGCGCCATCCAGTTGTACAGCTAAGTCGCAGTTGCGTTTGCGGTGATGGGGTATAAATGTCCCATTCTGGGATGCAGAATCTTCTCTCCGCTCTCACTATGGGGAGAGCGGTTCGTCGGAGGCTCGTTGTTTGGGCGGCATGTTTTTCGCCTGCTGGACCTCAGCCGACTTTCAGACCCCGACATAAAGCGTTGCGGCTGCTAGAAAATCGTCGTGGCGCTGGCTCGCCGACCGCCTGCTCACCCAGGACGTGAAGAAGGCACGTTAGCGGCGGAATTGCAGATGTAGGGTTGGAATAACTTACCTCCCCGCCAGCTCGCCGTGTTAAAGCGGCTTCACTTTAGTCTGGCTGCGTTGGCCGACGGAATAAGCATGTGAGGCTGCAGCAACCGGTGCGAGTATTAAAAAGCCAGCAATCAGTGGAAGCCATCGCTCGGGCGCGTCCATGTTGTGTAGGGCGTAGTCTAGCACGGCATAAAGAATTCCCGCAATAACGCCGTAAATGATGCCAATCTTCAATCCTGCGTTCCAAACTCGTCCGTCCGCATCTGGTGTCAGCATGTTGGTATAGGTGCTTTCGCAGCTGAAGTGATTTCCAGCGAATCTCTATGATCGCTTAGAATGTTGTGTGTCGTAGTAAACGAAACTAATCGGCGAAAGTTGTAGTCACCTGGTCGAGAGCGTACGATGTCCCACGTACCTGGAACTCACAACTCAGGTGCATCGCTTGGCTATCGGACGACGCGTTTGGTTCCCCAATCACGGTAGATTGACTTAAGCGTACCAATTTCCGGTAACCGTTGCTAGCTCATCGGAGTAGCAATGCCGCAGAATCAGCGAGCCGAAACTGCGTCCGTTCTCATCTGGGTCGTGAAAGCATTGACTCTAACAAGAAAATGTTCGCCAGGCTAATACGCTCGCCCGATGAACATGACGGTTCGTTCAGGGTAGTTTGTCGCTCGGAGCAACTCCGCACTGCGTGGGCTTGGGGGTAGCCCTTCCCCGTTGAAACTGACCATCCTTTATCAGCCACTTTTCAGCCCATCGACATCTCTGCCAATGAAGTTCGTGACCAGGTCTCGCAAAGGATTGCGATCTCATCAAATAGAACAATGTGCTGCGAGTTCTTGGGGAGTAGGCACCTGGTGGACATGTCATGAGCGAAATGTTCTCCTGTATTCGCCAGGAGAAACACCAACCTCGCGTTTGAATGCCGCTCCAAGGTACTCTGAATGCTCAAAGCCAAGTCGCTCTGCTATTTGGGGGACCGACAATTCTGTGTCAAGGAGCAGTTCTTTCGCGCGATTCATCCTGACTCGCTGAATCTCCTCGTGCGGCGTACGTCCCACCAGCTTTTTGAAGCGGTGCTCGAATGCGCGTCGTGACAGTTCAATTTGGTCGAGAACATCGTTAACGCGGATATTCGCAGAGGCCATTCGCCGAATATACTGCAGCGCTTTCCCAATTTGATCGTCGTCGATCGCAACCGTGTCGGTGGAGTCGCGCAGTCGTACACCGAGCGGTTGAGTCATGAGCGGTTGATCGTCCGTGAGCGATTCACCGTCCATCATGCGATCGAGAAGCCTGGCCGCTTCGTAGCCTGTTTGCTTCGTATCTGGGATAATGCTCGAGAGCGATGGTTCCGAAAGCTCGCAAATTAAGTGATCGTTGTCGACGCCAAGTACGGCCACTTCGGTCGGAACTGGGACGCCCAATTGTCGACAAGCATCGAGCACCTCGTGCGCTTTGAAGTCATAGCAGCCCATGATCCCAATCGGGCGCGGGAGTTTCGTGATCCAATCCATGATTCGTTGCTTTTCTGCAACAGCATTAAAGGATTGGGCGTATCGAGCGATCGACTGATGCTCAAAGAACTGGCAGCCGGTGGATTCGACATATTGGCGAAAGTGTTTTCCGCGTTGTAGTGACCATTGAAATCCGGCATCGCCACAATACGCCAGGCTTCGGAAGCCTCGCTCAGCAAAATGTTGAAATGCCAACTTCGCTATCGCTTTGTCATCTGTATCCGCCCATGGAACCCCCTTGATATACCTTGCGGCACTGAGGTCAACGATCGGAACACCACATCGAACGAGTCGACGACCTATCGCGTCGGTTTCAATCCGCGCAATGATACCGTCTCCGCCCCAGGTTTCTAACCAGGCTGGTGGAGCGGCGCCGCGTTCTTGTTCCGTCAAGTAAACGGACCAGTTCCGATGAACCTTCGTGTAGGCAATCACTCCTTCGAAAAGCCCACGGCTGTAGCCGTTAGAGGTTTCGATCAGCAACGCGACGTTTCGGCGGCCCATTCTTCTTGATGTACCGTCCCTAATGGAGTGTCTGATAACTCGCCTGAGTCGAACAATACGCGTCGCTATCGTTCGACTGGTTCCAATACCAACCCGTCGAGCCTCGCCAATGCCAAGCTATTGGAGAAATCGATGCCTACATATCGATTTCGTATCCTTTGCGACTTTCTCGGGAGAGGAATGCAGCCGCCTCCTCGTCTCCAACAATGGTACGCTTTTCCGGATCCCATTGAAGCTCGCGTCCTAAACGGATGGCAATGTTTGCCAGGTGGCAGGTTTCGAGCATTCGATTGTGAGTCCAAACGTCAGAGATTGGCTGCTTTCGAGTCTGCATGGCTGCAATGAGGTTCGCAGTGTGGTTCTCGCTGACCGGTCCGCCATAGACTTCTTCCACTGCGTTCTCTGGCAGCGGATTGTTCTCAAGGTCTTCAACGGGCTTGCCAGACAAACGGCCGCGATTGACAAAGAAACGTCCCTTTGTCCCTTCGAACAGAATGCCGTTGTCGCCTTCGCTGGTAATGACCAGCGGGATATCGCCAGGCATGTTTGCGTGGATTTCGAACTTTGTCGGCGAATTGTACTGATCAGCGACTGTGGGATAGCCATCCTTGTAATCGACCGGCAGTGAATAACTCACAGGCGTGATCTTGTTTGGGCCGGTGTGACCGGCACCGAGAGCCCAGGTCGCGATGTCGACGTGGTGAGCGCCCCAATCATTCATCTGACCACCTGAATATTCGTACCAATTCCGCCATGCGTAGTGGCAATTGGTGTAGAGCGGCACGCCGCCGCCGTATCCTCTCCGCATCTCCGGCAGTGCTCGATAGGGTACTTTCGGTGCTGGGCCAAGCCACACATCCCAATCAAGACCTTCAGGAACATCAATCGCAGGGATTACCGGTGATCCGGTTGCACCGTTGATTCCACAAGTCACCTTTCGAATCTCTCCAATTCGCCCGGCACGGATCAATGCGATGGCTTTCAAGAACCGTTGGTCGTTTTCCGTGCGCTGCATGGTTCCGACCTGGAAGACACGGCCGGTCTGTTTCACAATTCTTTCAATCAGCTTGCCTTCATCGATTGTCAGTGTCAGAGGTTTCTCGCAGTAGACGTCCTTCCCCGCAAGCATTGCTTCAACTGCTATCTTTGTATGCCAGTGGTCCGGTGTGGCGATCATCACTGCGTCAATGTCGTCTCGTTCGAGAACCTTTCGGTAATCGTTATAGCCGTCCGCTGCCTTGCCAGTTTTGTCTTTTAGTTTCTCGTTGACAGCCCCAAGCACGTTGGCGTCGACATCAGCAAGGGCTGCAAAGTCGGCAAACTTTGTCGACTTTTCGGTGATCGTCCAGCCCTGATTGCGTAAGCCAATGGTTGCAAAGACAGGTCGCTCGTTCGGCGACTCCTGAGCCAAGGATAAATTGCTTGTACCTGCAAAAACCCCAGCGCCTGTGAGGGCGGAAGTGGCTTGAATAAAACGACGGCGGTTCAGGTGAGACGACTTGGTCATTTGAGTCCTCTTAAGTAAGTACCGAGAATGAGTTAACGAGACGAAACGGAATGGGGTCAGACTAATTTTCCTAGATCATTGAAACGTAAACAAATTTGCTTCATCAGGTGAGCTTCTTTCCGTCCGTGGAATACGTGGCGCCTCTTGTGTGCCGCGCGAAGTGCTGGAGGAAGCTGACGCTGTTGTTCGACCGATTCTTTCATTTGATCAGCGTCCCACTTTCATCGGAATACCTGTTGGGCTTGGAGCTTCATCAGTGTTCGATGGCGGACCGAGGATTTCGGTGAACACTGCTTTCAGTCCGTCCGCCCAGACATCATAGGCAGGTATTTCAAGATGCAATCCGTCGCCTGAATACCCTGGCAAGAACTTCCCATCGCTGCCGGTAAGCTGTTCGTTAATATTGAGAAACTGGCAGTTGTGTTTCATCGCGAGAGACTGAAAGCGTTCATTGATGCTCTCGATAGCAGTCCGAAGCTTGGGGTTTTGGTCACGTGGAAATAAGCCCGTCAAAACAATCGACGCGTCGGGGCAACGCTTATTGAACTCAACGATGATGGCTTCGATGCCGTTGACCACATCGTCTATCGTTTCCCGACTTGCTTCGCCATTCCATGGCAAGTTGTTGGTACCTGCCTGCAGGACGACAACCTTTGGTTGAACCTGGTTCAGCTCGCCGTTCTGCATTCGCCAAAGAATGTTGTGGGTGTTGTCACCGCCCCAAGCGAAATTGGCTGCATTCCATCCGCGGAAGCTTTGATTCCAGTGCTCAAGCAATTGCGGGTAGTCGGTGGCACCCCAGCGACGTGTGATCGAGTCACCTTGGAAATAGATGTCAATCTTGCCTTGTTTCGTCTTTTGCAGCAGCTGGTCGTGGGCTGCCCGGGACAGCTCGTCCCTTCGCTCGTGCGCTGCGTGACCGGCTTCTCGCTGAAGCAGCTGAATCACCTTTCCGTATGCGGGCTTCGGTTTGAGCTCGCGATCGAACAACAACGGGTAGTTTTTACGCTGCCACGGAAAATAATTCAGCCAGCTTTGTCCGTCATGCAGGTTCCAAAATGAAACGCGTTCGATGACGTCTTGATACTCATCGAAGAGGCGAAACAATGCGACATACTGCTCGATCTGTTGATCTTCGATATCTGTAGGCAGTCCATCCTTGTAGGGATCATAGCTCTTCAGCTCTTCGCGAAACTTGCCCTCCTCCGCCCACCATTTTCCACGAGTCACGACATCGATATCCAACTCAGAAACCACAACCTTGAGATCGAGTTCGCGCAGCGCATCGAACGTATCGCGCAGCTGATTTAGCGAGCTGTCGCCAAGCTCGAAGTGTCCCTGCATCCCGTAAGCGTCAACCGGGACACCGCGTTCTTTCAGTTCCGTCAACAAGCGAATGAGCTTCTTTCTTTTTTCTGGAAAGTGGCAGTTGTAATCATTGTAGATCAGGATCGCATCCGGGGCATGCTCTCTGGCCGTGCGAAATGCCGTCTCGATGAATTCGATTCCAGCGGTTCGACTGTACACGGAGTCACGGAGGTAACCTTCGCTCCCATCAGCAAGCGCCTCGTTTACGACGTCCCACATCGTTGCCGTCTCTCGATACCGGCGAACGACAGTTTCGATGTGATTCTCGATGCGGTCGAGCAGCATTTCTTTTGAGACCGGAGCACCATCATTCCCCAGTTTCATCCATTCGTCGGTTCGATCGTCCTTGGCCCAAACGAGGCAATGGCCAACAACCTCTAAACCTCTGCTTTCGGCAAACTCAACGAAGCGATCCGGGGCGGCAAAGCTCCACGTATCCTCTGCCGGGTGAATGCTCTGCGGCTTCATACAGTTCTCTGGTGTCAAGATCTGGAACTGCCTCTCGATCAGCGCGGCACAGCTCGAGTCGCCAAGTACCGACTCACCAACTCCAACACCGATTTTGAAACGTTCGCCCACAACGCTCTTCAGAGATGGAGTGCTCGCATCTGCCTCATGCTCCTGCGCGGTCGAGAGGCTAGCTTGGCTGATATGCAATGCAATGAACCCAAGAATTACCAGCCAGAGAGTGCGCATCGAAAGGGCTTGCATTGAACACCGAGAATTAGGGTCTTGTAGGGCGCGCCTTGGCGGCTGATACGCGTCGGTTGGACGTGGCTACCTATCTGCAGCAAGGCCGTTGCCCAACGCGTGAAATTCCTCTGCCGTAGTACAGTTTACATCGTGCGTCTGGAAAAGCGTACCCCACGATGAAGTTCGGATCGAGGCACGTGGATTATCCGAAGACAGATGGTGATCCTCCTGCAGGAATCACCTTTCGGTTCTGAGTCTGGAAACCTGAGCGTGTAAATCCCTTGATCAAACTACGGAAATTATGAATCCATAAAAGGGGGTAGGCTGTGCAAGTAATTCCCTTCGCGCACTCAGGTTCAAAATCCCCGGTGGATAGCGATATTTCTCCTCTTCATCATCAGTGGGTGAAGGAAACGGAGGGATTCGCGAAACCTTCGGCATTCCCATGGTTGATGCGTCTAGGCATGAGCTCTCGCTTACCCTTGTCCCTTCAGTATGTAAAATTCCTCCATTGTGGTGCGCAATTCCTCATGGAATCGTGGGGGAAACTGGCTATAAAGAGATGGCGACACGAAATGCCATTCAGTTGTTTCAACGAGGTCCTCGGCAGCTGCTTGGGGGATTTGCATTTCTGCACCACGCCAATTGCCACACAGACTGGCAACTCAAAGAAGAATTCAACCCATCGATCAACCGGAATCAAATATGAAGACCGTGGACTGTGCATTGATAGCGACCGCCTTCATTTTCGCCACTTTGCTAAACTGCTCAGTAGTTTCAGCTGAAGATGGCCCGAATGCAGATTCATCTGTCTCTGTCCTCATGCTGGGCGATTCTGGCTTTCACAAGCCATCAGAGTTTTATCGCCACATCGCCGAACCGCTGGCAGAAAAAGGGATCAAACTACGCTACACCGAGGATTTGAGTGAGCTTAAGCGAGACAACCTATCGAAATTCGATGGGCTGCTGATTTTTGCCAATATCGAAAGGATTAACCCAGAGGCTGAATCCGCATTGCTTGAGTTCGTAAATGAGGGGGGAGGGTTGATTCCAGTCCACTGCGCATCTTTTTGTTTTCTGAACTCAGAAAAGTATATCGAGTTGGTTGGGGGCCAGTTTCAAAGCCACGGGTTCACTCGATTCGAAACCGAGATCGTTAAACCAGATCATCCGATCATGGCTGGCCTCAAGCCTGTTCAGTCGACGGACGAGAGCTATCGGCACAGCAAGTTGAATTCAGACAAGACCGTCTTGGAGACTCGCAGCAGTGAGTCGGGACCAGTGAGCGATCCGAATGGCGAGCCCTACACTTGGGTTCGAACGCCTGGCAAAGGCCGCGTGTTTTATACCGCGTGGGGACACGACCATCGGACATGGTCCAACGTTGACTTCCAGCGATTGCTGGCCCGCGGGACGCTTTGGGCTTGTGGGCAAACGTTGACAGCGTTTTCCGCCGACGATTCGATCGAACCGAGAGCTGTCGCCGTCAATGCCGCAAATCGCCCGTTCTCAGCTCCAGAGGTGGAGCTACCATCGCTAGACGATCAAACTTTTTCATCGAGCGACGTTGGCGCAAAGATCCCCAACTACACGCCGGGTGCTCAGTGGGGAACGCAAGCTGAGCCGTTCTCATCGATGCAAGATCCGCTGCAAGCAGAAAAGTCGATCGACGCCTTCGCAACCCCGAAGGGAATGGAGCTCTCAATCTGGGCGAAAGAGTCGAGCGAGAATTGGCCCAATCAAGATACCTCGAACCCGGAAATCGCTGGCCTGAAAGGAAAGCCGATCGCGATGAATTGGGACGAAAACGGTCGTCTTTGGGTCTGCGAAACGGTGGATTATCCGAACGAACTCAAAGAGAAGCCGGCTGTCGGACGTGACCGGATCAAGATCTGCGAAGACACCGATAACGACGGCCAAGCTGACAGATTTACGGTGTTCGCCGAGAACTTGAGCATTCCGTCAACTCTTGTCTGCTACCGAGGCGGAGCGATCGTTCAAGACGGCCAGACGACCATCTATCTGAAAGACACCAACGGTGATGGAAAAGCTGACTTCCGACAATCGCTGATCACGGGTTGGGCCATGGGTGATACGCATGGCGGCGTGAGCAACTTCCAGTACGGTCCTGACAATTGGATCTGGGGGATGCAGGGATACAACAACTCGCAACCAATCATCAACGGCCAGGAGCAACAGAGATTTCGCCAGGGCTTCTGGCGTTTCAAAGTCCGCGCGGGGGCTTCGGACGAAACGGCTCCGGCGTTTGCGATCGACGCCGCCTCTAATGCGGTATCCGAGACTGCGACTGACGAGTTTGACAAACACACCATCCGAGTTGATGCACTCGAATTCATCCGTGGGACGAACAACAACACATGGGGGCTGGGGTTCAGCGAAGAGGGCTACGTCTTTGGTTCAACTGCCAACGGATGCCCCAGCGTTCACATGCCGATTCCCAATCGCTATTACGATCGTGTTGCTGGTTGGTCACCGGAAACTTTGGGTCCTATTTCGGAGACTTTCCGATTCAACCCAATCGACGACAAGATTCGCCAGGTTGATTACCACGGCGGCTATACGGCGGCCTGCGGTTCTGCGATCTACACTGCCCGAAATTATCCGGAAACTTGGTGGAACCGCATTCAGATGGTTTGTGGTCCGACCGGACACCTGGTTGGGGCTTTCGTGCTTGAAAAAGACGGCGCAGGTTATCGAAGCCGCAATGCGTTCAACACCGTTGCGAGCATAGACGATTGGTCTGCGCCGATCATGTCGGAGGTTGGGCCCGACGGCAACGTATGGGTCATCGATTGGTACAACTACATCGTGCAACACAACCCAACGCCGAACGGTTTCCAGACCGGTAAAGGTGCCGCCTACGAGAGCGATTTGAGAGACAAACGTTTTGCGCGTGTGTACCGATTGCTTGTGGATGAATCCGCCAGTCGTTCGCCATCGAGCGCATTGCAACTGGCCGAGGCCAGCAACGAAGGACTCGTCGAGGCGTTGCGAAGCGATAACTTCTTCTGGCGTCGAACTGCCCAGCGGCTTCTGGTGGAGCGAGAAGCCACGGATGCATCGACGTTGGACGCTCTGACTGCGTTGGTCAAGCAAGCGGAGGTCGATGAAATCGGTTTGTGTCCCGCCGCGATGCATGCGATTTGGACGCTCGCCGGTCTGGCGGATTCAGGTAGCGTTGCAGCTAGCGACGCACTCGCCGCAGCTTGCGAACTTGGCTTCAAGCACGTCTCCAGTCCAGTGCGGAATGCAGCCGTCGGGGTCTGCAATCAAGACCAACTTGCAGCCGCGATTGACTTGGGGTTGCAAACAGACGTTGATCCAAAAGTCCGTCTGACGTTGCTGCTGCGTATCGCCGACAGTGATGCAGCAAGTGTGATCGATGGCAACGGGCTAGTGAAGTTGCTTCCTTCAATTCAAACAGATGACGTCTTGTTAGATGCTTGGACCTCGGCAGCTTCGACTGATCCCGCGGTGGCCATCGTGGCGATGACCAAGTCGGAGCAATCGTCGACGGCCACGAATGCGAAAGCAGCCTCCGTACTGGCTGAACACCTCGCCCGCAGTCGCCCGTCGGCAGAACAAATCAGCCAGCTTCTGCAGATCGATCCCAATGCGAAGCTTGCAGTGACTGTGTGGGAAAGTCTCGCAAAAGGCTGGCCGCGAGACCTAACGATTCTCTTGCCCGCGTCATCTCAAAAACTGGTGCGCGAGCGGTTTCTCTCGGACCAGGCATCCGTCGAGAGCAAAGCTGCTATTCTATCCGTCGCTGATAAATGGTCTGTGGAAAACTTGGCTGACATTGTCGGCGAGATTCAAGGCGAATTGCTCACCACCGCCTTGAATGAGGGTGCCGCCACGGACGAACGCCTTAGCGCTTGGGATCAGTCGATTCGTCTTGCCCCGACCAGCCCGAAAATACTCGACGCCTTGGAAGAATTCTTCACACCACAACTTTCCCCAGCTACTGGCGTTGAGGCTTTACGCTCTCTTCAAAACGCTCGGGTCGATGGTCTAAGCGAATCGCTTTTGGGTCTGCGAACATCGCTGGGACCGAAGCTCGGTAGTGAAGTTCTTACCCTTCTCCTGTCGCGATCGGAAACGACGGAGTCGCTCCTGGATGCAATTACCAACGGTGACGTGCAGTTCAATGACTTGCAATTGGACCAGCGACAGGCGCTGCTCAACCACCCGACAGCCGAAATCGCTGCTCGTGCAAAGAACTTGATGGAGTCGCGTGGTGCGATGGTCGCATCCAATCGACAAGCATTGGTTGACCAGTGGATGCCAGTCATCGGACAAGACGGTGATGTCGTCAATGGACTTGCGATGTTCAAGAAACATTGCTCAGCATGCCACATCCACGGCGAAGTTGGAAACGAGATTGGTCCCAACCTCACCGGCATGTCCGTACATCCGAAGGAAGAGATTTTAATCAACGTGCTTGATCCATCACGTAGCGTTGAAAACAACTTCCGCACCTATCAAATCTTGACGGTTGACGGAAACGTGCTGTCCGGAATGCTCTCTGGTGAATCGGCGAATTCTCTGCGTATCGTCGATACCCAAGGAAAAGAGAAGCTGGTCCTTCGAGAGGATATTGAACGACTGACGTCGTCTCCCAAGTCGCTCATGCCCGAAGGATTTGAGAGCCAGTTGACCAAAGCGGAAATGGCGGACCTGTTGTCGTTCTTGGCCAAACGCGGCAAGTACGCTCCACTGAGTCTTTCCAGCGTGGCGACCATCAACAGCACTAAAGGCCTTCCCGGATTCCGCGATCGTCCCGGCGATAAATTCGAACTCGAATCTTACGGCCGCGTCCAAGTCGAAGGAGTTCCCTTTGAATTGATCGACCCGCAAGGTGATCGAATCGCAAACATCATTGGCTTGCAATCTCGCTCACCCCGAAGACCGAGCACCCTTCCGGAGTCGGTGAGCGTTGCATGCTCAGGACACGTCGACGCGATTCACTTGCTGGGAGGTGTCGCCTGGGCGGCCTACCCAAGATTCAGGAACGAAACGCCCAGCATGATCGTCCGCCGGCATTACGGCGATGGCTCAGTGAGTGATTATGAACTGATCAATGGCAAACACATCGTGACCTATGAAGCAGGTGAAGATGTACCTGAATCAACGTTCGCCATCAAAGCCTTCGGCAAGCAAGTTCGCTACTTGAAGATTCCTGCGGACTCGGACAAGGAACTTACAAAGCTCGAGTTTCTCAAGAGTGGGGATTTTTCGATTCCACTTGTCTTTGCCGTAACCGTCGAGTTCGCTGGCACCGGCCACTAGTCCGATCGCTGCCTGCGTGGTCACTATTCCTACTTCTCCCCTCAACTACGTCTGATAAGCAAGGTCGAATCGATGAAAAGAATACTGGCGCTGTTCTCGCTGTGTTTGCTGCTGGTGGTGCAAGTTGCCGCGCAAGACGACACAAATTCCGAGCGACCTCGCCGTCAACGTGGTGGATTCGGCGGTCCAATCGAACTGGGGCCCGACGACAAACAAACTTATCCCGACCCACCGGATGACATCGTCAAAGTGCGGGATGATGTACCGCACGGCAAGCTGGAGATGATCGAGTACGAATCGAAAACGGTTGGCACGACTCGGAAAATGAATGTCTACACACCACCGAAATACTCTGCCGAAAAGAAGTATCCGGTGCTCTATCTCCTGCATGGAATCGGTGGTGATGAGACCGAATGGCAGCGGTTTGCGACGCCCAATGTGCTACTGGACAACCTGATTGCCGACGGCAAAGCAATTCCCATGATCGTCGTGATGCCCAACGGGCGCGCCCAAGAGAACGATCGAGCCGAGGGAAATGTGATGGCCAGTGCGCCAGCGTTCGCGGTGTTCGAAGACGATCTACTCAACGACGTGGTGCCCACTATCGAATCACGCTATTCCGTCGCCAAAGATCGGCAATACCGTGCACTTGCGGGACTGTCGATGGGCGGTGGGCAATCCCTGAACTTTGGTCTCACCCACCTCGATACGTTTGCTTGGGTAGGAGGCTTTTCATCGGCACCGAATACGAAAGCATCTGAGGAACTCATACCCGATACGCAGAATGCGAAAGAGCAACTTGAGCTGCTCTACCTGTCCTGTGGAAACAAAGACGGATTGATCCGGATCAGCCAACGTTTGCAACGTTACCTAAAGGAAAACGATATCCAGCACGTGTGGAATGTGGATTCCAATGGACACGATCCGACGCACTGGCGAAACAATCTGTACCACTTTGCTCAAATGGTGTTTCAGAGAACGACTTCGGAGCCCGAGAAGGACACATCGGAGAAGGACACAACGACCGAATCGAACGACAAACCTGCAGCGAATGATAATGCCGCTGGCGGAGGGGACATTCCAGAAGGTATCCAAGACGACTTCAAGCCAGCGTCGACGAACCAAGACGGAAAGGACTATCCGCAGGTCAATTCTCAAGGCCGGATCAAGTTTCGAGTGGTCGCGCCAGAAGCAAAGAGTGTAGCGACGACTTTTCGTGACAGCACTGAGTTCGTTAAGGATGAAGAAGGGGCTTGGATCGGCTACTCACGCCCGCTTGACGAAGGATTTCATTACTATGAATTGATCATCGATGGTGCCCACGTTCCGGATCCCAACAGCAAGTACTATTTCGGAGCAATGCGTTGGGGCAGTGGAATCGAAATCCCAGCGCATGACCGTAGTTTCTACGCTCTCACAAATGTTCCGCACGGCCAAGTTCGCGAAATCTTCTTTCACTCGGAGAGCACTAAAGCAGAACGCCGAGCCTTTGTCTACACTCCGCCGGGGTACGACAGCGATCAAGAAGTTCGCTATCCGGTGCTGTACTTGCAGCACGGCTGGGGCGAAAACGAATACGGCTGGAGCGTCCAGGGCCACGCCGGTTTGATCATGGACAATCTGATCGCGGAAGGAAAAACGAAACCATTCATCATCGTGATGACCTACGGAATGACCAACGAGGTTCGCATGGGTGGGCTTCGCAATTTTGACATCAGCGATTTTGAAACGGTTTTGGTGGGAGAGCTCGTTCCGTATGTCGATGCTAATTTCCGCACTCTGACAGATCAACCCAACCGCGCTATGGCCGGTCTTTCAATGGGTGGTATGGAAACCAAGGCGATCACGCTTCGCAACCTCGACAAGTTTTCTCACATTGGACTCTTCAGTGGCGGCACGATCGGTAAAGAGGATGTGGAGAACACCGCCGGATTTAAAGACCAGGTGGATCTGGTATTCGTCAGCTACGGTAGCAAGGAAGTTGGCGACGGACGGAGTCGCCGCGGTGGAAACCCAGCCGAAGCCGTCGAGCAATTGAAGGAAATGGGCATCAACGCCCACTATTATCTTTCACCCGAAACAGCCCATGAATGGCAAACTTGGCGTCGCAGCCTGAAAGAATTTGCTCCGCTGTTATTCCAACCCAAAGACAAACTTTCGGGCACTTGGAAAGTCGACTTCGATACTCAAATTGGTGTCCAAAACTACGTGATGACCTTCGTTAACGATGGTAGCGACCTGTCCGCAACGGCAAAAGCCGAAGTCAGTGGTCGCGCGCGCGAGGTTACCTTTGAGCAGGTGGAATTGAACGGCAACACCGTCTCATTCGTTGAGAAACTAAACTTTGGTGGCAATGAAATTCGCATTGAATACGAGGGGCAGATCGACAGTGACACGATCGTGTTCTCGCGAAAGGTCGGTAACTTTGCAACAGAGGAAGCCACTGCAAAACGTGCGCAATCTGTTGAGGACTTAATGTCTGAAAATGCACAAGAATCAGTGCAACGTCGGACGGATGGTCTACGCCAGCAGGCCGTCGCCTTGGGCGACGCGGTGGATCCAAACTTTCATATCTATCTTTGCTTCGGCCAATCCAACATGGACAGCGGCGGGCGCATGAATGATGCCGACCGCAGCGTTCCCGAGCGTCTGCTGGTGATGGCCGACTTTGACAACGAACAAAGGGGTTGGCAGAAAGGAAAATGGTACCACGCTGTGCCGCCGCTGGCCGCTCGTGGTCGAGGCATCTGCATGGTCGACTCATTCGGGAAAGCAATGGTCAATTCGCTTCCGCAAGACATTCGAGTTGGAATCATCAAAGTCTGCGTGCCAGGCTGTAAGATCGAATTGTATCAGAAGGAATCGTTCCAGTCGTACATCGACGGTGAACGTGAATGGTTGAAAAATATCGTCAAAGGCTACCAAGACAATCCTTATCAGTATCTTGTCGACATGGCCAAAGAAGCCCAGAAGCATGGTGTTATCAAAGGAATCCTCCTGCATCAGGGCGAATCCAATACCGGTGACAAAGAGTGGCCCAACAAAGTTAAATCCGTCTACGATGACTTGATCGAGGATCTCAATTTGGATCCAAGCGAGGTTCCTCTTCTTGCCGGAGAGATGGTGCATGCAGACCAAGGGGGACGTTGTGCAAGTCACAATGAAATTATCGCAACATTGCCGGGCGCAATTTCGGGTGCTCGTGTGATTTCCTCGGCAGGTTTGCCGACCGACGACAAGCTTCATTTCAACTCTGAAGGGTCTCGCGAGTTTGGCAAGAGGTATGCTGCGGCAATGCTTTCTTTGTTGGAGCCTAGAATCTCGAGTGCCGAGTAAGCCAGTTCGATAAGAGACTCCATCAACCTCCAAAAACAAATACGGATCTCTTTGCATGTCTTTCAAAACGCTTGCTTTCTTCTGCTGCTTGGCACTGTGCGCTGGGTTCACGCTGGCCCAAGAGTCGAAGCAAAGTTCGGAAGGCTTGACCGGCACATGGTATTGTCAGTTCGAATCGCCCGTCGGATTGCAGACTTACCACTTTCACATAGCGATCGATGGCGCTGGCGATGCGACAGTGAATGCAGAAGTGAAGGCTCGCGACGAAGTACGGAAAGTTGAGTTCGTTGATGTGAAAGTTGGCGAAGATGCGATTTCTTTCGTAGAGGTTCGCCAGTTTGGCGAGCGAGAGTTTCGGATCGAATACAGCGGCAAACTCAATGGAAAGGAACTCGCGGTAACTCGGTCATTTGGAGAGCGAGGCGGACAGGACGCACTTGCAACCCGCGATCTTCCGCAGTCGCCTCCGCAAGAAAGCCTTCAGCCCGTGGTCGAAGTCAAAATCGATCGCATCATCAAAGATGCATTCAAAGATGCCTTCTTGATTGGTATGGCAGGAGACCTTCCGTCGCACTACTCCGATGAAGAACTGAAGCTCGCTGCGGAACACTTTGCCGCAATCACTCCCGAAAATTGCATGAAGCCCGAACGCGTCCATCCGGCTGAGGATCGTTGGAATTTTGAGTCATCCGACGCTTTGGTGGAATGGGCCCAAATGCACAAGATGACGATTCACGGTCACACCCTGGTTTGGCATGCTCAGACACCGAATTGGTTTTTCGAAGGTGGTGACTCGGAGACGATCAAGCAACGTATGAAGCAACACATCGAAACTTTGGCGGGACGCTACAAAGGACAGTTGCAAAGTTGGGATGTCGTCAATGAAGCAATAAGCGATGGTGGCAATGCTGAGACAGCGAAGACGGAGAATCTTCGCAACTCAAATTGGCTTCAAGCACTGGGACCAGAGTTTCTCACGTTGGCGTTCAAGTACGCTCGTGAAGCGGATCCCGATGCCGTGCTTTACTACAACGATTACAACATCGAATCGGGACCAAAGCATGCAAGTTCAATGGTTCTACTGAAGCGACTTCTGGATGAGGGGGCTCCAATTGATGGGGTCGGTATCCAAGGCCACTGGCGCAGCGGGCGCGTTCCTTTCGACGATATCGAAAAGGCCATTGCGGACTATGCATCGCTGGGATTAAAAGTCAGCATTACCGAACTGGACGTTACTATTCGCGGTGAGTCCGGTGGTCAATTTGGCAGACGTCAGTCCCGTAGTAATACTCCCGCTTCACTCGATGACCTGAACGCGCAAGCCGAAGACTACGCCAAGCTGTTTTCCATTTTCAAAAAACACGAAGATGCGATCGAACGTGTAACGTTTTGGGGGCTCAGCGATCGACGAACTTGGAGGTGGGGGCAACATCCGCTACTCTTCGACGCGAACAACAATCCCAAGCCGGCTTACGCCAGCATCGTCGCGTTAACTAGAGGAGATGAAGCCGAAAGTGCTACCAATCAACCCAAGAAAGTCGAGATCGAAGATGGCGGGCAGGGTCCTTATTCCGCGATTGTCACTGAATCACCAACTCTTTCCGGCATGACGATCTATCGCCCGGAAGATCTCAACGCGTTTGGAACGGAACAAAGGCTCCCAGTGCTCTTATGGGGAAATGGCGCGTGCGCGAACACAACTGAGGAACACAAGAACTTTCTCAACGAAATTGCGTCGCATGGATACATCGTTCTCGGCATTGGTCTACTCGACCAGTTGCAGCAGCGAGATGAGTCCTCTCGTCAGCGGACGAATTCTTCTCAACTGATTGCTGCCTTGGACTGGATCATCGCGCAAGACGCAAACGACAACAGTATCTACTTTGAGAAGATTGATACGACCAAAGTCGCTGCAATGGGCATGTCGTGTGGTGGATTACAAGCCATCGAGATTTCAGACGATCCGAGAATCACCACGACGGTGGTTTGCAACAGTGGCGTTTTGCCTAGTCGTTCACCGATGGCCTCAATGCCAGACTTGACCAAGGATGACCTCAAGAAGTTTCACGGCCCTGTCTTGTACATCATGGGCGGCCCTTCTGACATCGCGTACAACAATGCGATGGACGATTTCTCGCGAGTCGATCATGTGCCCATCGTGATGGCAAATCTAGACGTCGGTCATGGAGGTACCTACCGTCGACCACACGGCGGCAAGTATTCTCCAGTAGCTCTTGCCTGGCTCGACTGGCAACTAAAAGGAAAGCAGGATGCTGCCAAAACGTTTCTTGGTGAGAACAGTCAACTTGCGAATGATTACGAGTGGAAGATTGAAACGAAAAACATTCACCAGTAAGCCCGTACGGTAAGACCAGAAACTATTGGGTCCAAGAAACTGTGTTGGACTGCTTCGATTGTGAGGATCCAAGTTTTGACCAATAAATGCCTTGCCGTGGTCTGCGTCTGCACCATGCTACTTTGCAGTCGCTGTGCATTTGCTCAGCAGTCCAAAGCAACGGACTTCGAGCGAGACGTTCTACCTCTGCTTGAGAACTACTGCATCGATTGCCACTCCACCGAAGAAGCTAGCGGCAATCTTCGTCTCGACAATGTCAGGCCAAATGAGACGACTGTTGATCCAGCGCAATGGCATCGAGTCCTCAAGAATCTTCGCGCCGGGATCATGCCGCCAATCGACTCTCCAAAACCAACACCCGACGAACTATCAAGTTTGGAGCAATGGATTAAGTCCGAAGCATTCAAGTCAAATGCTGACAATCCCAATCCAGGCCGCGTAACTCTGCGACGTTTGAATCGCGTCGAGTACAGGAATGCGATTCGCGATCTGCTGGGTTTCGACTTCGACGCCGAGCATAAATTGCCTCCGGACGACGTAGGCTACGGGTTTGACAATATTGGAGATGTGCTTTCAATTTCTCCGATTCGTTTGGAGAAGTTTATTGAGGCAGCCATTTCAATTGTCGAAGAAGGAACGCCCCAAGATACCTTGGAGATTCCATCGCAGGACTTTCTGCCTGAAGACTTTGTCGACGAGGACGGGCGAGACGCCGACGCCATTTCTTTTTACCAATCACGTACTGTCAGGCGTGCGATCACTGTTCCAGGTGACGGTGAGTACCTGATCCACGTGTACGTCAAGGTGGATGGGGATCCGTTTCCCAAAGATCCGCAAGAGTGCCTGGTGCGCGGTACCGCTGACGGCAAGGAATTCTTTAAAGAGCAGTATCAATGGGCTGACAACAACTGGCTGGAGTATGACTGCTATGTGACGCTCACGAAGGGAGAGCATGACATTGCGTTTTCCACCGAACCCGTTCATTCTGAACTACAGCGACTGCGCAGCAAAATGGACTTTCGCATGGTGAGTGTTCGGGTTGATGGTCCGCTCGATCGTCAACAATGGACTCATCCGCCTGGATACGAATTGATTTACAGTCGTGAAGTTCCTCCAACGGACTACGCTGAACGCCGCAAGTACACATCGGAGGTGTTGCGACGTTTTGCGTCCAAGTCTTTTCGCCGGCCTGTTTCTGAAGGTACGTTAGCCAAACTTGTTGCCCTGGCAGAAGCGACATATTCGCTAGAAGGCAAGACATTCGAGCAAGGTATCGGGCAAGCGATTGTCGCCATTCTCTCTTCACCAAAGTTTCTCTTTCATTTCGAACAATCTGATGCAGCGAGCGATATTGCGGAAATAGACGAATATAGTTTGGCAGCTCGTTTGTCTTTTGCTCTCTGGCGTTCCATACCAGATGACGAGCTTACGGAGCTAGCCAGCAGGGGCGAGTTGCGGTCCAACTTTGAAGCACAGGTAAAGCGGATGATCGCTGATCCGAAGTCAGGAGCATTTGTCGAGGGATTTTCCCATCAGTGGCTTCAGACGAATGCCATTGTCGACATCGCCATTAACTCAGAAGCCATTATGGAATTGGAGGCGACAGAATCGGAAGTCCAGCAACGGGATGGAAGTGCAATGGCGCGAGGCCGTGAATTTGGTGCCGGTCCAGGTGCACGCAGATTCGGATTTGGTTTCCGCCGAGGGCGTCCACCCTACGATGGCAAGGCGCTAACGCCCGAAGTTCGACAAGCGATGAAACTGGAGGTAGAAGCCTACTTTGACTACATCATGCGCGAGGACCGTAGTGTTCTCGAGTTTCTTGATAGTGATTACGTATTTGCAAATGCTGACTTGTCAAAACTCTACCAACTACCCGACATCGAGGGTTCGGAGCTACGAAAGATTCAACTGCAGACAAACAATCCGCGTGGCGGCGTACTCACGATGGGCAGTGTATTGACGGTTACTTCAAATCCAACTCGAACCTCGCCAGTTAAACGAGGACGTTGGGTACTTGAAAACATCTTGGGTGCACCGTCGGCTCCTGCTCCTCCAGACATCCCGGCCCTGGAGGAAACCATCGAAGAAGCCGGCGATCGCCAGTTGACTCAACGACAGGCTCTCGAAATTCACCGTGTGGACCCACTGTGTGCTTCTTGCCATGCTCGTATGGATCCGTTGGGACTGGCCCTAGAAAATTTTAACGGTTTTGGAAGATTCCGAACGATCGAAAACGAATTGAATATCGAGCCATCTGGTGAATTGGTAACGGGAGAGTCGTTTGATGGAATTGTCGGTTTGAAAGAAGCCCTCGTCGAGAATCATAAAATGGAGTTCTACCGCTTGTTGACCGAGAAATTGTTAATCTACATGACCGGACGAGGCATGGAGTACTACGACGCAGCAACGATCGATGCGATTGCTGACAACATGGATGAGAATAACGGCCGCTTTTCTGTTTTATTGATGGGCGTGCTGAATTCGGCCCCCTTTCATAGCCGCTTGCCAACCAACGCGGTCGAGTAGCGAGTCCTCGTGAAGCCAATACATTTGATACGAACTTTAGCAAACACCGGAATAGGCCATGCAATCACCAAAATTCAGCTCGCCGCGTAGAGATTATTCGCGCCGTCGATTTTTGCGATCCGCGGGAATCGCAATGGGGATACCAGCATTGGAGTCGCTGACGTCAGCCAATACCAGGCGAGCACTGGCGGGCACTCGAATGCCCGCAACGACAGCTACCGGAGCACCCCTGCGCACCGCATTCTTGTATTTTCCGAATGGTGCGATTCAGGATGCTTGGTGGCCCACGGTTGATGGCAGTGAGATCACTCTTAACCGCACAATGAAACCGCTGCAAAGCGTAAAAGACAAGTTCCAAATTTTGGCTGGCTTGGACGATATAGCGGCCAATCCTGGGCGAGATGGTGGAGGGGAACATGCCCGCGCAAATAGTACTTTTTTAACGGGTGTGAGAATTAAAAAGACGAACGGAGCCGACTTTCGGGCTGCTGTGTCTGCTGACCAAATCATGGCTCAGCAGATAGGACTGCAGGCACCTTTTCGCTCGCTCGAAATGACTTGCGATGTGGTTCTCAACGTTGGCTCCTGTGATACCGACTACGCCTGCGTCTACCAACACAACTTGGCCTGGAGTTCACCTACTACGCCTCTGACGCCGGAGGTCAATCCTAGACACATGTTCGAACGACTATTCGGCGCAGGAACAGCGAAGGAGCGGGCCAGGAATCTCGCAATTCGGCGACAACAAAAGGCATCGATCCTAGATTTCTTAAAGAGCGAACGGACGGATCTCGCCTTAGACGCGTCGGCACGTGATAAGGAAAAGCTGGAGCAATATTACACTGGAGTGCGTGATATCGAGCAAAGGATAGCAACCGCCGAAGCATCGCGCAGCAGGAGAAGTCAGCCATCCATCGAAACGCCGGAGGGAATTCCTGACGATTTCGAAGAATACATCCGACTGATGTACGACATGCTCGTGGTAGCTTTCGAAACGGATTCAACACGCGTCGTTACGTTCATGATCACGGGGGACGGCAACAATCGACCATTCCCGGAATTGGGGATCGACGATGGACACCACCATCTGACGCACCATGGTGGTCGAGAAGACTTTATCGAGAAGGTCCGCCAAATCGATGCTTGGTATGTAGTTCAATTGGCTTATTTCATTCAAAAGATGGAAGCCACCGAAGACATTGACGGCAATTCGCTACTGCACAACTCGCAGATTGTGTACGGAAGTGGATGCGCCGATGGTAATCGTCATTCGCACACAAACCTTCCAATCTTGCTAGCTGGTAACGGTGGAGGCACGCTCAAGCCCGGCCGATTCGTCGACTGTAGTGGAGTGCCGTTGTGTAATCTTTACTTGAGCATGATGGATCGTATCAGTTCGTCGAGCGCCCCACTCTCGTTCGGCGATTCTACTGGCCGGCTAAACGACCTTTAGTTCTTCAACAAACCCCATAGAAGACGAGTCTCCATGAATCAGAAGACTTTTTTGTCGTGCACAATGATGTTGTCCATCTGCGCGGCGCAAACAAATTCCAATCTGCTCGCACAGGAGAGTAGTCGTGAGAACTCGACGACCCCTCCT
>JAGQPR010000200.1 GCA_020426625.1 Planctomycetales bacterium
ACCACGAGATCACCAATGACCTGGTGCAACGATTTGTCAATGAAGCTCAAATCACAGGACAACTCGAGCATCCCGGCATCGTGCCCGTCTACGAAATTGGCGTAGACCAGAATCTGCTTCCCTTCTACACGATGAAGCAAGTGCGAGGAGAAACACTTGCACATCGAATCAAAACTCTACACGCCAACCAATCACAACAAGAATTCCAGATTTTGTTACGGCAATTGCTCGATCGATTCCGGGACGTTTGCCATACCGTTGCATACGCACATCGTTCCCAAGTGATACATCGTGACCTAAAACCCGCCAATATTATGGTGGGCGAATTTGGCGAGACGATCCTGCTCGACTGGGGACTGGCTCGCCGTGAAGCGGTCCAGCCAGAGCAGCCAGAGGCTTGTGCAAACGCGACGCTACAAGCAGGCGTTCCTGGTTCCGATGCGAACGCACTCTCAACCAAGCCCGAGGTCAACGTGCGATCCAAGTTCTCCCGCAATTCAAGTCGTAGTGATATGACGCGACAGGGAACCGTGATGGGCACGGCCAGTTACATGTCCCCCGAACAGGCGCTCGGAGAGAACGATCGGGTCAGTAAACGTTCGGATGTATTTTCATTGGGAGTCATTCTATACGAGATACTCGCTGGCCAACTCCCGTTCCAGAGCGACACGCTGGAAGGAACACTTAGGCGCGTTGTGTTGTGCGACTATCGCCCGCTGCGAGAAGTTTCGCCGAGAATCCCGCGCTCTTTGGCGGCGATCTGCGAGTATGCCATGCAGCGCGAGCCTGGCAATCGCTATCCAGATGCCCATCAGATGGCACAAGATCTGGACAATTTCCTGGCAGGTGGCCTGGTAAGCGTCTATAGCGAATCCGCCTGGGAAAGGTTCGACCGGCTGGCCAACCGTCACAGCACTGCTTTCAGAGCGATCTTTGCCACGTGCCTGTTGGTTACCGCCACCGCCCTATTTGCCGTTGGTAAGGTTTCACAGGCTCACCAGCAAGAACGAATAGCGAGGCTTGCCGCAGATTCGGCATCGGCATCGGCTAAGTTGGCCTTGCAGAACGAAAGCTTGGCACGCCAGAGAACTGCAGAGCAGTTAGTTGCATCCCGAGAGGCGGCGGACTCGTGGTTGATTGACATCAGCGGTGACTTGCAGTTCTACCCCGGTCTGCAACCTGTGCGGCAAATGCTCTTGGAAAGGGGCGTCCAGCACTACCAAAACCTACTGGACACCACTAAACACGATCAAGAAGTTCTGCTCGGTGAATCCGTCAAGAATGGAGACGTAGCGGCCTCACGACAGTCACTCAATGATCAACGACAAATCCAATCGGAAATTGTGAATCATCTTCTCCGCCTGGGGGACCTTCAAAGGTTGCTTGGTCGACCGGACGAATCAAGGCAAAACTATCAGCAGGCCCAATCACTCGCTGAAGCTTGCCTCTCGGCGAACGAGGGTGATGCAACTCAATCCCAAGCGGAAGCGACCGTCCAGTTGGCGAACGCCTTCATCGGCCAGGCGATCTTGGGGCAAGAGAATCTCGGCAACCTGCCAGCAATCGATTTGGAGACAGTCGCAGCAGTGGTCGACAAGCAAGCTGAATCTCCCATCGAGTCGCAGGGGACTATCGACCGAGCCATTGCAATGACTCAACAATTGCTGCAGCAAGATCCAACGAATCGCGACGCTCGCAACGCGCTAACTCGCGCCCGAGTGGTAGCAGCAAGAATTGCAGCTTGCCGATCGGATTGGGAATCAGCCGAGAGATATCTCACCGACGCTCTCCCCGACAGCGAAATCCTACTTCAGCAATCTCCATCACCGGGCCATGTGAAGTTGCGGGGAACAATCATCGAGGAGAAAACCAGAGTCTTGTTTCGTTCCGGCCAGTACGTGAAGGCTGCCCAGGCCGCACGAGACCTGATTGCGTTTTATGACCGTAGCTTGGACGAATCACCAGCACGCCCCGACCTGTTTGAATCGCGTTCGCTGGCGGCTTCGCTCCTGGCGTCATCAATGTTGGCAGAGAGCAGAATGAAGTCGGCGCTGGAGTCCTATCGAGATGCTGAAAACGATCTGGATCGCGCGTGGCATTTGCTTTACGGTGAGAGTTTCTATCGCGAGAATCGGGCCGTTTTGTTAGCAAACTTGGCGGACACTTTTACGATCTCTGGTCGTAATCAAGAGGCAATCGAGGCTTTGCATTCGGCAGTCGACGAATGGCAACAATTGGTGGAAACAGAAGGAGTTAGCCCGGATCGAGTCTACCGCTTGGCATGTTGCTACTTGTCTTTGGCACAGCTATTCACGGAACAGCAGTCTGATGAAGCCAAACAATGGCTAGAGCTGAACGATGTGCTGGTACCGCATCTCTTGGAATTGAAATACCCTAAAGCGGCCTCTTTGGCCCTTGCGCACATTATTGCCAAGGCGGAAAACTTCTGCGTTTCGGGCAACGATTCACAAGTCCTCGACCAGCTCGCATCATTCAAGGAATCTGTTGCTCCGTTTCAGGGCAGCCTAAACGACTCGCAGCTGCAGTGGTTACAAGGTAAAGCGCAGTTTCTTGAAGCAAATCTCTCTGGAAATTCGACTTCCGCGGATCAAGCGGCGTTGCTAGCTCAGGCACTCGATAACATTGAATCTGCAGCGCGTAGCGGCGCCTACCGCATTTCCTACCAGGCCAATCGCTTTCTACTCAAGGCGTTATGCGAGAGCCACCCTGACCTGATCAACGATGCCTCACGGGCTCAACGTGTTGTACGGGCTTGGGTCACTAGTTGCCCGGAATCGCCCGAAGCCTGGCATTGGTGTGCTTTGGTTCAGTACATGCAAGAAGATGTGCAGTCAGCGCAAGCTTCGATCCAAAAGGCTCTTCAGCTGCGTGCGTCTGAGGCCACTGTTGAAGATGAACTGCTATTGGCTACCATAGCCCACAAGCTGAATTCCGCTTCGTCGGCAAGATTGTTGCAATCAGCTGTCGCCCGGGCAGAACTCATCGAGCAAAAATCGTCGCACCTGGAATTCCTGCTTTCACTCGTCAGCAATCAGAAGTAGATCTATCAACACTTTCGCGATTACCATGAGGGTATGCGAATCATTAGGTGAACCGACGTCAAGCCGCGTAGCGAGTGCTGGCTCGATGTGGATTCATTCTTGCCAAAGCTGTCATCACGCATTAGTACGACAGGATTAGGGACGTCGTATCCCCAGGAACGAATTCATGGGCGAGCTTGCATCGGTAACTTCCGTGGGCACTTCACGAACTGATTTCGCTGACGATCTGTACAAATTCCCATCCGGCAACTGGAAGCTACATCCGTCCGGCCTGCCGGGCCCAGAGCGGGAGAGTTAGTTGTGGCGTCGGTTAGCGAAGAGTGTCCAATTTCTTTGCCGCCACAACACGCTATCTTCCTGCGCCCATTTTCTTGCCTAAAAACAAACCGTATCATATTAGTCATTCCCCTGCTGACCCATGCGGTCTGCCTGCATTCCCCTCCTCAATCTCAAAGGCTTGCACCTGTGAAAACTCATTCGATTTGTTTGTTCGCCCTTCTTTACCTGACAAATTGCAGTTCGCCAGTATGGGCAGCTGAGCCGCAGAAACCGGTTCGTATGGGTTGCGGCATCATGACTTTTGACACGGTACCAGGCTGGGGATTGCGCCCGGACGGCAAGTCGGCTTTAGGCTCGACTCACGGTGCGGTGGTCATCGACAAAGCAGGAAACATCTATACCAGCGCCAAGGCTGGAGTTTTCGTGTTTTCGCCCGAAGGGCAGGTGATTCATTCCTACTTGGGTGACGACTATTCGAATATCCACGACATGGAAATCAGGGACGAAGAGAGCGGCGAATTTATCTACGGAGCCAGGAACAACAATGCGGAAGGAATAAAATTCTCGATCCGTACGGGTGAAATTGTCTTACGGCTGCCGTTTCCCAAGGAATCAGGCCTAGGATTGGACAAGTTCAATCCGACGGCGATCACTGTCGCCGCCAACGGCGACATCTTTCTGTCCAACGGCTATGCTAGCAATCATATTTTCAAGTTCGACAAGACGGGAAAATACTTGATGCACTTTGGCTCCAAGGGCAACGGCCTCAAGCAGTTCAATACCGCCCACGGAATGACTTTGGATAATCGCTACACTCCGCCGCGGCTCTTGATTTGCGACCGCAATCATGAGCCCAAAGGTCGACTATTGCATTACACGCTTGAGGGGGAATTCATCGAGGAAGTCATCACCGGGCTTGGGATGCCCACTTCGGTGTCGATTCAGGGTGAATTTGTTTCCGTTCCGGATTTGCATGGCAGGTTGGTAATACTTGATGGCAGCAACACCATCATGGCGGTTCTGGGACACAATCCAGATCCCGCCAAACGCCGCGAATTCAACGTCCCACAAGAGGAGTGGATCGAAGGGATATTCAGTGGTACCCATGGGTCGTATTGGGATCGAGACGGCAACCTGTATGTCCAAGACTGGAATGTCGCAGGGCGCATCATGAAACTGGTTCGAGTCAATCAATGATTGCCTCGAAATTGCCCAATGCACGTGGCAGCTACTAGGCCACGTGCTTTTTGGCCGGCGGTATGGACAGGTTGAATAGGCCGAAGATTTCTTCTCTGCGCAACCCCATTTGTCGCGGCGCCGCTGAATCGGCGAACAACTCATTGAACAGAGTGCGCTTTTCCTCTAACACTTCATGAATCCGCTGCTCGATTGTTCCGGCAGCCATCATGCGCGTGACAGTCACTGGCCCAGCAGCGCCGATGCGGTGAGCTCGATTGATGGCTTGGTCCTCCACAGCTGGGTTCCACCAGCGATCGAAAAGAAACACATATTCACAAAACTGCAAATTCAAACCAACACTTCCAGCACCGTAACTCATTAGAATCACGTGCTTGCTTGGATCCTCTCGAAACTGTTGGATCACCGCATCGCGCTTTTTGGAAGGTATTCGACCATGGTATTGCATGGGCCCAAAGCGTTCCAAGGGCGCGGCAATTTTTTCCAGCGTGTCCACCCACTGCGAAAACACAATGGCTTTGCGACCGCTGGCAGCGATTTCTTCCATGTCGGCTTCCAAACGTTCAAGCTTACAACTTGCACCCGTGGGCGGATCAAAGTTGCAAATCTGCTTGAGCCGCAGTACTAACTCGAAAACGTGCTGTATCGTTAGCGTTTCGCCCATTTGCGTCAGTTGTACCACGCCGTCACTCTCTGCCACTCGGTAGCTGTCGAATTGGGCCGACGTCAGCTCCAATTCCTCGTCGCGATACATCTTGGGAGGCATATCCGCCAGCACTTTATCCTTAGTACGTCGAAGGACGTGATCGCGCGTCGCCTCGCGAATGCTCTTCAGGTGCATATCGTCGCGCAAATAGCCAGGCGAGAGAAACTCGAAAATATTGATTAAATCCTCAATCGAATTCTCGATAGGCGTACCGGTTAGAGCCCAAGAGCGGCTGCGAGGCAAGGACCGGGTAATCTGTGCAGTTGTGCTGTTGCGGTTCTTTATGCGTTGTGCCTCGTCCAAGATCACCAAGTCAAAGTGGGTGTCGGGATCGTCCAACAAATGTTTATCGCGCATCAAGAGTTCATAGTTCGCGATTCGCACCGGTGAATTGTGTTGTTTCCAAATCCACTGCCGCGTGGCCGAATCACCCTCGATTACTTTTACCGGAATCTCGGGCGCCCACAAAGCGAATTCACGGACCCAGTTGGTAACTAAAGGCTTGGGGCATACGAACAAAACATTGCGAATTTGCGCGGCCCGCAGCAACATGCGCACAGACGTGATCGCCTGCATGGTTTTTCCGAGCCCCATTTCATCAGCCAGTATCGCAGTTTCGCGTGGGAAGAGAAACGCGACGCCATCCATCTGGTATGGAAATGGCGGAAAAGGGAAGGCCATGTGCGACGAGGCCACCAGCGACTCCAGCGGCGGTTGCAACACGAAGAAAAGCCTGTCCTCCAGTTTTACCAGGTCCTCGGGCGGTCTAATTCTAGTCCTTTTTCCAGCAGGCCCCGTGCGGGATTTCGGCGGAGAAGACGGCAGCGGTTTGTGTGGTGGAGTCGCCGCAGGGGCGGGCGCGTCAAGGATTTGGCTTGCCGCCTCCGGAAGTTGAAAACCCACTGTAGTTGGCAACTTGGACTGCAAACGTATGGCGATTACAGGTACGTCGAATTGCTCGATTTCAGCCGAATTGATCTCAACCGCTGGCGGACGATCAAGATTGCCCTGCCAACCCGTCGCTTGAAAACTGACCGTCGCAGCACTTTCCAGGTCACCCTGTGACAAGCAGTGTCGATCAGAAAAGGTGATACCAGCCCAGTTAGTTGAGCTGCTGCGCGTGTCCGATGACGGCTGGGTTGTCTGGTGATTTCTTATCAAGGCCCGCTCCTCTGCAGGCGACGAAGCAAAACTCCGCTATCCAAAACCGGAACTTGCCGTCGCGAATTCCCAAGGTACCTCACGCCATCGCCCCGACGATCAAGCGCTTCGTTGGTTGCGGAGCGTGCTTTGTCGTCGACTCAAGCGGCACGCGTAACAGGATGCGCTTCATACAACGCCTCAACGATCCGCTGAAACGGTTCGGCAAGGTCAAAACTGGGAGCAATTCCCTGTACCAATTCAGCGAACTCCTGCTGAGTGAAATCGGATTGTTCTGGCACATCCACGCGATACTCGGGTGCATCCAGGTGCTTTACGCAGTGGCCCATTGAGACAGGTATTCGCATTTGCTCACATTTCTCAGCATCTGGCGAGGTGGCCAAGTAGGCAACCGGTAGCTTGCTGACCAGTGACAATGCTAAGACAGCCGAGCAATCGGTCAAAACGACTTGCGGTGTGAGTTTGGCCTTCATCGTTAACGCTTTGGCGATCTGTTCGCCGCACACGAAATCATCGATGGTCGGGCCATACAGCAACTCCTGAGCGCGACTGGGTTTGACAGGCATCGTGCAATGGAATTCGAGTGGTCGGGCAACATAATTGACCAACAGGTAGCCGCCAAAGTAGCCATGTTCCATGTGGTGTCTAACAGACAGGAATCCAATGGTCGCAGTCATGCGTGTAATGTGTCTCCGAAAATGGCCAGTGGTCAAACTGCTGTGTTGGCGAAAACGGTCGAACCGCAATGCAAACGGTCTTCCGTGCCGTCCTTCACCGATATTCTTGAGTGCTGTCGATGAGTATTGCCCACCAGGCTGTCTCAGGAAAGATGATCGGTATCGGCGAGTGTTGTGGATGGCTGCCTTCGCTAGTAACGCACCCGCCCAACGCGTGTTCAAACTGTATCAACTGTGTCGGAAGCCGGGTTGTGCCGACTTTAACGCGTGATTAATCATCGCCAAGGAACCGCCAAAATGCTGAGATTGGGTAATTTCGGGGTTGCGTATTGCTCGACTCCGCTTCCCAACTGACTATACTGAGAAAATCCTAAAATCGACTCAAGATGTTAACGGAGACCTGTCCGTGGGTAACGATCCATCACACTTTCCACCCATGTTTAGCATTGATGTCTCTGCCGAAGCAGGAGCTGCGGCCGCCAGCCGAGCAATTAATGCTGGCAATGCGTCAGAAGCTACTGTCGTGCTACTTCACCAAGTCGTAGCTGCTCAACAAAAGCAGAACCAACTGCTCGAACAGTTGGTCCAAGCTACTGTTAGTGTCCAAAAGCAACGCACCAACGAATTGCAACAGTGGAAAGATGCCAACCCCCATTTGGCTCAGGCATGTCGCCGTGCTGCCGAGAAGCTATCCCGCGTGCAGATTGAGTTTCTTGAAACGTTAACCAGCGAAGTCGAGGACAACGAAGAACACTTGGTTGAAGGCGAATACATGCTGAACGAGTTTGTAGATCGCTTTGGCCCGCGTTTGGCTCACTTGAATGGAGTCTTGCAAGTGTTAGCTCAGTTGGGCAGCGGTGTACCAGCCCAATAGTTTCTGCTCCTTTAGGACAGCCTAGCCCAGTACGCTGCCAGCCCTGGCACGAATGTCGCCGCAGGCTAGCAGCCCGCACGTCGCGGGCTAGTGCCACAAATCGTAATTCCGATGCCACATCAGCCGCAACGCGCTAGCGTGCGATACCGTCAAAAACCGCGTGCTAGGCGCACAGCGCCTAATTTTGCGGAAGGATTACGTGGAACTGAATTTCCAATTCTTGACACTAGCGCCTTGCAATACGTCGAGGTGTAATGAACCTCGCTACCCAAGCTGTCGAATTTACTCGAATCTGGCTTTCTCCTTGGGTCTGCAGCAGCGGACGATGATGTACTGTTGATCGGGTGTCTCTGTCACTTCGACCATTCCGATCGATTGGCCTGATTTGGCTGGCGTCAACGGGCGGAGCACTTGTTCCCACTGCTCAATCGATCGATCTTGCCGTGGAAGAACATACAATTGCGACTGTAATCGGTAGGCGATCCGGGTGGTGATCCAAATAGACTGGTTATCCAGAAATGCGGTTTCCAACCCAAATAGATCGCCGTAATCAGCCAGAACACTGCGCAGCGTTCTGCCATGAGTCACCACTACGGCTTCGGTCTGCGGTCCTAAGCCAACCTGTCCAACATTGGCCCAGTCGATCCAGCATTGGATTCCCGCTTCTCTGCAAACCTTGGTCAACACTTGGCCAACTGGCCTCGACTGGGGCGAGACGATGGTTAGCTTCGTGTTCATTGCCGCCACTGAGTCAGGAACCACGAAATTGCTGACAAGCTGACCAGGAAATTGCGTTTCCATCGCCATCGCTTGACCTTTCGCGCTCCTCCAGGTTTCGAAGAATCGCACGACAGAAAACCAGCTGCCTAAATCGATTTGAGTATTGTCGTAGGTAACTTCGCTGGCTTGGACGATCAGGGCTGCCGCTTGACCAGGAAACAAATGCTGCAATTCCTTTTGCAGCCAGGGGATATCCCCTTCATCGATCAATCCGCTTAAAGAAATTGACTTGGGCAGATGCGATTGAATGTCCGCAGGGCTAGCGCGGAATTCGAGATAGCGATTCTCCTTGGGCTCGATAATCGCGCCAATCGTTTTGGCAAAGATACCTGCTGCGTCGCGTACCGAAGTGCGTTTGATCAACGGCAGGTGAACGCTTTGATTCCTATCGATTCCCGCAGCTGCTAGCGAATCGAGGTCGACGACGGTAGGCACGCCACTGAGATGGGTCCACAAGTTCACCATCTGCGAAAGTGTCGGCTCGGGAGATCTGACTAGTAGGCCCGTCAACTGCGTGCTGGCATAACTTTCCCAATCAATTTGCGGTACTGGGTCCGGTACTAGCTTCATGGCTAGTCCCAAATCCTCGGCGGTGACCGGCGGCTTGGTCGTTACGACGCCCTCTTCAGGAATCTCCGGCACATACTCGATGTTTAAGAACGGCGCCAAACTTTGAAGTTGCGGAGCGAGCGTATTCGCCGCAATTTCGTTATTGGGTGGATTAGCCGTTGCTTCCTCAAGTGCATCCGGCCGGTCAACATTGGTTGGCCCCGCCAATTCCTCAATCTTTGGCCCGTCGGAATCGTCCACTGCTTCCGGAAAGCGGTTAGCTGGTTCAGTCACTTCCACAGAGCTACCTTGACTGGCCTCAAGTTCAGTCGCGGAATCATCGGGTAGCTGTAATTCTGGGGCGTCCAGGGGAGTGATATCCTGGTTCACAGCGGCTACATCTTCCTGCTGAGGGGAAATCGCGTCGGGCGAACCTTGAGCGGTTAGCGTCTGCTCGGTTGGTTTCTTGGGATACCAATTTAGAAATGCGACAAAGCCGAGGACAGCCAGCAATATACCGCTCAATCCGATGAAGCCGATTACCAAGTACTGCCTCGTCTGAGTTGTGGCGGGACTGGTCCACTGTTCCGAAGGCAACAGCGGCGATTCGCTGGGCTGCCACGATTGCGAGATGGAGTCGCCAGCTTGGGCCGCAATATGCTGCGTTGGTTCGGGTGCGAGCCGGTACTCGTCCTCTGTAGTGTTAGAAAAATCACGTGGCGGCGCATCCGGAGGCAAAACCTCTCGTGTCAAGGCGGTGGAATCCACCGCTTTCCCATCGGGTGCGTCGACCGTAATTTGCTGCGGGACTGCGATCATGACCAGCGAATTGCATTTGGGGCAGTTGGCCAATTGCCCGATGAGCTTCGAACTGCGCACCTTGATGCGGCTTTGGCAGGTCGAGCATTGGATCGTAAAAGGTTCCAAGGTACTTGGCTTTTTATCTAGACGCCTAATCTAAAGTCGACCCCGTTCGGCGGTCTGCCGACATGCTAACGCGTGCATGCTAACTATCAAGTAAACTCTTGCCGGGGCAGAAATGGCTAGCCTCTGAAAAAGCGGCCATTTCACGTGCGATACGGCTCCTGCGAAGAGGCAGGCTCTTTTCCATTGTAAGCCGCTCACTCGATCTTCATACTTGAAATCTGCTGGAAGGCAGCCAATTCAGTTTCTTGCTAGATTAGCATACATGCTTTGGACCAACGATTGGATTTCGAAAGATCTTTGCCATGCTTGCCACGCATCCGGACCTGCTAGACACGGCGCCGCTTCGCTACCTGGGCGCGTTCTTATCATTCTGGGTGTCTAGCGCCAGCTTTGCAGCGTCTGCAGTTCCGCCTTCAGAACGTCCCAACCTGATTGTGATCATGGTCGACGATATGGGGTACGCGGGAGTAAGTTGCTTCGGCAATCCCTATTTTCAAACTCCTCAGATCGACCGAATGGCGTCTGCAGGCATGCGTTTGACCGATTTCCACTCGTCGGGCACAGTTTGCTCGCCCACGCGAGCCGGATTGTTAACGGGTCGCTACCAGCAACGCGCAGGGATTGAAGCGGTGATCCATCCCGCGGAAGACCACCCAGAGCATCGCAAAGGACTGTCAACTCACGAGAACACGTTTGCGGAATTGCTGGGCGAGGCTGGCTACGTTACGGGGTTGATCGGAAAGTGGCACCAGGGCTATCCACAAAACTCGGCGCTGTATCACCCGCGTCGGCATGGATTTCAAGAATTCATCGGCTACCATTCAGGCAATATCGATTTCGTCAGCCATGTTGGCGACCATGACAAACACGACTGGTGGTACGGCGAACACGAGACTCGCGAGCAAGGTTACTCTACGCACTTGATCAATGAGATGAGTCTGGATTTTGTGCGTCGCCATGGGCAGGCGGACAAGCCGTTCTGTCTGTATATCGCCCACGAAGCCATACACAACCCGGTGCAAGTGCCGGGTGATCCCGTGCGCCGCACCGAGCAAGCTTGGGATCGGTGGAAATGGCAGGAGCTTTCTACCGAAGAGCGGATCGCTAAGTACCGTGGAATGACGCTGCCGATCGACGAAGGTGTTGGACGGTTGCTTGCAACGCTCGAGCAACTTGGAATTGCCGAAAACACGCTTGTACTGTTCTTTTCCGATAACGGTCCCGCCACAGATTTCCCGAGCGGAAGCAATTCGCTGCGCGGCGGCAAAGGTAGCGTCTACGAAGGCGGACACAAAGTACCAGCCATCGCATGGTGGCCGTCCACGATCGCTAGCAATGGATCGTCCAACGCGCCGCTCATCAGCTTGGATGTCATGCCAACTCTGCTGGCTGCAGCGGGCGTCGAGTACGAATCGCGGCTGTCCGCTAGACCTCTGGACGGCGTCAACCTGCTGCCGATGCTGACCGGCGGTCAGCCACCCGAACAACGGAACCTCTACTGGGCGTCACTGGCAAACAATGGGCAGAGATCCGAAGCCATGCGTAGTGGTGCATGGAAGTTGGTGGTGCAACATCCCGGAGCGGCCCCGGGAACGTTCGAAAACGAGCGATGCGAGCTGTACAACTTGAAGGACGATCCTAGCGAGCAGCACGACCTGGCGGTCAGCGATTCAACTCGCGTTAATGCCATGCTGTCGGCGTTAAAACGTTGGTATGCTGAAACGCAAGAAGATGCACCCGAGCAGCCCGGTGGTTGGCTGGCCATGTCGACGGACACGGCACCGCCCTCCAGTGTTGTAACGAACAACGAGACGCTTCTGCAGAGGGAAGAAGACACGGACAGCGATTCATTGATTGAATCGATTACCAAGGAGACTATCAAACGCAATCGCAATGGAGATGGCGTAACGTGGTTTCATCCGCGAGCTTGTGTCGTGCCAGATGCAGCGGGCGTTTCGAAGCTGATCATGAATCTTCAGGTGATTTCTGGGTCAGACTATTTCGGACCCGTGCATTGGATGGAATCAAGCGATGGTGGCAAGGCATGGTCGCTTCCGGAACCGATTCCCGCGTTGGATCGTCTGACGGTGGACGAGAGTGCTCTGGGGTATTCAAACAGCCAGGCTGCCGATCTTCCCGTCCTACAGGCAGGCGTGTGCGACGTGACTCCCCAATATCATCCTCAGACCGATACCGTGCTCGCCTTGGGGCACGTAGTTTACTATCGAGGCCCCAAGTTCTCCCGCGGCGACCAACTAGCCCGGTATCCCGTTTATTCCGTACGCATGGCGGATGGACGTTGGTCGGAGCGGAAAATCCTTCACTGGGATGACCCGCGAGGTGCCTTTATCTACTCGAACAATTGCGGACAGCGCGTCGTCATGCCCAATGGCGATATCATGATGTCGTTCACATTCGGTGCCGAAGCCGAGGGACGCTCGGTGGCCGGAGTCCGCTGTACGTTTGACGGGGACCAGTTGCGAGTTGCCGAAGTTGGACCGGCTCTCACCAGTGACGTGGGTAGGGGGCTCTTGGAGCCCTCGCTGACGCGTTTCAAGGATCAATTCTACTTGACGATTCGAGCGGAAGATGGGCACGGATACGTCGCGACAAGCGATGATGGCTTGCACTATACGATGCACCCGTGGTGCTGGGAAGACGGCCAGTCGCTGGAAATGTCAAGCACTCAGCAGCACTGGCTCACCCACTCCGACGCCCTGTACTTAGTCTACACGCGCAAGGCGGCGGCAAACGAAAATGTCATTCGCTGGCGCGCACCGTTGTGGTGTTCCCGCGTGGATCCTGATCGCCTGTGCTTGATCCGTGAAACGGAACGAGTCGTCTTGCCGCTAGTAGGTGACGGAGTGCAGAATCCAGATGCAGTTGCCTTGATGGGCAACTTTGCGGTGACAAACATCTCGCCTTGGGAATCGATCGTGACGGTCGGCGAGTGGTTACCGCGTCGCGGTGCCCGCGGCGACCTACTGCTTTCACGCATTCGCTGGTCCCAGCCCAACCGCCTGGTCCAGTAGCTCGTTTCTTGTCAAAGCGCATTCTGGGGAACCAACGAAAAACACCGCAGCCGATAGTTTCAGCTGCGGTGCAGCTAAGCTAGGCTAAGGAACTGAGGAAAAACAACTTGGGTGTTCACTGTGGGTGGAATTGATAGTTCGAACGTGAAAGTGTTTTGTCGCGGACGGTCGTTTCACTTTGCCGAAATTTTTCCGACCGCACATCTGATTCCGCCGACAAACGCCAGCTACT
>JAGQPR010000201.1 GCA_020426625.1 Planctomycetales bacterium
ACTTCAATTTGCAGGTGGTTCAGTAGCGATACGAATAGGTTCGATAATGGCGGAGCGTTCTGAGCATCGAAGGCCAGATGGTGGCCATGCTGGAATTTTCCACCCGCCAGAACGATCGGTAGATTGGTATTGTTGTGACTAGAAGCATTGCCCAGGTTGGAACCCAGTAGAACTGTGGTGCGCTGCAGCAAATCCTCGTCTCCTTCATCAATCGCCGCGAGAGACTGCAGGAATTCGCCAAACAATCGCATTTCTTCTCGTTCGATAATCGCCAACTGCGCCAGTTTTTCCGGTGACTTCCCGTGGTGGCTCAAGTTATGCCAGCCATCATCAACACCCTTCAGCTTGACTACCTCGTTGTCGCCCTGACCTTTCAATGTGATGAGCCGAGTGGAATCTGTTCGCAGCGCAAGCAACATGAGATCAAAAAACAGTTTCATGCGACCTGAGAAGTTGGCTCGGTCTTCAATATCATCTGGCGGTTTGCTATCAACAGTTGGCTTGTCCTTGTGCGCCCATTCTTCAGAGCGAGACATTCGTTGTTCCAGCTCACGAACGCTGGTCAAATATTGATCGATGGTGCTGCGATCTTGATAATCGGTACGGTTTTGTATTGCGGTTGCCTGGTCCAAAACCAAGTCCAAAATGCTTTGACCATCACGAATACGGCGCAGTTGGTTGGCCTTTTCCGCAGCGGTTCCGTCCAAGAAAAGTTTGGCAAAGACCCGCGACGGGCGGGTGTCAGCAGGAATGAGAACACCGCTGCGAGTATAAGAAATGCCGCCGTTGCCAGCCGATAAGGCCAAAGATGGAAATCGAGTTTCGTGTCCCATCCGCTCGGCTGCAAATTGATCGACAGAAATAGTGTTACGAAAGCTGGGTTGTCCGGGGTGTGGAGCGGCTGTGAGAAAGCTCTTTTCTGCGGAGTGGCCGCCGTCCACCATTGGATGCATCAGGCCGGAAGCGATGGTGAAACGGTCACGGATGGGCTGCAACGGTTCCAAGTAAGGAGTTACTTCATATTCCTTCCCCGCTGAAGTGGGAAACAAATAGGGTGTATGGATTCCCAGGGGAGCGCAGATGGCAACCATCCGCCTGCGTCGACTGACGTCAATGTCAGACTGCGGTGCTTCGCCCGCCCAGCAGCTGGCACGCCAACTTGGCAGCCATGGCATCGCCAAAGCGATGCCAGAAGTCGTTAGGAATCCCCGTCTTGCTTGTCGGTGATAATGCATAGGTTAGCCGCGTAATCCAAGACTCTAAATTCACCTGCCATCGGTACCCAAAAACAACTTGCTCTGAACTACAGCGTGAATCAGTGAACGCAGGCCTCTGCCTGAGCCAGCCACTTCTTGCACAACTTGCTCGATTTCATCTCGCCGATTGCGTGGAATGGGCTGCCCACAGGCGTAGACGAGCAATTTCTCCGCTAACGAACGAACAACCGCCTCAGGTTCTTCCAACAGTTGATTTCGGAACTCTACAAAATCAGCGAATGGACGCCCATTCCAGAGACAACCGCTGGAATCGACTTCTGGACCGGCAAAATAATTCGTCTTTGGTATCTTGGGGCCGCGTCCCTGCAGTGATCGGTAGCGAGTGCGATGCCCACCAATTACGTCGAACTCTTCCAGCGCAAACCCGGGTGGATCGATGTGCTGATGGCAGCGGTTGCAGCTGGCATCCTGGCGATGTGCGTCCAACTGCTCACGAATCGTCGTTGTGCCACGGATGTCTGGTTCTACTGCTGGAACTCCTGAGGGAGGCGGCGGCGTGGGCCTTGCCAACAGTTTTTCCAAGACCCAGTTCCCCCGAATTACCGGTGAGGTGCTGGTACCGTTGGCAGTCACCTTCAGCACGCTCGCATGAGTCAGGATACCGCCTCGGACACTGCCTTGCGGCAGCTGTACAATTCTAAACTGCTCATGCCCAGAGATGCCTGGAATTCCGTAGTGCTCTGCCATCCGCTGATTCAAATAGGCAAAATCGGAATGGACAAAATTCATGACATCCAAATCATGATCCAGCATGTGCTGAAAAAAACCGTGCGTTTCTTGAACCATTGAGCGCAAAAGCAGGTCGTCAAACTCTGGATAAAGCTTCTTGTCGGGTGAAGTAAACTCAATCTCTTGGAGATCGAGCCACTGATCGGTAAACGCATTTACAAATCGTATGGACCTCGCGTCGGCCAGCAAGCGTTCAACCTGCTCATGGAGCACTTGGGGTTCGCGCAGCTTTCCTTGGGCAGCGACATCCATGAGATCGGAGTCTGGCATGGATGACCACAGGAAATAGGATAAGCGGCAGGCCAGATCATAATCGTCCAGCGGACTGGATTGATTCAACAATAAGAAATGCGGCGAACACAGCACAGCTGTCACTCCGGCACGAACCGCTTGCTCAAACGTACTTCCTTGTGCCAATCTTGCCTGAGCCAAATTCGTAAACTGTTCTACGAGCGGCTCAGGCGTTGGTCGCCGCATCGCGCGAGTTACAAAATCACGCATAATACGTTCCAAATCTTCGGCTGGCGTCGTCGAGTCGACGAAGTGGGAGCGAACGCCACGTCGATGACGAATGTACACGGACTCGCCCTCTTGCATCGAAAGCGACTCGCTGCTGCCAAACAGTCGTTGCTGTGATTCTGAAGGAAACTCTTGGTCAAGCGGTCCCTCGGTCTCAGCCCAGCTGATTGCCACGCCTGGTCGTGATTCCTCTTTGTCGCGCCATGTGACATGTTCTGGATAAATCCATGGCAGGATATGCAAGGCGTGCAATTCATCCATGTGCGTAGTGAACTCAATGATGCGCGGTTGATCGGGAGATCCAGTGACATCGAAAAAGCCCTGCAGAACTCGCTTGCCGTCGCCGAACAATGGTCCGGTAAAAACCGCCACCGTCAAAGTCCGCTGAGGTCCCGGGTCGACAGGCCAGACCGCTACGCGGCAACGATAGAGGCCAGCTTCGATCGGGTGTGCACCGTCGACGCGGGCCGGTGGCCAGCCGGGAGTAAAATCGACAAAGGCACCAGCCGATTCTATGACCCCGCCTTTATTGCCCTTGACCGAATCGACATTCTCTTTCTGGTCCATCAAATCGATATGCCGAATTGCAGATGGCAACGGCTTGATGCGACGGATGGTACTTTCGAAGGCTACGTCCGCCGCTTCCAAGTAGCGTTCCAGGAGAATTGATGAAATATCTAGCCCACCTGAAACATTGTCGAAACCTTGTACCGTTCCATCCTCGGGTAAGAGTTCCGACAGAGAGGTTTCAATTCCCAGTAAGTCCTGGACCGTGTATTCGTATTCTCGTCGACTGAGCCGTCTACGCGGACCGGGCGGGGGATCTATTCGATTCAGTTGAGTGTTCAAGTCCGACAGGAATTCGGCTTTATCGGCCAGCGACGGCTGAGGCTCGTCGGCTGGAGGCATTGCAGATCGTTCCAATACGCTGGCGACGGCTGACCAAAGGTCCAAATTTTCGCGCACGATTTCCAACGGAAGGTCGAATCGCAGTTCGCCCTCCGGATTATCACCGCCATGGCAGCGAATGCAGTGATCGGCAAAGAACCTTTGTCGATCGACTGCACCTTCGGCAGCGGGCAAGCTGCTGGCCAGAATCATCCATAGTAATAGCCAGGTCCACTTCATGCCAAAATAACCGTGGGGCTGCTTCCAACACAAAGTCATTGCCCTGCCTTGGAATCGGCTTCAACGGGCGCGGCATCGTGAAATAGCATTGCATGCAGCTGGACCAATTCGTCTGCCGGAAACTTGATAACTTTGCGATCATAGGTCATCAGTCCATTGATTTCGCCTTCGACGTCGGTCGTCTGTGTGTAAACTCCCGCCGCGATTCCCTGTTGTCGAAGTTCGTTCAACATTTTGATCGATGTTGCGTAACGCTCTTTGTATTCGGCTTCGGACTTGGGTATGTCTCCGTATCCCCAATTGCGACGATTGGCATCCCACAAATGATCTTGGACTGGATATCCGTGACCACCGAATTCTCCCATGACCTTGATGAAAGCGTCGAAACGTCCGCCAGTGTCTAGTTCAAATGGGAATCCAGGATGAGGATAGCGATGCTCATCGACGATGTCACCCGCTGGCCAGAAATTTCCGCCGCTGGCAATATTGACCAATCGGCTGGGATCTCTTTTTGACGTCCAGTGACCGACTTCAACCGTTTGGTGCTGTCCCCAAGCTTCATTAAACGGAACCCAGCACACAATCGATGGATGGTTCTCGAGCGAGTTGATCATCGCTTCCAACTCTGACATAAATTGTTGATGTTGCTCGCTGGGCCAGTTGGCATCGACTGGATTGGGTTGGAGCCGCGTCCATTCAGGCCAACCCTTGTTGCGTCCTTCGCCACCGCTGACTTGATCTTGCCAAAGCACCATCCCAAGTCGATCGCAGTGGTAGTAATAGCGCCTAGGCTCGACCTTGATGTGCTTGCGAATCATGTTAAAGCCAGCAGACTTCAGCCAGGCAATGTCAAACACCATGGCATCGTCGGAGGGCGGCGTCAGCAAGCCGTCTGGCCACCATCCCTGATCGAGCGGCCCCCAGTGAAAGATCACTTTTCCGTTTAGGGTGAATCGCCAATTACCTGCTGCATCCTTGGTCTTCCCCACAGAGCGAATTCCTGCATAAGTTTTGATTGTGTCCACTGGCCGATCATTGGTTCCCACCAACGAAACTAGTACGTCATAGAGATGAGGATCGGCTGGCGTCCACAGGTGAGCATGTGGGATTTGCAAATCAAGTTTGCCAGGGCCATTTGCCTTGGCCACAACGCGGTCACCGTCCTTGACGACCACTTCAATTTTGCCGCCGCCAATAACCGTTGGTTCGACAGAAATCGTGCCTGCCTGTGCATCGGTGTGGATTTTGATCTGCTCGATATGGTTTTGATCGACTTCTTCCAACCAAACAGTCTGCCATATGCCTGAGACTTGCGTGTACCAAATACCTCGGGCATTCAAGGTCTGTTTGCCGCGCAGCTGCCACTGTTCGGTCTCGTCCTCGACGCGGACTACCAGCAGATTGTCTCCATTGCTCACAGCATCGGTAATATCGAATGTGAATGGCGTGTTGCCACCCGTATGTTTGCCTACCGACTTGCCGTTTACAAAGACTTCACAGCGGTAATCGACGGCTTCAAAATTCAGCAACTGACGTTTGCCCTCATTGGTGGCCGCCCGAAAATTCCGTCTATACCAGAGCGCTTCACTGCGGTCGAGCAAGTATTGGACTCCACCAAGTTTGGATTCGAGACAGAACGGCACTAGAATCTTCCCCGCCCACTGCTCCGGTGTCTCCGTTTGTTCTACAGGTGTGATCGCATAATCCCAGTGGCCGTTTAGATTCTGCCAGTTTTCGCGTTGCAATTGCGGTCTGGGGTATTCTCTCCAGGCGTTGTCAGCGGTTACCGCAGCACCCCACTGAGTAATCAGCTGGGACTGAAAAGGTTTAGTGCTGCGTTGTGGGCGAGGCAGAGTCGGGATATTGTCCCCGTCAACCACGTGTACGTCGATGAACTGGCCGCCGACCTCTTGGCTGCAATGCACGGCCATCACATTTTCGCCAACTTTCAGCGCTGAAAGTTTGTCAGCATCAATCGGCACACTTTCATATTTACTCGTATAGCCTTTGGCAGCAGCAATCTGCTTGCCATTTACATAGACCTCAGCGTTTTCATCGTGATGCATCCACAACACTGGCTTAGCTGGGATCTCCGCGAGATTAAACTTCTTACGGAGCCAAATGCTGTTAGTCGACCAAGTCGTACCCACGCGAGCTCCAGGTGTATCGCTTGTTCCAAAACCACCCGAACCTTCTGTCCAACTAGAATCGTCGAAGCCTGCGCTGCGCCACCCCTCGGCCGGACGGCGAAGTGTATAGCGCCAAGTGTCGACAATTTCTTGGGCCTGCGCAGAGGCGACCAGGAACGTGAGCAGGGTCGCCATGAGCGGCCCGCAGGCGTGCCTAATACAGGTCATATTGGAAAGGGATTTCATGGGATCTCAGTCTTTTCTTAGTGCAAATGAGAGTGATTTGGTGGGGCAGACCAGCGCATCCGCTGATGCGGCATCGATGGGCTGAGTAAAGCAACTGAAATTGCGCCGGGTAAATGTAATGGAAAAGTTTCTCGAAGAAAGGGGAACGAGGAAACCGTAGCGTTACGTTGACAAGCTCGTTCGAGGACGGTTTGAGGCCATTGGCGAATTGCCACCATACAATTTAGTCGGAAACTTTGGTTGGGCGAGTATCGGCAGCGCCACGAGCGGATACGCGATCATAAGCTCAGTTGCATACGAGCTAGCAACTGTTTTAGTCGCCTAAATCTAACGGCTTGACCAGATGCTCGTCAAACCCTGCTTGTTTAACCGCTTGATGGTCTTGTTTAACCGCTTGATGGTCGCTGGACCAGTGTAACCGGACCAGGATGCGTTGAATGTTGCTGAGTGCCTAACACGGTACCTCGGTGGCACGAGAGTTTTATAAGTCAAAGTAGCAGAATTCATCTACGACACCTTGGAAATAACGCGTGTTGTTTGGAGTATGAGTCCTGCGTGAAAGAAATAAATTGTTTACGTAAAGGTCTGAATTCGCCTCTCTTCAACTTACCGGGCAACCTTTTTAGGCTGCAGGACAGTATTAACTTGCCTTGTTACACGATGAAGTCTCTTGGATTAGCCGTTGCTTGTATTCTTGACGAGCAGTAAGGCGACTGGTTGCCTTGGTGGTATGCTGGCCAGCTGACGTTGCAGCATGTGCAATTCCCATGCGGCGGCCCCGAACTCAGAAGATTCGAAATAGCGGCTAGCATTGTCCATACGGCGCATCGCATTGGCACCAAACTCGGCTGACTGCGCTAACATTCCGACCAAACCGCGCAGGCGACTCAACCGAGTTTGATACTCATCAGCAACAGGTGTACCAGGTCGCAGTGCTTCCAGGGTCCATTTCACCGCGTCGAGCGCTTCTTGCGCCTTTGTGCTACCGCCCGTCATCCCAATCCGCCTTAATATGAGCTCGAAACACGTTTCCCCAGAATTAACTAGCGACTAGCGGACTTGATCCATCGTTTTGAGATGCAATTTGGCCAAAAAGAACTAAAATCGAAAAAAGCGTCACTGCAGCTCTTTGTAACTGGTGCGCGGTAGTTCCAGATGGACAACTGTTCTGGGAAGTGATAGATGTCGGAAGAACCCTTTCAGGATGAGTCGGTGACGGATTGGCTGGAAGCGCTAAGGGCTGAGCAGTCTCACGCTGGGCCTCGTATCTGGGATCGCTACCTAACCCGCCTCATTGCCCTGGCTAGTCTGAAGTTGGGGCAAAGCAGAAAGAGAGTTATCGACGAGGAAGACATCGTGTCGGAAGTCTTTCGCGATTTCTTGCAGGGAGTGTCTCAGGATCGTTTTGATCGGCTGAACGATCGGCACGATCTGTGGCAGATTCTGGCGATGCTTACCGAGAGGAAGGTGATCGGTCACTTACGCCGCGAGGGGGCCGTCAAGCGTGGCAAGTCAAGAACTCGAGGTGAATCCGTTTTTGAGAATAAGGCTGACGGCGACCGAGGGGGACGGGGTTGGCAAGCCATCGCTGGTCGCGATCCAGATCCAGCCATTTCTGCCGAGCTGGCGGATACTTTGGCACACCTCTTGTCTGTGCTGGACGAACCCGCGCTGCAATCGCTGGCTCGCGATCAGCTTTCTGGGTACTCGCAGCAGGAAATGGCTCAACGGCACGGAATCAGCATCCCAACCGTTCAACGCAAGCTGCGACTGATACGTCGAAAGTGGGAAAGGACTATCTCCGATGCACCCACTTGATTTCCATTCTGGAGAACCATGTTCGTATTCAACATTGCATCGCATAGACATGATTTGCGATCAGTTTGAGCGTGCCTGGCAAGATGGCGACCGTCCAAGTATTCGCGAATGGATCGCTACGAACGCTGAGCTACCGCGAAGTCTCGTTTTGGTCGAACTGCTGCGGGTCGAAGTTCATCAGCGTGCTCAGGCAGGTGAGTCGCTTGCGAAAGATGAGTACCTGGTTCAATTTCCGCAAGAGCAATCCATTGTGGAACGAGTTTGGCAAAACGAATTCGAACAGCCCACGCAAGTACCACGCACGGCTCCCGACGACATGCGGGCCACCGCTAGCGATCGCGGCAGGCCAAGCGTTGAAATAAACAGTCAGCTGGGATCCTATCTCATCCGCAAGGCCATTGGACGGGGCAGTTTTGGCACAGTGTACTTGGCCAGTAGCGTCAAGCTGGGGGAGGTCGCCCTTAAGATACCGCACCACGACATGCTCAGGAATCCCGAGCAACGCCAGCGCATCATGGATGAAGCCAATGTCGGAAAATCCTTGCAGCATCCGCACTTGGTGCGCACTTTGGATGTCGAAGAGATCGCGGGGCACCTGGTAATCGTCCAAGAGTACATTGATGGTACGGATCTGGCGAATTGGGAAAAGCAATCCGTCCGTGACAACATGGAAATAGGTCGCATGCTCATACCGATCGCTCAAGCTCTGGGACATCTGCATGAACGTGGATTTGCTCACCGGGATCTCAAGCCCGCCAACATCTTGGTTGACTGTACGGGCCAACCCCACGTAACCGATTTTGGACTGGCGCTGCACGAAGATGTTCAGAGACACCACAAATGGGAACTGGGAGGAACCTGGCCTTACATGTCACCCGAGCAGATTCGCCGTCATTCCCATCTGATTGACGGCCAGTCAGACATTTGGAGTCTCGGTGTCATCCTCTATCGCTTGTTGGCTGAGCGCCTGCCATTCGGAGGTCCAATTCCCGATCGTCGCAGCAACCAATTCAGCGAATACCTTCGTGAATTGGAATTCGAGATTGCCGAGCATGATCCCAAGCCGCCTCGCATGGTACGCCCTGCGGTCAGCAGAACACTCGAACGCATCTGCTTGCGGTGCCTGGAGAAACGGAAACGCGATCGATTTGCTACGGCTCTGGATCTGGCCGAAGAGTTGCAGTCCTATGTAGCGCGAACCGACTCGAGTACTAGCGCTAGGCTCAAGCCTAAACGAATCGAACCCAAGGGCCTTCGTCCGTTTGCGGCTGCCGACGCCGAATTCTTTCTAGATCTGTTGCCGGGACCTCGCTCTGCCGATGGAGTGCCCGCCAGTCTGAATCTCTGGCGCAACAGGCTTTCTGGATCAAAAGGCGAAACGCCACTGGACATTGGCGTGATCTATGGCCCTTCCGGCTGCGGAAAATCTTCTTTCGTGCGCGCTGGCCTGCTGCCGTTGTTGGACTCTAGTGTGGTCCCTGTCTTGGTGGACGCAACCACACGAGACACCGAGGTTCGATTGTTGAAAGGACTTCGTCAAGCGCATCCCGATTTACCCGATCAGGAATCATTGGTTGGGATCTGTGAGTTGCTCAGTCAAGGAGCGATTTCGCCACGTCGAAAGACGTTGATCATCTTGGACCAGTTTGAGCAATGGTTGCAGTCGAACAACGAATATGCCACCACGCAGCTCGCGGCGGCCATGCAATTTTGTGACGGTTTGCATTTGCAAGCTTTATTGCTGTTGCGGGACGACTATTGGATGCCGCTTACGCGATTCATGGCACAGCTGGAGATTCCGCTCCTAGAGAATCGCAATACGGCCGTGATTGACCTGTTTGATGAGGCTCATGCCCAACGGGTACTGTCCGAATTTGGTCGAGCCTACGGGCGTCTGGGCGACGGGGAATTTTCAAATTCCGATGAAAAATTCCTCGCTCTGGCGATCAGCGAGCTGCAGACCGACGGTCGTGTCATTTGCGTACGCCTGTCATTGTTCGCCGAAATGATGAAAGGCAAACCATGGACGACTGATCAACTGCGCGCCGTGGGGGGCGCCAAAGGTGTCGGACTTACCTTCTTGGAACAGACTTTCGGTCCTCAGGCTCCAATCGTCTACCGACGGCACAGTCAAGCTGCTAAGAACTTGCTTCATCTCCTACTACCGCCCTTTGGTTCGGATATCAAAGGTCAAATGCGTTCTTCTGAAGAACTTCGCCAAGCATCTGGCCTTGTTTCGGGAAAGGACATTGAACAGCTCCTGGATGTCCTGAGCACTGATCTGAAACTTATTTCACCTGTGACTGCGGATAGCCCCGACGGCACTCCGCAGGTGAACAGTGCATCGGCCAAACGACTGTACCAGCTAACGCACGATTACTTGGTTCCCTCGATTCGCGAGTTTCTCTCAAGTGAATTGAGACGCACGCGTGCCGGACGTGCCCAATTAACGCTTCGGGAACGGGGCGAGGATTGGCAGAGACACCCCACCAATCGCCAATTGCCTACATTGCTGGAGTGGCTAAGCATTCACTGGCACGTTTCCAAGAATAAGTGGACTGCATCTCAAAAAACGATGATGCGTCGGCTCGATCGCTGGTACATGACTCGATCGCTTGCTGTCCTTCTGATCACTCTGGTTTTTGGAATGGGAATACGTCATTGGCTGATGCAGCGCGAAGTGAGGGCATTGCGAAACGAGCTACTGAATGCTTCCACTTCGAAAGTACCTGAGATTATCAGTAAGCTGCAAGCGATCGACTGGTGGAGCAGGCCCGCTCTGGTGCAGCAATATGAGCAAGAGTTTGACGCTGGTGATCCGAAGTACCCTCGCCAGGCGATAACTGATACCACTGCAGCTGCTCAAGGAATGAACCACAGTGCAGTACGCCTTGAGAATGAAGGCCAATTCCGCCGTTGGCTCCATCTTAGCTTGGCGATCGATCGAGATCGAAACGGCGAGCGATTGTTGTCATTGATTGCGAATTTGGCAAGCGTCCCGACCGAAGACATAGGCACCGTCATCAACATACTCTCGTCTCGCGGCCCGATCTTGGACGCGGCTTTGCAAACGCATCTGATGCAAACTGGGGAAATATCCAACAAGCAAATACTACCTTTAGCTGCGCTGGCTACAAGAACAATTCACGCTCAAGAGTTTTTCGAAGAGCACGGCGTTCAAATTGCTGAGCAATTGTGCGATTCACGGCCGACGCACTTTCCCTATTGGCTCAATTATCTCAGCCCCATGGGAACACAGTTGTCCGCTCCGCTAATGCAGTCACTGGAGACAACAGCGCCAAGCTCCGGTGTTGCGAGAAGTCAGATGGTGGATTCATTGGCTGTCTGTGCTAGCGAAGACGCAAAAACGCTTATCGCAGCCATCGAGATCGCTGAGCCGGGTGAGTTTAAGGTTCTGATCCCACCGCTTCGTAGGATCGTCACGACTGAACACTGGAATGGACGCCTTGAACCCAAGTTTGATGTGAGCCAGCATTCCGTACTTCAATCTGCTATCGAGCGTTCGCAGGGCAGGCTCGACAATCGAGCTGGTTTCGCGCTGGCGATACCTCGGGCTGAGTTGCAGCAGATCGTGCGGCAAGCTGCTGATGCCGGCTTTCGTCCGTTATCGTTACGTCCCTATCTGGTGGAAGAGAAACTGTTCGCCGCCATCGTGTGGGCGCGCGATCAACGCGAGTACCGTTGGGCTGAATCGTTGACTGCCGAGCAGTTGCAACAGCACAACCAACAAAACCAGGCGGAGCAATTCCATCTGAAGGATTTTTCGGCGATCTACGGGACCGATGAATCGGAAACGCGTTGGTGGGCCGTATGGGAACAGACTTTACCTGACGATCCTGAGGTATTAGTGGAGCTGAGTATCACGTCAGAGGTTGCCAAGTCACATATGAACGACGGCTTCGTCATGAATAGGTTCATCCGACACCCTTTGCCGCACAAGAACATGCTGCGATCGGCCATCTTTCAGAAACTAGCCATGTCCCAAGACGCAATTCGCAGTTCCGAGCAGAGAATTCGCACGATCAGCAGCCAATTCAGGACTCGCAGAACGGAATGGTTTGGGGATCTATTTCCCGGCATCTTTCAAACCGATATTCGCACATCGGAAACTCAATGCGGCGGAGTGTATTGCGAGGGGCAGTTCAGCCACCGGTCCCGATTGCTATTTCGGCAATCGTCTGTGGATCTAATGAATGAATTGGCAGCAAAAGAGCTTGCCACTTTTTCACTGCAATTGATTGAACCAGAGAATGCGTCGGGCGAATTGCTATATTCTGCAATCTTACAGTCCCCGCTGGAAACCTCCGAAGCGCACACTCGGCAGGCGAAAAAGCTTGCTAACCGGGCGATTGCGTCTGCCCAATGTGCTCATGGAGAACCTCTAGTGGACTTGCTGTCTGAAGAAGAATGCCCACGCGACGCTGCATCGTTTGCCATTGAACATCTAGCTGCTTCCGGGTTTCCAATTCAAGCAGCCGAGCAAATGCTTGCAGAAACCGATTCGGTGGTGCTCCAGAGATCTTTGTTGTTGGCCATGGCGGACTATCCAAGGTCCTTGGTTTCTTCAGAATTGTTGAGTAGCATCGCAGAGTTGGCGGTCTCTCCTAATGCCAGTGTTTCTTCGGCTGCAGCGTGGTGCTTGAGCCAGTGGGATCAAGAAATCCTATCGCGAGCAGCAGCACCAGAAAATGCGAATTGGTACGTTGATGGGCAGGACAATAGGATGATTCGAGTCGAGCCACAGAATTTCCCCATTGGCTCGCCGATCTACGAACCTGGCCGCAATGAGGTCAGTTCCGAACATCAGACTTGGATGCATATTCCAAGATCCTATTACCTGGCCAGCAAGCCGATTACGGTACAGCAGTATCGGCGATTCATTGAGGACCCAGCGGTAAAGTCTCGCTTGCCCGCGGCCTTGATCGACGAAACGTTAGAGAGTAGGACCACGTTGAACGAACACAGCTGGCATGTTTTGTGTCCGCAATCAGCTATGCGTCGCATTGATGCTATGCTGTATTGCGAGTGGCTAAGCGAACAAGCTGGCTTGCCGGTGGAAGAACGCTGCTATCCCGACATTTGGGAGTACGTTACCCGCGCAGCGGAACCTAATTGGCAATGGACAACGTTGGATCAGCGACTGGGATACATGCCTAGCGTCGATGTGCTTGAGCGGTCTGGTTACCGACTACCGACGGACGCCGAGTATGAGTTTGCCTGTCGCGCCGGTTCTACGCAATCTCGCTTCTTTGGTCAAAGCGATCAGTTGCTTCAGGCATACTGCTGGTATGACCAAAACTCAGACAACCGCTCATGGCCGGTCGGACTTAAGAAGCCGAATCAATTCGGCTTCTTTGATATGTTGGGCAACATTGGCCAGCACTGCGAAGACTTGTATCGAATCAACGAAACACCCTTCAACGGGGCGATGTTATTCGACGTTGCCAAAACGCCCGATGACGATGACACTCTATTCACCCTACGCGGCGGAGATTTTGGTGCGCCTGCGGCGGACATTCGGTGCGCGAAACGATTCAGCGTTTCGCACACAAACAATCGCTTCAGCCAGGGATTTCGTGTCTGCCGCACCGCGAAATGACGCAGAAGCT
>JAGQPR010000202.1 GCA_020426625.1 Planctomycetales bacterium
GATGTGGCATCGGAATTACGATTTGTGACACTAGCCTGCGACACAATCGAATCAGGCTGACAGAATGCACTAACGCGACTGCGCCAGTGGCAGACCACTCACCCCGAATTACAAAGAAAGTTCGCGAATCGCGCAGCCTCTAAACTAAGCCGAATGGTTAGTTTGACAAAAGGATGCAGCGACGTTGCTTATGGGACGTCACTGCACGATGCAAACTGCTTCTGTTAGCGTCCGCCCGTAGAGGCGTCCGTCGGCATACGACAGCGAGGAAAGCGTCCAAGTTTGGCTGGCAGGACCAAGGTCACCGACCCAACGCAGGGCAGAGCCGTCGAATGATGGCGCATTGGCATCCACGACGTAGACGGTGCCGATCATCGTGACGAAATATACATTGTCATTGACGGCAATGGGGGCAGGCACTGTAACGTGTCCCCAGCCGTTGCCCAGTTCGCGACGGTCCGCACCGACGGTCATGCCGCGCGAATTTTTGGGCAAGGCTGGAATGTGTTTGTTCCAATGAACCAACTCAGCAACGTTGGTCTTGCGCTCCACTTGGTAGGGAACGTGCAGATACTCGACTTTGCCGGATGCAACATTCACGCGACCAATGGAAGGGTGATCGTGGGCCATGAAAAACATATGTTGGCCAACCAGGATGTTGCTATGGAAGCACGGGTGCAGACCAGAGGCGAACCTGACTTCCGACTGGATTTCCCACTTTCCTGTGTTCGAATTGTAACGATGCCAGTCCACGTTGTCGGAAAGATCGAACTCGCGTTTGGTTTGGCCGCTGTTGATGTCGAGTTGCAATAGTTTGCCAGCATCAAATGCATAGGCATGTCGATCGTCGAAGTACGAGTTGAAGAAGCTGAAACCTGTAGCGAGGTCCCGATTCCAAATCGTTTTGCCGGTATCTAAGCTTGTCAGCGTGAACCCATACGGCTTCTCAGGTGTATTGTGCTTACCGCCGCGGGCATGGAGAACGAACCACGTGTCGCCGAGTTTACCGAAGCCTGGCGAGCTAAAAATGGACGAAGCAAGTTCCGCAGTCCACAACAATTCGCCTGTCGCGGGATCGCTGGCCTGCAGGTAGCTCCATGGTCCTCTGCCGGAATTCTTACCCAGCCCGCTGGTGTCGGCTACGGGCTCCTTTACAGCGATTTGCACCAGCTTGTCGTCGACCAGCATCGGCTGACTAAACTGTGCGTTATGCAGCGGGTCCACCTCGAAGGCCCGATTCCAAAGCACCTTGCCATTGTGGTCAGCGCACACTCTCCCGCCGTTGGAAGTAATGAACCAGACGCGAGTGTCGTCCACTACCGGCGTCGGCTCGGCTATAAACATCGAGATGTACGTCTGAGATTTCGTGCCTGGCACGGGCAACTGCCAGAGAAGTTCTCCCGTCCGCGCATCGAGGCACAGACCAACGGAGTTGGCGGTATAGTGCGTTTCCTCCCGAGCGTCATCTGGCAACGGTTGCTTCACGGTTAGGAACAGTTTGTTGCCGACCACTGCGATGCCGCTCTGGCCGCATTCGGGTAGCTTTCGCCGCCAGCCAATATTCTCGTTCGCGGCGACCGACCAACGCGCTGGCGGTTCTCCGCCTACTGCCTGAAAAGCAGGGGCAAGGCCGGAGGCATGAGGCCAGAGTTGTCCATATACCTTGGAAATCGAAAGACCACTGAGGACTATCAGTAGAGACGCAAAGTGCTTCATCGAAAATGGGTCTTGTAAAGGTAGTTGTATTGTCTGGGAACGAAAGCAACCGAGTCTCCCGGTGGCAAAAAGGGATTCGCAGAGCAAGCGGTGTGCAGTCAGTTGGAATGGAGCAAATTTGAAAACAGCTGCAGTAAGTGTTGGGCTTCGTGTTCACTAGCAGAGGTTGACAACAATCGCTGCTGCCCATCGCGGCCCAGGGCTTGGGCTGCTGAGAGATCGTCCAAAACGTGACGCAGCCGCGCGGCGTATGCTGCGGTATCGTTTGGATCAAACAAATGACCTCCGCCCAGTCTCTCGTAGAGCTCCGGAAAAGCTCCGTGGGCGGGCTGCACATAAGGCACTCCAGCGGCAAGTGCTTCCAGCACGAACAGTCCCTTGGGCTCCAAGTAGGGAGTTGGCACACTGAGCACGTCGATGCTTCTGAGGAAGTGGAGTTTTCCAGGGCGATCTACGCTACCATGATACGTAACCTGGCTATCGAGACCTGCCGATGTCAGCTTCTCCTGCTGCTTTGCCCAGTATTCTTCGTGCTGCTTGCCAAGCCAACCAGCAATCGCCAGTCGCGTGTCGCCATGCAAACCGCTCCGATGAATTTCTATGAAAGCATCCACCAATAGATGCAATCCCTTCTCTGGTGCCAGACGCGCTAGGTAACCGATCGTGGGCGCCCTTGGTTCCGACGGTGGTCCCCAAGGTGCGCTTGAGAAATCGGCAGTATCAATCGACAACGGGCTAACTTGCAGCCTATCTTCATCGAATTGCAACATCTGCTGCATCCGCAAACCGTAATCTCTACTGTGCACGATGAACATGTCGACCTGTTTGGCCAGCCGACGCAGCTCGACCAAAGCTTGGCCACGATAGGGCTCAGGCAGACTGTCGCAAAAGATGTCGTCTCCTTGCAGAACGACCACCACCGGACGATTCATGCGTCTCTTCAATTCATCGATGCAACCAGCGATCAGCAGATTCGAGAAAACCAGTAGCTCAGGCGAATGAACTTGCAGCCAATCGCACAAGCGATGAACCTCTTTGCCTTGGCGGCCCTCTATTCCTCGCAACATGGAAACGGTAAGTGCTCCCAAGTTCTCTGCGGAAGTACCCATGGCCCGACCTGCGATCCAGCGCACCAGCCGTGGAGAACTGAGCCAGCCGTCAGCCCAGCGTGGCAGCCAGCGAAACAGCGATGACATTTGTTGCATGTAGACATTCAGCCCACCATAGAACAGCGTCGGTTGACTGATGTTGGTTTCGTCTGTCAGGATTGGAGTATAGATTGGCACCAGCAGAGCGTCATGGCCCAGCTTGATCATCGCTTTCGCGATGGCATTGTCATGAAGGCAACTGCCGCAATACATGCCTGCAGCGCCAGCAGTAAGATACACAATACGCAAAGGCTTCCACTCGGCTGACAGGGGTTCGAAGATGTATATCTGGCTGATTCCAGATTATGCAGTTGCAGCTAGAGCCGCATCCGATTTCTCTGGAACTTTCTCCAGAATTTCGAGTAGGACTTGGTCCACGTCGATGCCCTCAGCTTGAGCTTCGAAATTGAGCAGCGTACGATGTCGCATGCTGGGCAAGTAAACTCGACGTATATCCTCGAAACTAACGTTGAATCGGCCATCCAGCAGCGCGCGCACCTTGGCGGCCAAGGCCAGGGTCTGCGCACCGCGAGGACTGCTTCCCCAGCGCACATATTTGTTCGTAACTTCTTGAGCCAATGGACCCTCAGGATGCGTAGCCAGCACCAAACGGACAATGTAGTCTTGAACGTGTGAAGCCAGGATGACATCGCGGACGAGCTTTTGCCACCGCAGAATCTCTTCCCCGTTCATGATTTTGTTGGTTTCGATGATCGTTCCACGAGTGGTCCGATCGACAATGGTATTGAGTTCATCGCGGGAACTGTAGCCCACGACCAACTTGAATAAGAACCGGTCAAGTTGAGCTTCAGGGAGCGGGTAGGTCCCTTCCTGTTCGATGGGGTTCTGCGTTGCCAATACGAAGAAGGGCTTGTCCAGAACATAGCGGTGACCTGCTACCGTAACCGTCCCTTCCTGCATGGTTTCCAATAGCGCAGACTGCGTTTTGGGAGTGGCCCGGTTGATTTCATCAGCCAGGCAAATCTGAGTGAAGATCGGTCCTTTCTGAAACTCGAACATTTTTCGTCCCTGCTCATTCTCGACGATCATGTTGGTACCGAGAATGTCGGCGGGCATCAGGTCGGGAGTAAATTGAATGCGGCTAAATTCCAGGCTCAGCGTTTCGGCCAGAGTACGCACCAGCATCGTCTTGCCCAGCCCGGGCACGCCTTCCAACAAACAGTGTCCGCCCACGAACATGCTGGTGAGTACGCCGTGGACAATTTCGTCGTGCCCGACGATCATTTTTCCGATTTCTTCGCGCACTGCCTGGTAGCGTTGACGAAACTCGTCAGCTTGCTGCTGCATCTGCTCGGCGACATTTGTCATAAATCAAGATCTCGTATTAAGTTTCTGGAACAATTCGCCATTAGGGCGGGGGCAAAGGAAGCTGAAAATCTAGCTTGTGGAAGCAGGTTCTTTCGACGCACGATAATCGGCTGTAGAGAATGAAGCGGCCGGACTGCTTAATTGTTTCTTCAGCTTTGCGGATGGTCCGGCTTTTCTGATTTTTTCTGAGCGGCTTTCTTGGCAGCCAGCAATCGTGAAGTATAACCGGCCTGTTCCTCTTTTTGAGCCAGGCTGGGAGAAGTGGGGCGAACCGACGTTGGCCTGGTTGAATCAGTTCCCGTGATGGCAGCATCGAGAGTTTCATGGTCGGCGTTTTCGTTGGCTTCAAATCTTGTTGAGGCGCGGGCTTGAGTTAGTTCACTGGAGATCTGCGACTTCTTGCTGCGCAGTCTCTCGAGGCTCTGCTTTCGCTCAGTGTCCAGGGCAGTTTCCGTGGACTTGAATCGAGCGGCTATCCAGCGCAGCGGGTATGCGTAATCCAACGCGACGCGCCGAACAAACACATCGCCGAACAAACAAAATGCCCCCAACAGTAAGCACCAGGGCCAGATATCCTGCAAACTCATCGCTCTTGGTAAGCCTGTTCGGTAAGTATCGTTGGCTAGGACTTCGGCTAAAGATTCTGTGGATAATGGCATGCTGACGACGCCGGGTTGCCCACCCTCTGGCGTTAGTTTGGCTAGCTGCTCAAGCATGTTGAAGTTGGTTTGACGAATCCGATATTCGTCAGAAAACGGCACGCTGGCGCCAGTGGTCAATGGAGCCATGCCTGGCCCGGGAATCAAGTTGACGAGATAGCTGCCGGTGCGATCTGCGTCAAATGTACCGATATAACGACCCGGAGCTGCCTGCCGCATCAGCAATGGAATCGGCTTCATATCCGGTCCAACGGCCACGGCCTGCATATCCAAGAAATTTAGGAACTCATCCTCTTGGTCTAACGCATTGACAACTACTTGCACCTGACCATTGGAGACGTTCGTCGCCACGGTGAATTGAGCATCGGATTTTACCGGCCGCATGGTGGCGCGAATTAGCTGCGCAAAAAATTGATCGTAGCCGCCCCACTCTAACCAGCGCGTGGCCCAGCGCTGTCCCACATCAGATGTAAAGACTGCGGTGCGACCGTTGCCATAGCGCCATGTTGCTAGGATGGCTTGGTTCTCAGACTCTCCTGGTTTGTTGGCGCGTATCGGTACTTCGACCAGTTGGTTGTCTTTGATGGTCGTCAACACAAAGCCGTTCAAGTCTGGCAACTGTCGTGACAGGCCTTGCACGATTTCATGTGGATAGGTGATTTGCGGTTGTACTCCGCCGTCGGGCTCGAATACCAAAGGCTTTGAGACTCGCATTGCCTCACGCTGAAAAATCTTGGGCAAAACCTGGGGATTCTTGGCGACGTAGTAATTGCCGCTGGTCTGGGTGGCAATGTTTTGAAGAGTCTGATGGCCAGTCTGCCCGTGGGCTCCCACGGCGACTGTCGAAATCTTGATCTGGTTGGAAGCAAATTGCGAAAGTATGCCCGGATTGGGAGCCGTCGGGTCGCCATCACTGATAATGATCATGTGTTTGATCGAAGCTGGCGTCGCCACCAATGATTGAAGCGCCATCTGCATGGAAGGCTGAAAATCGGGCATGTCACCTGGAGCCATGGAACGCATGCGGTTGATCATCGCCTGTCGATTCTGGCCCGTTCTCATCATTCCTCGTGGCGTTGCCGATGTGCCCCAAAGCCAGTCGTCGGCAACCGCGCCGTTCACTATCACTCCGCAGTAGTCCATCGGACCGAGCACTTCGAGGGCAGTTTGTGCGATGCGTTTTTGCCAATAGTTTCCGTCGGCAATCTCTGACGCGTGCAGGATCATCGCCAGTGCCCCGACCGCTTCGATCTTCTTGTTCTTGATCTGAAAGTCGACAGGCATGGCCTTCTCGACCACTGTGTTCGACCAGCCACCGGCGCCAAACGCACTGGGGCCGCCCAGCATGACCAGTCCAGCTCCGAACTGCTCGGTGTTGGCCACCAGCATATCCAGTTGTTCGTCCGTGAAATTGGCGATTGCCTCGGCAGTATCGCCGCTGCTGCGTGGTACGCCAGCCAGAATCACACAATCGTAAGCCTGCAATTCTCCCAAAGACGTGAATAGTTGGTCGCTGCTTTGCACATCCACTTCGATCTCGCTGGCCCGTAGCGATTCCGTCAACGCTCGATATTCTTCGGGCGCGCTCCAGTCTTCAATCATCAACACCCGCCCCTTGCCGCGGACGTAAGTGAACGCGTCTGCGCGATTGTTTTGTTGCAAAGCGTCATCGCTGGGGTTTTCTGGCACGAACTCCGCCCGGTACGTGTAGCCCGCAGGCTGCTCAATAGTGTCACTGATCGGAAATACGTTGACGTCTTTGTCCAATTCGACATTGGTATCGATCAAGACTTGTTCACTGGGGCCCACGCTCCGCATCAATCGCAGCCTTCCCGGTACGGGGGCGCCATCGTCGGAACCTTGATAACGGTTGATGACGATTCGCGTCTCAAAAGGTTGCCCTTGACGTATGTCACTCGGCAAGTCAACTTTCTCAACTAGGATTTCGCTGCCAGCGGAAAGTTCGATTGGAACCACATCGATTCCTATACCCGCGTCGACCATGGCCTGAGCTACTGCGGTGGCGCTGCCAAGAGTTTCCACTCCATCCGTCAGCACAACAACGCGTTTGGCCGCATCTTCGGGGAAAGCGGCCGCCGCCATCTTCAAGGCTGATTCCAAGTTAGTCGCATCGGTCGGGCCGAACATGCTTTCAATGCCACGCACGACTGGCAAATCGTCGTCGTACGGAGCGAATTCAACGGCTGCTTCCCTGCCAAACACGATCAGCCCTGATGAGTCACCGCGCTCGTCATTGCGATGCTCTTGAACGCTCTTGATCGCATATTCCAGCATCAAGTCGCGTTTGGCTCTAGGAATGCTATCGCTCTGATCCAAGATGAAAACGACGGTAAGCCGGTCGCTGGTCCAGACCCATTGCACTCCGGCGATGGCGAGAACAATCAGAAGCAAAACCATCGAACGAAATAGCAGTGCGGCTAGCCGACGGCCAGTTCCAAGGACCGCAAGTTGCGTAAAACTGCTGTACCATAGTGCCGGGATAATCAGCACTAATACCAGATACCATGGATGCTCAAATGATATCGAAAGGTTTGGCATCGGGTCGGTCCGCTTTTCTGGCAAGTGGCGCACTTTTGGACAAGCAAACTTACATTATATACGTTTACTCACGCAGAACACTCCGACCCGAGCGATGAGCACGACGGCGTGTCACCGTTCATCGCGACCTTCAAAACAGCGTAGGTCGCGTCCAATTGTGATGCTCCGGTCAAGCGGGCCATTTCGCGCAAGCGTCATTATATATCGAGCGAAGAATAATGTACCATACAAGTAGTACAGTCGTATATGAACGACACCCTTTTGCGAAATGATTACGCAGTGCCAACCAGCAAATCTCACCACCTCTTTCCAGCCTAATCCAAAGTGTGGTAGAACGTGCCCTTTCAGTCGTGGCTAGGTGGAGTCTGTCGAAAGCCGCAGTTACAGTCAATAATTGGCGATCATGCTGCGTTCTCACGTTCAGATTGAAATAACTCGGGTCACGTGGCGAAAGTCGCAGGGTTTGCATAGAAGCGTCACACAGAGTAACGGTTTTCCGTCGATGGACACCGTTCCATCTCGTGCGAAAACCTCGCGTCGGAATTTTCGGCTGAAGAGATCAACGACGTTTGAGTTTTGTCGCGGCTTATTGCTTACTAGTTGACTTACGGCTTCGCGAATTTACCAAGGCGCGACACGACACATCGATTAGCTACTAGCGTAGGCGGCGGACAAGTGAATCAGAATCGGCAGGCTTTGTAGCTGCGGATACGCAAGTCAATCGATTTGCACGTGCATCGCTGCTGCACCGCACGAACCGAATGACTTTTCTGTCGTTGCGCTGCATCATTACAAATTGCAGTTGGAGGAAAATAAAATGACCAATGGGCCACTTCGTCGTAAGCTGAGAATGGGACTTGTAGGTGGCGGCCAAGGTTCGTTCATTGGCCGAGTCCACACGATCGCCGCCTGCTTGGACAATCGAGCGCAGGTCGTGGCTGGCGCTTTTTCCAGCAGCCCGGAGAAAAGCTTAGCATCTGCGGAAGACTACGACGTAGCCGAGAACCGTGCGTATGGCTCTTACACGGAGATGTTCGAAAAAGAGCGAGCATTACCTGCGGGGGAGCGCATTGACTTTGTCAGCGTCACGACTCCTAATCACACTCACTTCGAGATTGCAAGAGCGGCAGTCGAAGCGGGATTCCACGTCGTGTGCGACAAGCCGATGACGTTTACTCATGCCCAAGCCGAGGAACTCGCACAGGTTGTCGACAAATCAAACGTTGTGTTCGCTTTAACGCACAACTACACCGGCTATCCGTTGGTTCGACAGGCTCGAGAAATGGTACAGAGTGGTGAACTTGGGGAAATCCAGGCAATCCGTGCCAACTATATTCAAGGTTGGCTGCGCACGAAGCTGGAAGACTCCGATCAAAAGCAGGCCGCCTGGCGCACTGATCCCAGCAAGAGTGGTGTCGCAGGTTGTTTCGGTGACATCGCCACGCATGCGTATAACTTGGGCCGCTACATCTCTGGCCTGCTGCCGCAGGAAATTTCATGTCACCTTCGAACATTTGTGCCCGGTCGCAAACTGGACGACTACGGTACTGCAATTATCAAGTATGACAACGGCGCCTTGGGTACCGTGACTGCTTCGCAAATTAGCCATGGCCGCGAGAACGATGTTTTCATTGAAATCGACGGAACGCTAGGCTCCATTCAGTGGCGTCAAGAAGAGCCCAATGTCCTGACGTTTCGACAAAACGGCCAGCCGCACAAGCTTTATACCCGCGATCCCAACGCGCCGTTCATGAATGCATCGGGAAAAGCGGCTTGCCGGTTGCCAAGTGGCCATCCGGAGGCTTTCTTCGAGGCTTTTGCAAATATCTACACTGCAGCCTTTGACGCCATGGTTGCTAAGAGCAGCGGAGAATCCATCGAGACACGCGATACGATCTACCCTAACGTGCACGACGGTGTCGAAGGCATGTTGTTCATCGAACAGGCGGTCGCCAGCAGCCAACAGAACGGAGCTTGGCTTCCGTTAAGCTGCGATCGTGCAAGGAAATAGCTGAGTATGCAATACGAGCGCGTGGTGATTGTCGGTGTAGGCCTGCTCGGCGGTTCAGTTGGCCTCGCGCTGCATGCACGACGGCTGGCTAGAACGGTAGTGGGCGTTGGCCGCCACGAAGCTCAATTGCGTTCCGCCCAGCAGCGGGGCGCAGTTGATGAGTATTCGCTGAATCTCGTGGAGGCCAGTCGTGGGGCGGACTTGGCAGTCATCTGTACTCCCGTTCAGCAAATCGTCGAAAAGGTAACCACTTGTGCTGGTTCGATGGCACAGGATGGACTCATCACCGACGTTGGCAGTACGAAATCCAACATCTGCAAAGCGATTGCAGCGAAAGGCTTGGTCGACCAGTTCGGCAATGGGCCTGCATTCTGTGGCGCGCACCCTTTGGCTGGCAGCGAAAAGAGTGGAGTTGAGTTTGCCGATTCCGAGCTCTTTGAGGACAAAATCGCCGTAATCACTCCTTTGCAGTGCTCGGCAGCCGTCGCGGATCGCACCGAGCGGTTTTGGCAATTGTTGGGCAGCCAGACGGTGAGGATGACGCCCGACGCGCACGATCAAGCGATCGCCCGAACCAGTCATTTACCTCATGTCGTCGCTTCGGCCTTGGCCGGAGCCACTCCCAGCGATGTGCTCCCCCTGGTAGCATCCGGCTGGCGCGATACAACTCGTGTTGCCGCTGGCAACGTTGAGATGTGGCGACAAATCGTTAGCGAAAATCGAAAATCTGTGTTGGAATCGTTGCAAGAGTTTTCCCGCTCACTTGAGTCCTGGATTCAGGCCCTGGAAAACGGCAGTGATGAACAAATTGAATATCTCTTGGACGCAGGAAAAAAGAAACGTGACGCTGTGGGAAATTGACGTATGCCCGGCCGCCGGACAAGAAGATGTGGTTGGGAGAAACCTGGCGATCGAAGCGCGTGATCTCGGACTGGGCGAGCATCTGAAAATTGCAGCGGCTCGCGGCTTCCTGTTACAAGGTGAAATCACCCGTGAGCAGGCGGATCGCGCCGCGCGCAGTTTACTGGCAGATACGATCGTCGAAACCTACACAGTTCTTGAAGTGTGCTCAGCTGAATTGTCCGCGCCAGCGGATGATCATGGTCAACTAATCCATGTCCTGCCCAAGCCGGGAGTGATGGATCCGGTTGCACTTAGTACGCTACAGGCTCTGCAGGACATGGGGATCGCCGTTGAGCAGGTGTCGACGTTGCGCAAATACTGGCTGTCCGGTGGCGAGCCAGAACAACTTCGCCAGCTTAGCCAGAGACTCTTGTTCAACGATTCGATTGAACGCATCGTGCCGGGGCCACTCCAGCTGCAGCGGATAGATATTGGCCGCCCCTACGAGTTTGAGCTGAAGACCGTTGTTCTCTCCTCACTGGACGACGAACAATTGATGCAGCTGAGCAAGCTGGGGCAGCTGTATTTGACTTTGCCGGAAATGCGGACGATCCAGCAGCATTTCGTGGCGCTGGGCCGGGAACCAACCGACATCGAATTGGAGACCGTCGCGCAAACCTGGAGTGAGCACTGTAGCCATAAGACTCTGGCTGGACGTATCGCCTATTCCGACGAGAATGGAACGCGGCAGTTCGAGAATATGCTCAAGGAGACGATTTTTGCTGCCACAGTAAAAATCCGTGCCAGCCTTGGTCAAGATGACTGGTGCGTCAAGGTGTTCTCCGACAACGCGGGCATCGTAAAATTTGATGACGACTACCATGTCGTATTCAAGGTTGAGACTCACAACCATCCCAGCGCTATTGAACCGTATGGCGGCGCTAATACTGGAATCGGCGGGGTCATTCGCGACCCCATGGGCACCGGACTTGGAGCGAAGCCGTTCTGCAATACCGATGTGTTTTGCTTCGCACGCCCTGACTACGATCCTACCAAGTTGCCACCTGGTGTGCTCCATCCGCGGCGAGTCATCAAAGGTGTCGTGTCTGGCGTTCGCGATTATGGAAATCGCATGGGCATCCCGACGGTCAATGGCGCTGTGTATTTCGACGATAGGTATCTGGGAAATCCATTGGTCTATTGCGGTAATGCTGGCTTGCTGCCGATCGACAAAGCCGACAAAGCACCGCGCGAGGGAGATTGGATAGTGACCATTGGCGGTCGTACTGGCCGCGATGGAATCCATGGAGCCACGTTTAGCAGTGCCGAGTTGACTAGCGAAAGTGAATCGATCAGCGGTGGCGCGGTACAAATTGGCAACGCAGTGACAGAGAAGATGGTGCTGGATGTCTTGTTGCAAGCTCGCGAAGAGAACTTGTACAGCGCAGTTACCGATTGTGGCGCGGGCGGCTTCAGTAGTGCCGTCGGTGAAATGGGAGAGTCCATCGGCGCAGAGGTTTGGCTCGAAAGAGCCCCGCTAAAATACGAGGGCCTGAGTTATACGGAAATTTGGATTAGTGAAGCGCAAGAACGCATGGTGTTTGCCGTGCCACCGGCCAACCTGGAGCGGATGAAAGCTCTGTGCGCAGCCGAGGGAGTTGAGGCCAGTGTGATTGGACAGTTTGTGCCCACTGGACTCTTGCGCTTGCTCTACGACGGTCAAGAAGTTGGCTGCGTCTCGATGGAGTTCCTGCATGCCGGACGACCACCGGTAGTTCGCGAGGCCAATTATGCTCCGCCTGTATTAACCGATTTGTCTATTCCCGACTTGTCACGCGAGCAATGCGAAACGGCACTCAAACAGATATTGAGCTCACTCAACGTCGCCAGTAAACACTGGATTATCCGCCAGTACGATCACGAAGTGCAGGGTGGCAGTGCGATTAAACCACTGGTGGGGCCGCAGTCCAACGGTCCCGGAGACGCAGCAGTTGTCCGACCACGCGTCGACAGCGATCGCGGCGTGGTCATCAGTTGCGGTATGAATCCTTGCTATGGAGACTTGGATCCCTATCACATGGCAGCCAGCGCTATTGACGAAGCGGTGCGGAACGCCATCGCTGTAGGTGCGGATCCAACTCGCATCGCGATCCTCGATAATTTCTGCTGGGGCAATACCGAACGCCCCGAAACGCTGGGCTCACTGGTGCGCGCCGCGTTGGCTTGCCACGATGTTGCCATTGCTTGGCAGACGCCCTTCATAAGCGGAAAAGATAGCCTTAATAATGAATTCACTTGGACCGAGGAAGGTGGCACAAAACAGACGATTGCTATTCCTCCGTCGCTATTGATCAGCGCCATGGGGCAAGTCGACGACGTCGCCAATTGCATCACCATGGATCTTAAAGAAGTCGGGAATCCGATCTACCTGATCGGCGAAACACACGCAGAATTCGGTGGTTCGCATTTGGCCCGTTCGCTTGGTTTGACCGGTGGGCAAGTTCCCCAGGTGCGATTGGATTCAGCCCACAGAGTTTTTCAGGCGATGCACGCAGCCATCCGCGCAAAGACGGTTCGCGCCTGCCATGATCTCAGCGAAGGAGGTTTGGCGGTTGCACTGTCCGAGATGTCTTTCGCTGGCCAGCTAGGCGTTTCAGTTGACGTTGAATCGATCGCCAACAATTCAGGCCTAAGTCCCAGTGAAGTACTGTTTTCGGAGAGTAACAGCCGCTTCTTGGTTGAAGTCGACGCGCAAGCTGAATCACAATTTGTCGAGATGCTTGCCAGCGCCTCTTGGTACAAGCTAGGAACGGTTGCCGATCATGAGCGGGTACAGATTTGTAGCGGTGAGTATCGATTGATCGATGTTCCTTGGATCGAATTGTTCAAGGCTTGGCACCAGCCCCTGGATTGGTAATTTAATGTGAGAAATACTGACACTTCTCGCTAATCGCCACCATGGTTTCACCGCAACTCACCCTCCCGCCGAAAGTTACGTCGTTTTCGACGTAAATATTCGCCGAAGGGGTGAACGGTACCCAGGAACCTTACTTTGGGACTTTG